>JAJZGO010000166.1 GCA_021798415.1 Thermoplasmata archaeon | reverse complement strand
GTACGGGAAGATGGTCCACATGTTCGCGTACCTCGCGAACCCGACGATCGTGCGGACCAGCGCGCCCGTGGGCGTCCTGCGCCCGTCGGCGCGCTCGGGGCTCTGGCCGGCCGGAGCGGAAGGTGACCCCCCTGAGCGCTAAGCCTCCGCTCGTGTTCGGGGACAGCTCCTCGGCGGTGCCGTTCTGGGCGAAGCCCGAGCTCGTCGCCAAGCTGAGGAGGAACGCGGAGGTGCCGCCGGGGACGGGGGACCTCGCGCGCGACGTTCGCGACGGGCTGCGGGAGGTCACCGCTCGAAACCGGAACGTGAGGGTCGCGCTGGACGCCTGCGTCCATTGCGGCGCCTGTCTCGACGCCTGTCCGGCGTATCTCGCGACCGGCGACATCCACAACTCGCCCGTAGGACGGGCCGACCTTTTGCGAGCCGCGTTGAAGGCGGACGGCGGGCTCCGCGGCCGCCTCGAAGGGTGGCTCGGGGCGAAGCCGCTCGACGAGGCCGGCGTCCGCACGCTCGCGACGTACTACTATCAGTGCCTCGAGTGCCGGCGGTGCGGCGAGATGTGCCTCTTCGGCATCGACCAGGCCGACGTGACCCGTTCGGTCCGCTCGGTGCTCGCCGACCAGGGGGTCGTCTCGCGGTACGTGGCGACCGTCCTTGAGGCGAGCGAGCGGACGGGCAACAACCTCGGGCTGCCGCCGCCGGCGATCCGGTCGACGCTCGACTTCTGCCGGGACGAGATCCGGGAGGAAAAGCACCTCGAGCTCCGCCCCAAGGTCGACGAGCCCGCGTTCGCCCTGTTCGTCCCTCCCTCGGCGGACTTCTTTCTGAACCTCGAGACCCTCAAGGGGTACATGACGTTCTTTCACCTCGCGGGCATCGACTACACGTTCACGACCGAACACGCCGAGCTCGGGAACTTCGGCCTCTTCGTCGACGAAAAGCACCTTCGCGCGATCGGCGACCATCTCGTCACCGCCGCCCGGAAGCTCGGCGTCAAGTTCGTCATCGCCGGCGAGTGCGGCCACGGGTGGAGGGCGTTCAAGCAGTACGTGATCCCCCGGCTCCTCGAGCACGGGATCGAGGCCGCGCACGTCTTCCACCTCGTGATCGACTCGATCGAGCACGGGCGCGTGCGGCTTGACCCCGCGGTCAACGGGGAGACCCGCTACGTCTACCAGGACCCCTGCAACTACGCGCGGGGAGCCGACCTCGTCGACGAACCCCGGTTCATCCTCGAGCGCGTGGTGAAGAACCACCAGGACTCTCCCCACAGCCGCGAGCGGACGTGGTGCTGCGGCGGGGGCGGCGGGATGCTGACGGACGAGCTGATGCCCCTCCGTCTCGAGTACGCGAAGCTCTGGTTCGAGGACGCCCTGTCGGTCGGCGGGGAGCACGTGGTGCGGCCGTGCGCGATCTGCAAGGCGCAGCTCAACGCCACCCTGCCCCGGCTGAACAAGGCCCGCACGACGCGCGTCGCCTACTCCGGGCTCATGGACCTTGTCTACAAGGCCCTCGTCCCGTAGCCTCGCCGACGGTCGACCGCTCGACGTCGGGGAACGGCCCGGGACCGTCCGGTGCGCACGGGCGCCCCTGTTCGCTCGCGAACCGTCAGGCGGACGGGAGGAGCGCGTCGAGCACCGAGTAGCTGGCCGGGTGCAGGTGGAGGTAGTGGGCGTAGACCTGGCCCACCTGGACCCCGTCGCGGTGGTCCGAAAGCCCCGTTCCGCGGTCGTACCTCAGGGCCAGGTCGTACGGCCGACCGAGGACGACCTTCGAGTAATGGAACTCGTGTCCCTGCAGCACGGTCCCGCGCGGAGCGATCGGAGTGTCCCGAACGACTTCGGCGGTCGCGTATCCGTGGGCGACGGGTCGCTCCCCGTGCACCGTCGCTCCGTCGATGGCCCCGACCATGTCGTACGTCCCGTCCCGGGTCGTGATCGACTCGGTCAGGTACATGAGACCCCCGCACTCGGCGTAGATCCTTCCTCCCTTCTCCGCGAAGTGCCGGACCGCCGAGCGCAGGGCGCGGTTGCGCTCGAGGGCCTCGGCGTGCACCTCGGGAAAGCCCCCGCCGATCAGGAGGAGGTCGAGCGGCGGCAACGTCCCGTCGACCTCGGGATCGATCCAGACGACCGACCCGAGCTGGCTCGCCCGTTCGACGGTCTCGGGATAGTAGAACGTGAACGGCCGGCCGCCCAGGAATCCGATCCGGGCGGGCGTTCGGGGTCGCGCGGCGACCTCGTCGGCCACGGCGACCGTCACGGGCGCCGAGTCCCGACGGGCGATCTCGAGCAGGCGGTCGACGTCGATGCGCGGGGCGAATCGCTCGCGCACGAGCTCGAGGAGGCGGGAGCTCTCTCGCTCCTCGGCCGGGACCAGCCCGAGGTGTCGGTACGGCATCGCCGCCGCGATCTCCTCCTCCCGCGGCAAAAGGCCGACCACCGGAAGGCCCTCGTCCTCGACGACGGCGGAGAGACGGTCGAACTGTCGAGGAACCACGTTCGTCAGGATCGCCGCCGAGAGACGGACCTCGGGGTCGAACTGCCGGAGCCCCCGGACCAGCGCGCCCACCGTTCGGTTCGCCCGCTCCCCGTCGACCACCAGGAGGACCGACGCGCCGAGGAGCTTGGCGAGCTGCGCGGTGCTCCCGACCTCCGAGCGTCCGTCCATGCTGTCGTAGAGCCCGTGGTTCCCCTCGACCACGGCGAGGTCGGAACCGGCGGAGTACCGGTAGAACCGCTCCGAGACGCGGGGGCCCATCAGGACATAATCGAGATTGCGGCTCGCCGACCCGAGCATGGCGCGGTGGTGGCTCGGGTCGACGTAGTCCGGTCCGTTCTTGAACGCGGAGACCCGCAGGCCCCTCTTCGAGAACGCGGCGAGGAGCGCCAGGGTGGCGAGCGTCTTGCCGCTCTTTCCTTTGGATGCGGTAACGACGATCCTCGGGAGGGTGATCGTCGCGGTCGTTATCTTGGGTCGCTCCGGCGCGGAGAAGGAGTTCATGGACGTCCGT
>JAJZGO010000165.1 GCA_021798415.1 Thermoplasmata archaeon | reverse complement strand
GGACATCCTGGGCCGTCACGCTGAGCGGTGGGACGACAAGCTCGAGCACTTCCACGATCGTGTTCACGGAGGCGAACGGGACGTCCAGCTACACGGTGGGCGCTGTTTCCGGATACGGGAGCTCGCCATCGTCCGGTTCGGTCACGGTGGCGGGTCAAGCGCAGACGATTCAGGTGACGTTCACGCGCTCCTCGAGCGGGGGCCAGTCGTCGTACAGCCAGGCGCTCCCGATAGCCACGAGCGCCGCCAGTTCTCAGGGAACCGGGTGGGCCCTGATTTTCGCCGGAGGCTTCGACTTCACGAGCTCGCCGACGGTGAACTCGACGCCCTTCGGTAACTCGACCTGCCGCCTCACGGGCGGCACGGGTACGCTCCCCGGCATCGTGACCTGGACCGGCGCGTACTCGAACGGGCTCCTGAGCCAGTGGCTCTTCGAGTTCTACCGGAATGCCAGTTCAACTCCCAGCTTACTGTACGTGTGGGTCTCGGGCGGGAGCGCGACGGTGCTCGGGACGATCAGCGGTTCCGGGTGCGAGCCAACGTTTGGCGGCGTGCAAGGCATCGGGACGAACATCATGGACAGCTCGGCCGTGGCGTCCGCGATCGCGTCGAACGACTCGGCGTACGTCCGCGCGTGGCCCCAGGCGAGCGCCGCCTTCTTCTTGACGGGCGGGCTTGGCGGCAGCTACTTCTCGGGCTCGGTCTGGGTCATCCTCTTTACCACCTGTCCTCCGAACGGCGGCGGCGGAGGAACGGGATACAACTACACGGCGGTAGCGAACGCCACCACCGGTGCGCTCCTGTACAGCACTACCACGAGTGGCCGATGTGGGGCCAACGGCGGCTTTTCTCCGGCGGCCCCCTCGCCTCTCCAATTTGGGATGGCGGCTCCTCGACTTTCTCTCGATCCGTCCTTCGTTCAGGGCAACACCGGGTTCATGCAGCCGGCCCGCACCACCGTTCCGGCCCAAAGGCCGGCGGTGCCGACCGGAGCGAGAGCGGCTCGCTAAGGTGCGCGACCGTAGACCTGCAGCTCGCGCGCGCCCTCGGGTATCGGATTGCCGACGCGTACCTACCTCGGTCGGTGGGATGCTACGGGACCCCTGGGGCCGGACCGTCTATACTGCGAACGGGCCCGGGCCGATTCTTGGCGGGCCGCGAACGGGGGCCCGGGATCGCTGGCGGCCTCAGAAGCTCGACGCCCCGTTGCGCTCGAGGTAGTTCGCCAACTCGGTCCAGTTTCGCCGGTGGGCGTAGCGGATCAGATGGCCGGGGTGGAAGTACAACCCTGCGACCTCCCCCCGGTCGGACTCCGGCACCAGGTCCGTCACGAAGACCACGGCGGGGCTGCCGCCCTCGAACGGCCGGTTGCATCCGAAGCAGTACGCGCCCACGGGAGCCATCGCGGAGCGTCGGGTGAGCGCCACGGTCGGTCGACACCGAGCGCGTACAAATTCCCTTCCCTCGAAGAGAGTGCGTGCGTGCCCGGTGGGGGTGGGCGGCGCGACCCATGAGAAAGGAGAGGATCAGCTGCGCCTGTCGGCCGGCCGAGTACGAATCGTAGCGGGCCGGAGATAGCCTTCTACGCGGTCCGCGGCGAGGCCGGATGCGCTCTCCGCCGATCACGCGAGCCGGGGACAGCGCCGTGCCGGTCCAAAGGCAGGATTAAGTATTCCCGGCTGCGAAACTCGTGTCCGAGGGTCGCCCGCAAGGCAATAACCGTGAAGTCCATCATCCAGGAAGCGATTGCGAAGCGCGAGGAGCGCCCGGGCCCCGCCGGAGAACCCCCGGTGGAGGGGCCGGCCTTCCCGAGCGCCGACGACGCCGAGCTCGCCAAGCTCGCAGAGACGCTCAAGGTCCACATTCGCGTTATTGGATGCGGCGGAGGAGGGTCGAACACGATCAACCGCTGCATGGAGGAAGGGATCCAAGGCGCCGAGATGTGCGCCCTCAACACGGACGCCAAACACCTGCTCATGATCCACGCTTCGCGCAAGGTGCTCATCGGGCTTCGGACGACGAAGGGCCTCGGTGCCGGCGCCCGCCCGGAGGTTGGAGAGGAGGCCGCTCGCGAGAACGAGCAGGAGATCCGCCAATTCCTTCAGGGAGCGAATCTCGTCTTTGTCACCGCGGGAATGGGAGGCGGCACCGGCACCGGCGCGGCCCACGTGGTCGCCCGGCTCGCGAAGGAGCAGGGCGCGCTCACCATCGGCGTGGTCACCCTGCCGTTCTCGGGCGAAGGCGTCGCCCGCATGGAAGGGGCCCTGGACGGCCTGGAGCGCCTGCGCAGGATCTGCGACACGACGATCGTCATCCAGAACGACAAGCTCCTCGAGCTCGTTCCCCGGATGCCGCTCGATGCGGCGTTCAAGCTCGCCGATGCGGTCCTGATGACCGGGATCAAGGGGCTCGTGGAGATCGTCACGCGGCCGGGCCTCGTGAACCTCGACTATTCCGACATCCTCACCGTCATGAAGGACGGCGGCGTCGCGCTCATCGGTCTCGGCGAGAGCGAGAGCTCCACGGACCGCGTGACCGAAGCCGTGACGGCGGCGCTGACCTCGCCGCTCCTGGGAAACGTGGAACTCTCGGACGCGAAGGGCGCGCTCGTGCGGATCGTCGGCGGTCCGTCGATGACCGTCTCCGAGGCGGAGAAGGCGGCGGCGCTCGTCGGCGCGAAGATCTCGAAGCGGGCCCAGATCATCTGGGGTTGCTCGGTCGAGAACACGCCCGAGATGCAGAACACGATCAAGGTGCTGCTCATCATCACGGGCGTGCGCTCGGGGAGCCTCCTCGGCCGGAAGGGAGGCTACGCCACGGGGGAGTCCGCCGAGGTCATCGACCTCGTTCGGTAGGCCGCGGGCTCGGGGCGGACTGCGCCCCGAGCCGGGCGACCGCCGCCGGGCACGGAACTACTGATGCCGGACGAAATAGCTTAACACTCGTTGAGGAGGATCGGCCATCCGCTTGACCTACCGGCATCGTCAGTCGCTCAATCGTAGAGGTGAGTGGCCGCGACGAACGAGCGGATCAGCTTGG
>JAJZGO010000164.1 GCA_021798415.1 Thermoplasmata archaeon | reverse complement strand
GCCATCGGAAATTCCCCGGAATCGCCGGGCATTTCTACCGAGCCGGGGCCGCGTTATAACGCTTGGGTTGCGGACGCAAACCGAGCCGTTTTTCTGTCGGGCCCGACGCCCGGAACCGGAGCGCTGAGCGCGGCCCCGCCGGCCCCCGATCGGCCGCGCCGCGAGGGACCCCGACGGCCTTCGGCCCGGGCGAGAGAATCCTAATACTCGGGCCCTTCCTTCGAGGCTCGTCGCGATGACCGACGAAACGTCCGAGGCCGCCGCGCAGGGGGGGCCCCGCGGTCCGACGGCCGCCGGCGCCGCCCCCGCCGAGCCCGTGCCGGCACCGACCGAGGACTGGGTGTCCCGCTACAAGTACCTCCTCGCCGACTTCGAGAACTACCGCCGTCGTACCGAGCGCGAGCGAGAAGGGGTCACGCGACACGCCCGGGCGGCGCTCCTCCGGGAGCTCCTGCCGATCCTGGAGGCGTTCCGCTCCGCGCGAGGGGCCCTCGGTCACCTGCCGAGCAACGATCCCGTGCGGCGCGGGCTCGAGCTTCTCGACCGGGAGTGGATGACGTTCCTGAAGCACGAAGGCGTCGAACCGATCGCCGAGGTCGGCCGACCGTTCCGCTCCGACGAAGCCGAAGCGGTCGGCGAGACACCGGCGGACCCCGCCCGGCCCGACGGCTCCGTGGCGGAAGTTGTCCAGCAGGGGTACCGGTTCTTCGGGGGCGTGCTGCGCCCCGCGAAGGTGATCGTCGCCCGCGCGCCGGCCGTCGCGGCGACGGCCGAAGGATCCCCCTCCGAGGAACGGTCGAGCTCGGAGACCCGTACATGACGAGATCGTCCGAAGTCCCCGGATTCTATCGACGCAGCATCGCCGAGCGCCGGGCGTTCGTCCGCGAGTGGGCCGGCCTCACCGACGACGAGGCGAAGGCCTACGAGTTTCCGCCGGGGGTCGACCCCGCGCTCTTCGACCGGATGATCGAGAACGTCATCGGCGTGATGCCGCTCCCGCTCGGCGTCGCCACCAACTTCCGCATCAACGGCCGGGACTACCTCGTCCCGATGGCGATCGAGGAGCCGAGCGTCGTCGCGGCCGCGTCCAACGCCGCCAAGGTCGCGCGCGCGGCCGGCGGGTTCTCGGCCCAGACGACGGCGCCCGTGATGATCGGCCAGGTCCAGGTCCTCGACGTCCCCGACCCCGCGGCGTCCCGCCTGCGGATCCTCGAGCACAGGGACGAGCTGCTCGCGCAGGCGAACGCGAAGGACCCCGTCCTCGTGAAGTTCGGCGGGGGGGCGAAGGACCTCGAGGTACGACTCGTGAGCTCCCCGCGCGGTCCCATGGTGGTCGTCCACCTCCTCGTGGACGCGCGCGACGCGGGCGGGATGAACGCGGTGAACACGATGTGCGAGGCGCTCGCCCCCGAGTTCGCCCGCCTGACCGGGGGCCGCGTCGTCCTGCGGATCATCTCGAACCTGGCGGTCCACCGGCTCGCCCGAGCGCACGCGGTCTTTCCCGCCGCGCAGCTGAAGACCGAGCGCGCGACCGGCGCCGAGGTCGTCGAGGCGATCCTCGACGCCTACGCGTTCGCCGTCGCCGACCCGTTCCGCTGCGCGACCCACAACAAAGGGATCATGAACGGCATCTCGAGCGTCGTGATCGCGACCGGCAACGACTTCCGCGCGATCGAGAGCGGCGCCCACACCTACGCTGCGTGGACCGCCGCCGGGACCGGCGCGGTCGTCCGCCCGCTCACGACGTACGAGAAGGACCGCGACGGGAACCTGGTCGGCACGATCGAGATCCCCGCGCCGGTCGGTCTTATCGGGGGGGCGACCGCGGTCCATCCGACCGCGAAGGCGAACGTGAAGCTGCTCGGCGTGACGAGCGCCCGCGAGCTCGGTGAGGTCCTCGCCGTCGTCGGGCTCGCGCAGAACTTCGCGGCGCTGCGCGCGCTGGCGACCGAGGGGATCCAGCGAGGTCACATGGAGCTCCACGCCCGCAACCTGGCGACCAGCGCCGGCGCCCGCCCGGACGAGGTCGACCGGGTCGTCGAGCGGCTGATCCGGGACCACCAGATCCGGTTCGACCGGGCGAAGGAGATCGTCGAGGAGCTTCGACGCGGTCCGGGATGAACGTCGGCGTCCTTGCGCTCCAGGGCGACGTCCCGGAGCATCTCAAGGCCCTCGCGGGCGTCGTCCGGGGCGGCACGGTCACGGCCGTTCGCACGCCGGACGACCTCGCCCGGGTCGACGCGCTGTTCATGCCCGGCGGCGAGTCGACGACGATCGCCCGGCTCCTTCAAGGCTCCCGCCTCTGGGACCCGCTCGACGCCCGGATGCGCGCGGGGCTCCCGGTGCTCGCGACGTGCGCCGGCCTCATCCTGCTCGCCCGCACGCTCGCCCCCGGCGGGCCGGGCGCCAGCCCCCCTACGTTCGGCCTCGTCGACGTCGAGGTCCGGCGCAACGGCTACGGGTCTCAGCGGGAGTCGTTCGAGGGGCCGGTCCGGGTCGAGGACCTGGCCGGCGAGGCGTTCCCCGGCGTCTTCATTCGCGCCCCCCGGATCCTCGACGTCGGCCCCGGGGCGCGGCCGATCGCCTGGCACGAGGGCGAAGTCGTCGGGGTGCGGCACGGGGCGATCTGGGCCCTCACGTTCCACCCCGAGCTCTCGGGGGACCGGCGGCTGCACCGCCTCTTCCTCGAGGGCGCGGCGAACGCGCCCTAGCGCACCCACAGGAGCCCGGCCACGAGGAGGGCGACCATCGCCGCCGCGCCGGCGAGCGCGACCCACCGACGCGTCCGGGCGGGGAGGTCGGCCCACCCTCCAAAGAAGATCGGCAGCGGCCCGACCAGCACGACGCCCGAGGCGCCCGTCGCCCTCCGGGTCGGACCGGCGGAGGGCGGGAGCGCGGCCGGCGGAGGGAGCTCGTCCTCCTGAGTGAACGCGAAGACGAGGGGGACGGCGAACAGTCCGACGACGAGGAGGAGGGTGCCCGCCAAGAACTCGAGCGACGCGCCGCTCACCACGGGGACGACCAGGACCCACGAAACGGTCGCCCTGCCC
>JAJZGO010000036.1 GCA_021798415.1 Thermoplasmata archaeon | reverse complement strand
GAGGTACCGTGCGACCCCTTTCCCGTCGTTCCGCAGCGAACCGCCGCCATGGCGCGGCGCGGCTATCGGGGGAGATCGATGGAGACGGCGCTCGAGCTCGCGCACCTCCTCGAGTGGGAGGTCGTCGCCGCCCGGGCCGATGAGGCGTATCCGCGCGGATCGAGGCGGCTCGTGCGCGGCCGTCCCGGCCGTCACCATGAGGCCCGCCCGGGCCCCCATCTCGCGCACGGCGAATCGCAGGGCAGGGATCGGCATCGGTCCGAGCTCTACGACCTCCCGACCGCTCATCGGGAGGGCACCCGCGATCGCCGCCGCGATCCCGGCGCTCGTCGTACGCAGATCTCGAGCGACCAGCACGGGGGCGGCACCGGAGAAGTACTCGCCGAGGACCGAGGCAAGGCCGGCGACGGACTCCGCCGCAAGCGCTCGGACGACGAGCCCCCGGGATCCGTCGGGATCGAGGTAAGGGATCGGTGCGTGCTCCATCAGTCCCGTACTTCCCCGGTCCGCCCCGGGACCGCCGAACGACGGTCGGCCTCTTCAGCCGAGCGGTTCCGACCCGCCGACCCCCTCGGGCGTAGGGGCCCGGGAGAGCTCACTTGCCGCCGGCGCGCGCCTGGGGGTCGGGGCCCGGGGCGAGGTCCTCGGATTGGCCCCGGACCCGCATCAGGCTCAAGGAGAGGCCGATCTGGTTGGCCCCCAGGAACATCATCTGCGACCGGGCCGCGGAGTGGTCAAGGGCGGTGCCGAGGGACCGGAAGGAGCCGACGGGGTGCTCGGCCGGACGGGTCGAGATGATCGAGAACCCGTCCGTCGTCGCGCCGGACCGGTCGAACGCCATCATCCTCCGGTTGGCCGGCCTCCCGCCGTCCACGGGGTCGAGACCGAGACCGATGATGCGCTGGGTGTTGGGAAGGAGGACGATCCGTGCCTCGCGCTTCGGGGTGGCGCCCACGCGGTCCGTGAGCGCGACGACGGGGGCATGGTGGGAGTTCGAGGTCCGTACCATCGAACCGAGCAGGTCGCTCGAGCCGGTCGCTCCCGGAGCGGTGATGAGCTCGACCTCGGTCTGGATCCCGCTCGCCACCAAGCTGTCGGAGAGGTGTTGGGCGTCTTCGATCCGCTTCGCGTCCGCGAGCACCACGAGGCGGCCGCTGCCTTGGATGAAGCAGACCGCGAGGACGGAGCGCAGGAGGTTCTCTTCGGGGGGACGAGCGGAGGAGCCGAGGACGCCCCGGAAGCGCATGGCGCTCACGATCGACAGGAGGATCCTCGAGCCGTCCCGCACGGTCCTCAGCTTCGCGCCCTCGGCCCGGGCCCGGTACGGGATGGGGATCTGGGCGACCGAGTAGCCCTGGAGGAGCGTCTTGAGGAACAGCTCGGACTCGATCTCGAACCCCGTCGACCGCAGCCCGCGGTCCGACCAAGTGGTGAGGTCCACTCCCCAGAGGCCGCTGCACAGGTCCAAGATCAGCTCGCGGCCGAGGGCGCTCGCGACGTAGGTGAGCGCGGCGTTGCCGATCCGGTGCACGAACTCCTTGAGGCCCTTCGGCTTGCGGAAGTTCTGGCGAACCCCGACCACGAGGTCGGATCCCGAGTCGAGAAGCGCGAGGAGCGAGCGGATCGCCACCCCCGGATAGGTCGAGTCGGCGTCCATGACGACGGCGAAGCGCATCCCTTCCGACTGCGCGTACTGGAGCGCCTCCCGGATCGCGCCGCCTTTGCCACGGCTTACCTGGGAGAGCACGGGCAGCCCCAGGTCCTGGGCTACGGCGACCGTCCCGTCCGTCGAGCCGCCGTCGATCACGACGGGGTGCACCGCCCAACCGTTGGCGCGGAATTCCTCGAGCGGAATCGACTCGAGGGTCGTCCGGAGGTTCCGCGCTTCGTTCAGCGTCGGGAGGATGATCGCCACCTCGGGGGGGTTGGCGCGGGGAAGCACCCGGCGGACGGCGGCTGCCGCTACGGAGGGGGAGGTGGACCCGGTTTCCACGACCTTGGCTATCGCTCGAGATATATTACATTCGCTTCCCTTTAATAGGCATTCTCTGTTAGCCTCGGACCCCTTCGCGGCCCCCCCCGCCGCAGGGACCGACACCCCCCGGCCGAGCCCGTTGGGAGGGGGGGAGCGGCGGGTCCGTTCCGGGCCGTACTCCCCGGTGCTCAGCATTGGCGCACCGGCCGCCCGGCAGGGCCGCCGGGCCGAGCTTCGGGGGCGGCGAGCGAGGACGGACCGCGACCGTTCGTAGGGCTCTCTGCGCGCCTCCCCACGATCGTCATGATCCTTCTCCAGCTGGAGCAGGTCATCCCTGGCGCTGCTCTGAGATTATGCCGACCGGCCCTTCCTACTAAAACGTCCCGTCTCGAATGGAGATTCGGCCGCGGGCGCGATCGGGCCCCCGGACGGGCCGTAGAGACGAACGGGGCACGCGCTCGCGGGAAGGGGTCGGCCAGGCCGCGTCCCATGATTCGGTCGACCCGTGACCCGTAACCTCTCCGAGGAGAGCGGCCTCGTTCCTGAGGAGCCGAGGGGGTCGATTGGCCGGAAGCTCTGCTCGAGACGCCCGAAGACCGCCGCGCCGCCTACCGGGCTTGCGATCGGGTCCGTCGACGGGAACCCGAGATCGCCACGCGACGGCCCGGAGAGACCCTTCCCCAGATACCAGGAACCGCGGGGCGAGGGCCCCCAGCCCAACATCGGCCGCCCCGGGCCCCACCGACGGAGACGGCCCGAGCGGTTCCCGTCGGAGCCGATGGCCCAGGCGATCCGACCGATGCGCGCGATGGGGTGGGGACCTTCGGCGGGCGGAAGGAGAGGTCTGGGTCGCCTCGGAGACCCGTCATCCGGTCGGCCCGAAGCACGCCTCCGCACGCATGACCCCCGGGCGGGCCGAGCCGCCGTTCTCGGCGATGCCGCGCCGGCGGACCGTCCGAAGGTCCCGTACGTCGCCGGGCGGAGCGGGGAGCCGTTCTTCCCGTCGAAGTTCGGGTGGATCGCCCGACCGGAGCGGCCACCGTCGTGGCGGCGGACGGGCCTGCGCTAACGCCACCCTCACCGGGTCTTCGGCGCGACGTATCGATTCCGAGCGAGGCGAGCGCGGAGGGAGCGTTCTACCCGATCACGCGGAACCCGGGACCGTTCCTTCGGGCGAAGGGCGCGGTGACGCCGCGACGCGAGCCGGGGTGAGGGATGCTCGCGAGGGAGCTCGACCCGCACGCACGCGCTCGAGCGCTCGGAAGCTCGTCTTGAACCAGGGACCCACTCGTCGGCCAGCAACCATTATGTAACAGCGCTCGGAACCGTGCCAATCCGCTCGGACGCGGCCGCGGTGCCCTACGATGGGAAGGGAAGGCAGTTCGTCCCCGACCCCGCCGCGGCCCCGGTGGATGCCGTTCGGCGCGGCCGCCGCCGTCGCGTCCGCGCTCTCGGCCGCGTTCCTCGCTCTGGATTGGAAGACCTGGCTCTCCGACATCGCCCATTTCGTCTCCTCGCCGGCCTCGATACCCTTCCCGCTCGGCGCCATCCCGGTCGTCCTCGGCCTGATCCTGGTCATCGTCATGTTCCTCCGGAACGCGGGGTCCGCTGCGGGGCGGGCGATCGAGCTCGGGTCGTTCTCCTCCTTCCAGGAGGTGCCGATCCCCCCGGAGCAACGCGAGGAGATCCTACGACCGGTCGACGGACGGGAGGGCGGGATCCGGATCTGGCGCAAGGACGGCGTCAGTACCGTGACCGAGGCGGTGGTCCCGGCCGCCCCGTCGCTCACTCCCCCCGCCCCGACGCCGTTCATTCGGAACATGCTGGTGGCCTTCATGCTCCTCGTGGTGACGATGATGCTCTTTCGCCACCCGCTCTTCTACTTCTACGACCGAGTGGTGCTGTACGCGAGCCTCATCATCTACTGGCCGCTCAGCCCCCCGACCGCGCTCGCGACGCTCTCGGTGACCCACACGGTTCCGGACTACATCCTCATCGTCTACCTGTCGTTCCTCGTCGCGTTCCTGCTCGCGTCGGGCGTGATCACCTCCGAGAGGTTCCCTCGGCGCACGGTGAGAGGGGCCATCGCGATCGTGCTCGCCTACCCGGTGCTCGCGGCCCTCTCCGACGCGTTCTTCTTCAGCAGCGTCGACCCGTTCTCGCGCTCGGCCGTGCTCGTCATCCGGGGGATCATCGGCGGGGTGTTCGTCGGGGGCCTCGTGCTCTGGACGACCGAACAGCCGCGCCCCGTTCGTGTGGCCCCGCAACGACCGGCCGAGGTGGGCGTGGTGGCGGTGTTCTTCCTGTCGGTGGCCGCGTCGCTCGTCCTCGCCCTCGGATTGCTGTACCTGCTCTTCCGGTACGTCGGGATCGGTCACGATCTCCTCCCGATCGGGGTCCTGCTGCTCCTGCCCCAGGTCGCGCTCACGATCTGGGCCCTGATCGGCCGTGGCGCCTATCACTACTACGCGCGCCAGCGGCCGGTTCCGCCGGTGACCGTCTACCACCCCCCCGTTTCGGTCGTCATCCCCGCGTTCAACGAGGCGGCCGGGATCGAGGAGACGATCCGGGCGGTCGACGTGGCGGCCGCGAAGTACCCCGGGGTGACCGAGATCATCGTCGGGAACGACGGCTCCTCGGACCAGACCCTCGCCGTCGCGATCCGCGCGATCCTCGAACTGAAGCACGCGAAGGGCGCGGTGGTCGACCTTCCGCACGGGGGGAAGGCCCACGTGCTCAACTCGATCCTCCGGGTCGCCACCGGCGACGTCGTCGTCCGGATCGACGCCGACACCCGTCTCTCGGCCGAGTGGGGGTTCTCCGCGATGATCCCGCACTTCGCCGACCCGAACATCGGAGGAGTACAGGGACTCATCCTTCCCCTCCAGCAAACCGGGTGGACCCGCCGGCTGAGGATCCTCGAGATCGCCTGGAACCACTTGTTCCTGCGACCCGCCACGATGGGGCTTCGAGCGACCCAGGTCGTCGACGGTGCGTTCAGTGCGTTCCGACGGTCCGACCTCCTCGCGGTCGGTGGGTGGGTCGAGTGGAACGGGGAGGACACCGAGATCACGCTCCGCCTTCAGCGCCTGGGCTACCGGATGCGCCTCGAGACCGAGGCGGCGGCGTTCGAGGACGTGCCGGAGAACTACGCGAAGCTCGAGCGCCAGAGGATCCGGTGGAACCGCGGAGGGATCTACGCCCGGTACCGCCACCTGTACTCGTCGCTCTCGGGTCCGTGGGCCTACGGAGGGCTCGCGAGCCTCTATTGGCTCGCGCTCTTCGTCCGGTCCGGTCTGAGGAGCGGGCTCTACGTCTACGTCGTGCTCGTCGCGGTCTTCATCCCCACGCTGTTCCACCTCGCGGTCATCCTCGCGATCCTCCTGATACCGCGCACGATCATCATCTCGGTCCTCCTGACGCGCTACCACCGTGCCCGGTGGATCCCGTGGGCGCTCGCCTGGCCCGCCTTCTCGGTCGTCAAGCAGCACTTCGCGGTCAAGGCCTGGGGCACGATGTTCCCCGGCGAGGCGACCGAGTACGCCTGAGGGCGACGCCCGGCGGATCGACCGGCGTTCCGGGCGCTCGCGCAGGAGCGTTCGGCCGTCCGCGCACCGGGGCCGGAGAGACCGGGGGAGGCCAACAGTTCAAATACCCCTTCCGTCCAGCAATCTCCCACGAGGGAGGAGAAATGAAGGTGCTCATCACGGGAATCGACGGCTACACGGGGTGGCCGCTCGCCCTCCACCTGCTGGGACGGGGCCACGACGTCGCGGGGATCGACAACTTCGCCACCCGTCGGCGGGTCCGCGAGGTCGGGAGCTGGTCGGCGACCCCGATCCCATCGTTCGCGCGTCGGCAGGAAGCCGTGCGCTCGGTGCTCGGCAAGTCGATATCGTTCCACCGGGGCGACGTCACGCGTTTCGAGTTCGTCCGCAAGGTCGTCGAGACCGAGCGCCCCGACGCGATCGTCCACCTGGGCGAGCAGCGGTCGGCGCCGTACTCGATGATCGACGTTCACCACGCCGTGCGCACCCAGACCGAGAACATCGCCGGAACGATCAACCTCCTCTACGCGATGCGGGACGTCGCCCCGGACTGCCACCTCGTCAAGATGGGGACGATGGGCGAGTACGGTACCCCGAACGTCGACATCCCCGAGGGTTTCTTCGAGGTCAACTACCGGGGTCGGAGCGACCCGAACCTCCCGTTCCCCCGGCAGGCCGGCAGCTGGTACCACTGGAGCAAGGTCCACGACTCGGGGAACGTCATGTTCGCCACGAAGGTCTTCCGGCTCCGCGCGACCGACGTGATGCAGGGCGTCGTGTACGGCGTCCGGACCCCCGAGATGACCGACGCGATCCTGCAGACCCGTTTCGACTTCGACAACGTCTGGGGCACGGCGCTGAACCGGTTCGTCGTGCAGGCGATCCTCGGCCTCCCGATCACCCCGTACGGCCGGGGCGGACAGACCCGGGGGTACATCGCGCTCGAGGACTCGATGCAATCCCTCCGCCTCTCGGTCGAGCAACCGGTCGCCCCGGGCGAGTACCGGGTGCTCAACCAGTTCGACGAGGCCTACTCGGTGAACCAGCTCGCGGAGCTCACCCGAAAGGTCGCCCTTGAGTTCGGCTACGAGGCGACGATCGAGCACGTTCCGAACCCGCGCGTCGAGCAGGAGGAACACTACTACCATCCGCTCCACGACAAGCTGGCGGCGATGGGGTACCGGCGGACGCGGGAGCTCGAGGAGGTCCTCCGGGAGCTCTTCCGCAGCCTCTCGAAGCACCGGCGCCGCCTCAAAGCGAAGCAGGCGGCCGTCTTCCCCTCGGTCGAATGGCGACGGTCGGCCGCCGCGCCCAGGGCAACCGCGGCGCCCTCGGCCCCACCGCCCGGAACCGACGGGATGACCGACCGGCCCGCGATCCGGGAGCCGTAGGCGATGCGCGGCCTCTTGACCCTCGCCGGTGAGGGGAGCCGGATGCTTCCGTGGAGCCGGGGGCTCCGCAAGGAGTTCCTCCCGCTCTACGACCGCGGCTACGGCGACCAGCCGATCCTCAAGCCCGTCGCGAACCTCGCCTTCGAGACCCTGGCCTCGGCCGGGATACGGGACTTCGTCCTCGTCGTCGGCGGTTCCGACGGCGGCGCGACCGCCCAGAACTACTTCACGGTCGATCGGCCGTTCCTCGAGCGCAACGCGCACCGGGCCGACCGCCTGACCGACACCTCCCGGTTCTACCAGGCGCTCTCCGAGTCCCGGATCCGGTTCGCGCTCCAGCCGACACCCCAGGGGTTCGGGGACGCCGTGCTTCGCGCGGCCCCGTTCCTCGGGTCGGAGCCGTTCCTCTTGCACGCGGCCGACGCGGCCTTGCTCGAGCGCAACCGCGGACGCCTGCCGGCGCTCATGTCCGCGCTGCGGGACCGCGAGGAGCTCGACGTCGTCCTGCTCGTCCGCAAGGTCGAGAACCCCCGAAACTACGGGGTCGTCGAGGGCCGCCTCGTCGGCCGCGAAGGGGAGTTCCGGCGGCTCACGGTCACCGGGATGGAGGAAAAGCCGGAGAAGCCGAAGAGCCACTGGGCGGCGACGGCCGTGTACTGCCTCACGCCGTCGATCTTCACCGAGCTGAAGCACGCTCGTCAGGAGAACCCGAAGGCGGAGCTCGAGCTCACCACGGGGATCGTCCGCCTGATCGAGGCCGGCGCCAACGTCGGCGCGCTCGTGATCCACCCTCGCTACGCCGAGTGGCGGAGCGTCGGGTCGCCCGAGGGGTACGTCCGGGCCCTTTTGCGGACGCGCCGGCTGGTCCTCGGGAAGAGCTCGTTCCTATCGCCCCGCGCTCCCCCCGGACCCGCCTCCGTCGCCCGCCCCGCCGCGGCCCCCCGGTCCGGGCGCGCCCGCCGAACCGCCTCCCCCGGCCGCGCGGGGTCGGAAGGAGAAGCCCTGGGCGATGTCGGTGCGTGGGGCGCGCCGGGGTTTACGCAGTCCAGCCCAGCCGGTCGAGTTCCCGAAGGATGAATTCCGCGGACTCCCCGGGACTCTGATGGATCGCATCGACCGCAATCTCCGGGGTCTCGGGCGGCTCGTACGGGTCGTCGACTCCGGTCATGTCCTTGATCTCGCCGGCCCGGGCGCGCCGGTAAAGACCCTTCACGTCGCGTTCCTGGCAGACGTCGATGGGGGTCGTGACGTAGACCTCGACGAACCGGCCGATCTCCGCGCGAGCGCGAGCCCGCGACACCCGGTACGGAGAGATCAACGCGACGATCGGGATGACGCCGTTGCGGGCGAGCACGCGCGCGACGAACGCCACGCGCTCGGCGTGGACCTCGCGGGACTTGCGGTCGAATCCGAGGTCGGCGCTCAGTCCCCGGCGGACCTCGTCCCCGTCGAGCAGCTCGACGGGCCAGCCGCGGGCGCGCAACCGGGGGACGAGTTCCTTCGAGATCGTCGTCTTGCCGGCACTAGGGAGGCCCGTGAGCCAGAGACAGAAGCCCGCCCGATACTCGGACATCGGGCGGTCGCCACCGGTGCCCCCCTTATAAAACAACGGGCCGGCCGGGGAGAGCCTCCGAGCGCGCGTGCACGGGGCGCCGGACGCGGAAGATGAGCTCCACTCCCACGCCCGCGAGCGCCACCGCGCCGCGCCCCCCCACCGCACGGCACCTCGCGCTCTTCGAGAACTTCTACCCCGCGATGGACCGCCTCGGGACCCACTCGACCAGCCTCGCGCTCCTCTTCCTGCGCGCCGACCCCGAGCTCGCGCTGAGCCTCGCGGTCCCGCGTCGGTCCGCCTGGCCGGACGGCTTCGATGGCCGGCGCGTCCGCTTCTCGCCCACGTGGGCGCACGACGGGCCGCTCTCGATGGTCCGCGCCGGGATCTCGACCGCGAGGGCCCTCCCGGCGAACTCGCGGGTCCTCTTCAACTGGTTCCCGACGTGCTACGGCGAGACCCGCGCCGCGGCGACCGCGGGAATGCTCCTTCCCCGGATCGTCCGGACGTTCTCCGAGCGGCGGCCCGCGGTCTACGCGCACAACTTCATCGAAACGCAGGACGTCCGCCGCCTCGGCTACCGGCCGGGCGCCCTCGACCGTTTTGCGGTCGGCCTCTTCGAGGGGGCGCTCGCCCGCGCGGCGCGGGTCTTCGTCCCGCTCGAGAGCCAGCGCCGCTCGGTGGAGGCGATGTTCAAGGTCCCGGTCACCGCCCGACCGATCCCCTTCGTCGAGGCGCTCTTCGGGCACTGGGTCGCGACGGAACGGCCCGACCCGAAGTGGGCCGCGGGGATCCCCCCGCGACGGGTCTTCCGGATCCTCCTCTTCGGGGTCTGGGGACCGGCGAAGGACCTCGCCTCGGTCCTCCCGGTCCTCGACGAGCTCTTCCGGTCGGGGCACGATTTCGAGGTCGTCTTCGCCGGCTCGGTGAACCGGTTCTTCCCCGAGTACCGGGAGCGGTTGCGGGCGGCGCTCGCGTCGCTGCCGGCCGACCGGTGCCGGTTCGTCGCCGACCCCCCGGACGAGTCGACCCCGGAGCTCTTCGGCCCGGCGGACCTCGTCATCCTGCCGTACAACGCGATCGCCGGTCCGAGCGGCGTGATGGGGCTCGCGGCGTTCCACGGGTGCCGGATCGTCGCGTACGACGTCCCCGAGCTCCGGGAGTACGACGCGATCCTCGACGGACGGACGGTCTTCGTTCCCCCGCGCGACCGCGACGCGCTCGCGGAGGCGGTGCGCCGCTGCTTCGCGGGCGAGGTTCGCGGCTCGACCGAGCCGAAGGAGAGCAAAGTGGCTCGGGCGACCGCGGCCGCGCGGCAGCTCCTCGGCGACCTCGAGGTCGACTAGGCGTTCCCGCTTTCGCGGGCGCGCGGGACCGCCTCGCGGACCGGGGTCCCCTGCACCTCGGGCGGGATCGCCTCGCCGGCCGCGTAGAGGAGCGTCGGCATCACGTCGACCGCGTCGACGCGTTCGACCGTCCGACCGTCCACGACGGACGGGTCATACAGGACGAAGATCCCGTCGACCCCGTGGACGGCGTCGTCCGGTCCCGTGTCGTTCTCCTCGAGGTAGTGGGTCGGGTAGCCGAGCGTCCCCGCGGACCGCCACTTGAGGTCGTCGAAGTAGACCATCAGGTCCGGAGGGTCGCCGTTCAGCTGCCGGTAGAGGGTCTTCGGGTCGAGGATCCGGACGGGGAGCGGGCCGCCGTCCGGCCCGCGAAGGGTCGAGAGGTCGCGCTCGAGCTGGGCGCGGACGGCCGGGACCTCCTCGGGGGGAACGATCCCCTCGGGTTCGCGTCCCCGGACGTTGAAGAAGAGGCGCGCGTAGTACCCCCCCGAGCCCCAGACGCGGGTCCGGCTCCAGTCGACCTCCGCCTTTTCGAGCGGGGTGCCGGGCCTATCGGGCGGGCGGCGGAACGAAAGGTACCCCTTCTCCGCGAGCCACTGGTTGATGCAGAAGCATCCGCGCATCGGCATCATGCCGTGGTCGGAGACGATCGCGACGAGGGTGTCCGCGTCGATGTGCGAGACGAGGCGGCCGATCCACTGGTCGAGCTGGGCGAAGTAGTCGTCCTCGACGTGCTCGAACTCGTTCCCCGCGACATACTTCTCGTGCGCGGGGTCGATGTACTTCCAGAAGGCGTGGTGCAGCCGGTCGGTGCCGATCTCGTGAACGGCGAAGAGGTCCCAGGCTTCGCGGGTGTAGAGCGCCTCGGCGACCTGCCAGCGCTGGCGGGTCATCTCGACGATCTGGCGGAAGAGCGCCCCGCGCTCCTCGGCCCGGAACGGCACGTCGAACCGGTACGTCCCGAACTTCGACTCGAGCTCGCCCCGAAGCTCGACCGGGTAGGTCGTCTCCCGGCTCTCGGGCGGCGTCAGGAAGTCGGAGATGTAGAACCCGTTCACGCGGGGCGGCGGGAAGCCGGGCGGCATCCCGATGACCCCGACGCGGCGTCCCCGCTCGGAGAGGAGGGTGAAGAGCGTCGGGACCTCGAGCAGGGTCGTGCGGGGGACGTACGTCTGCGAGTACGAGTGGTTCAACCGGTGGCGGAACCCGTAGAACCCGAGAGTGCCCGGGTCGTAGCCGGTGAACATCACCGCCCACGCGGGGAGACTGATCGGCGGGTCCGTCGTGCGCATCGGCCCGCGGACCCCGGCGTCGAGCATCGCGGCGACGTTCGGCATCTTCGGGCGCAGACGGTCGAACAGGATCTCGGGCGGGACGCCGTCGAGGCCGATCACGAGAAGCTTGCGGCGGGGCCGAGGGTGCGACGGGGCCGACGCCATCGCGCACGGTCACGGCGCCCCCCTCTTAACCCTATGGCGACGGCGGGGCGGCCCCGAGGGACCGGGAGCGCACCGTCGTCCGGGAGACCCGCGCCGCCCGGGCGGCGGGGGTTCACGCTGGGGGCGGGAGCCCGTCCGATTCGCGCTTCCGCCGTCTCCGGGAGTCGAGCACGACCGCGACGAGAGCGAGGTCGGCGGCAGTGAGCGCGACCGCGATCCATTCGATCTCGGAGAGACCGAACCCATGGGGCGGGCCCGTCGATCCGGCCGCGAGCGGGAGGAACTGCACCGTCACGTTGATCGGCCGCCCGACGACGTTGAGAACGCCGGCCGAGGCGGCGAGCGAGTACCCCGGGACGTAGCCGAGGTAGTACGACATCGTGCCGTTCGGCAGCCGAAGGAGGAGCGTGGTCGAACTCGAGGAACCGGAGAACGGGCCCGCGGAGACCGTCCAGTACGTGCCCGCGGCCAGCCCGGTCTCGAGGAACGTCACGTTCGACTCGAATACCGAGGTGTACGTGATCGTGACGGTGACGGTGTTGCCCCGGACCGTCACGTTGCCGGAGGCGTTCAGCGCCAAGAAGTAGAGCGGAGACCCCGCGACGTAGGGGTACGTGCCGTTCGCCTTCAGGAACGTGATCGGCGAACCGGAGGCGGCGGTGCCCTGGACGCCGGCGAGCGTCACCGACCAGTTGAGCCCCGTCGGGAGGTTGTTCTCGCGGAATTCGACCGGGTAGAAAATGGGCGTGTAGTTCACCGCCACGACGACGTTCGCGCCCTGGACGTTGAGGTTGCCGGACGCCGGGCTGACCGAATAGCCACGCACTGCCCCCGTCAGGAAGGAATAGCTCCCGTTCGCCAGGTGGAACTGGACCGACGACGTGTTCGACGTGTGCCGGACCCCGTCCGTCGTCACCGACCAGACCGTTCCGGGCGCGAGGCCCGACTCGTTGAATTCGAGGAGGTAGGCGAAGTTCACGTAGGTCACCGATACGTTGAGGGCCTTCCCGTTCACGCGGAACGAGCCGCCCGGCGGGTACGGCACGTACCCCGGTGCGGAGCCGGCGGTGTAGTTGTACGTTGCGTTGGGGAGAAAGAACGTGATCAGGGGAACGGTCGCGCTCCCGTTGCGGCCGCTCACGTTCACGGACCACGGGGTGCCGGACGGAAGGCCGCTCTCGTAGAAGGTGACGGAGTACACGACCTCGGTCCAGACGATGGTGACCGTCGTGTCGCTTCCCGAGATGTTGAAGCTCCCCGAGCCGGGGGTCGGGTAGAACCCCGCCATGTACCGGATCGAGAACGTTTGGGTGCCGTTCGGCGCGGTGTAGAGGATCGAGGTGCCGGTCGTGTTCGCCGGGACCGTGTCGAACGTCATCCCCCACAGCGTTCCGGCGGGGAGGCCCGTCTCGTTGAACCAGACCGAGTAGTAGACCCGGGTCCAGGTGATGGCGATCGGCGCCGGGGAACCGCCGCGCACCGTCACGCTTCCCGAGTAGCTGTTCGCCCGCCACCCCGAGAGAACACCGACCTGGTAGGTGTACGTGCCGTTGGGCTCGAAGAAGACGATCGTTGTCGTCACGCTTCCCACCGTCGCCGCGCCGATGGTGACCGACCAGTTGTGACCGGTCGGTAGCCCGGACTCCGTGAACGTTATCGAGAACGTGACGAGGCTGAACGTGACCGAGAGATTTACCGGAAGTCCCGCGATCGTCAGCGACCCGGACGACGGCGAGGGGTGGTACGACGAGTTCGCGGTGCTCACGCGGTAGGTGTACGAGCCGTTGGGCTCCGAGAACGAAAGCGTCGGGGTGGTCGAACTGAACGCCTGGCCGTTGTTGAGAACGACCGTCCAGAGCGTGCCCGGCGGGAGCCCCGACTCGGTGAACGTCACCGGGAAATTCACCGTGGTGAACGTCACGGCCCGGCTCACCGGTCCCCCGGCCACGCTGAACGAGCCCCCCGGCGCCGTGTACTCCTTGTTGACGGTCGCTATGGTGTAGGTGTAGGAGCCGTTCGGCTCCGAAAAGGTGATCGAGGAGCTTGCCGAGCTGAACGACTGGCCGTTCGTGAGGTTGACGAACCAGACCGTTGCGGCGGGGAGTCCCGTCTCGCTGAACGACACCTTGTACAGGAGCAGGGAGAAGGTCACGGACTGCGACACGGGGAAGC
>JAJZGO010000163.1 GCA_021798415.1 Thermoplasmata archaeon | reverse complement strand
CGGAAAGCGGAAGAACTGATATCGCTCGGCTCGGGACAGTGCCGCGGTGGCTCAGCTGGCAGAGCGGCTCCTTGGTAAGGAGCAGGTCGAGGGTTCGAACCCCTCCCGCGGCTTTCCCCTACGGGTCCAAGCGACCGTAGCGCTCTCCCGGGGCGACGCGAAGGAGATTGATCGAGCTCCGGGAGAAGGTTCGTGGCGTGCGGTTCGGCTCACGTCAATCCTTTTGTAAGCCCCCGACCTCAATCTCACGCCCGTACGCGCCGAGCCGCCGGGAGATGGGACCATGGATCCTAGGGGAGAAGCCGCCTACGACGAGTATCGTCGTCGTACTCCTCGATCCGCCGCGCTCTGGGAACAGGCGCGGAAATGGACCCCGCTGGGCGTCCACTCGAACTACCGGTTCGCGGACCCGTACCCGTTCTACGTTCGTCGGGCCCAGGGGGTCACACTCTGGGATGCCGATGGCAATGCCTACCTCGATTTCAACATGGCATTCGGGTCCTTGCAAAGCGGCCACGCCCATCCCCAAGTGGTCGAGGCGATGCGGCGGCAGATCGACGCCGGGACCATCTACGGCTACGAGTGGGAGAGGACTCCCGAGGTCGCGGAACGGATCTGCCGCCGCTTTGGCATGGCACAGGCCCGGTTCAGCACGACCGGGCTCGAGGCCACCCACCATGCGATCCGCTTCGCCCGCGCCTTCACGCACCGGCCGTACGTCCTCAAGTTCGAGGGATGCTACCACGGTTCCCACGACACGCTCTTGGTCGGTGTGAAACCCCGTCCAGAGGTGGCCGGCCCATCGGACCGCCCGCGGTCCGCCGCGGCCTCCCCGGGCCTCCTTCCCGAGACCACGGAGCGAACCCTCGTAGCCCCGTTCAACGACCTCGACGCGACCCGCGCGATCGTCCGGGAACACGCCCACGACCTCGCGGCGATCATCACCGAGCCCATCCCGATGAACATGGGATTCGTTCTACCCGAACCGGGGTTCCTGCCTGGGGTTCGCGAGCTCTGCGACGAGGTGGGAGCGCTGCTCATCTTCGACGAGATCAAGACCGGGGCCAAGTATCCGCATGGCGGCGCGGCCCGGCTCGGCGTCCGCCCCGATCTGATGACGCTCGGGAAATCGATCGCGTGCGGCGTTCCCCTTTCGGCCGTGGCCGCCCGCACGGGGATCCTCGACGAGGTCGGACCCCGCAAGGTGGCGCATGCGGGCACCTACAACTCCAACCCGCTCGCGATGGCGGTCTGCCTCGCGTCGCTCGACCACATCCTAACGGACGACGCGCTCGCCCAGAGCGCGCGGCTCAACGACCGTCTCGCACGGGGGTACCTCGAGGTGCTCCACGACGCGCACGTCACCGCCCACGTCTCGCACGACGGCCCTTCGGGGACCGTCTACTTCTCCGACCACCCCGTGCGAAATTGGCGCGACTTCCTGACCGTGGACGGGGACCGGTCGATGCGCTACTACTACCTGTGCCTGAACCGGGGGCTCATCCCTTCGGGAACCGGCCCGGACGAGCAATGGACGCTCTCGGTCCAGCACACCGAGAAGGATGTCGACCGCCACTTGGAGATCCTCGCGGACGCCGCTTCCGGACTTGCCGGTAGCCTCGAAGTGGGCGAGATCGAAGAGTCGGTGTAGCCTCGACCCGGGCCCTCCTCCGTTCGCCCGAATGGGCCGCGAGTGGCGGGCGCGTCCGGGTCCGTCGCGAGCGATCGGGCCCATGCAAAAGCCCATTAGTTCGCAACCTACCGCGCGAAGGATGATCGAGGACCGGACCCTGTCCACCGCCCGCTCGAGGACAGGGGGTGGGTTCCGATGACCCGCGCCGTCGTCCTGGGGGGTGGCGGTCTCACCGGGCAATGCACTGTGCGGGACCTCGCCCATTCCGATGAGTTCGACTCGGTCCTTGCGGCCGACCTCGATCCGGCGCTCGCCGAACGAGCGCGCAGGAGGGCCGGTGGGAACCGAGTGGAGGCGGCGCAGATCGACGTTCGCGACCGAGCGGCGCTGATCCGACTCCTGGAGGGAGCTTCGGTCTGCGTCAACGCCGTCCAGTATGCCTTCAACCTCGAGGTGATGGCCGCCTGCCGGGCCGCTCGCGTCCCGTACCTCGATTTCGGGGGGCTCTTCCACATGACGCGGCGCCAGCTCGAGCTGGACGAACCGTACCGCCGCGAGCACCTCCTCGCCGTTCCCGGTCTCGGGCAGGTCCCGGGAGTCTCTAATGTCCTCGCCATGGAAGCCACTCGAGATCTCGATCGAGTGGACTCCATCACTATCCGCGATGGCTGGATCGATCTGACCCCCAACGCACCCGAAGTTCTATTCACCTGGTCGCCGAGCACCTTCCTTGACGAGATGGTCCTCCCTGCGGTGATCTACGAGAACGGAGCGTACCGGGACTATCCGCCCATGAGCGGGGCTGAGGTGTACGCCTTCGCATCCCCCGTGGGGGCCGTGAAAGTCTATCGGACGCTGCACTCGGAGCCCGCGACACTTCCCGAGAGCCTCCGGGACAAGGGACTCCGGCACTGCGAATGGAAGGAGGGAGGACCGGGGATCGATCTCCTGCGGATCATGGCGCTGCTCGGTCTCGCTTCGGATGCCCCGTTGGCGGTCGGAGGACAATCGGTGCGGCCGCGGGAGTTCCTCCTGGCGCTTCTGCGTCGAGAGAAGCTCCTTGGCGTTCCCGAAGGCATGACCGTCGAGGACGCGGAGGTCTGCGACCTCGAGATCCACGGCTCGACCGGCGGGGTGGCCGTGGAACGTCACGCCGTTGCGCGATTCCCCGCCCGACCCGATTGGGGTCTCACGGCCACCGAGTACGCCGTGGGCGTCGCCGGGGCCATCGGTGCGGAATTCATCGTTCGAGGCGATATCCAAGGGTGGGGAGTCCTTCCTCCGGAGCGGTGCGTGCCGGGATCGTCGTTCCGAACGGCTCTCGAGCGCCGGGGGATCGAGTCGGTGATAACGCCACCGGAGGAGCCGCTCGGCCCCTACCGCCCACCCGCGCCCCGGTGAATCGGAGCGGCCGTGGGTTCTCGGGGGTTCCGGTCCCG
>JAJZGO010000162.1 GCA_021798415.1 Thermoplasmata archaeon | reverse complement strand
GCGCGTCGCAGACCTTTGTGTCCAGAAATCGAGGCAAGCGCCACTGTCGAAAGAAGGGCATGACGACCTCTTTGGTCGCGGGGTTCGAGCACTCTTCGATGTCGCAAGGCCGTGGCTTATCGTCCTTCTGGGGTAGGGCGGTGATGGTGATGCCTTGCGCCGGGTTGAACGGGAGCGCCATGACCCGGCAGCATGGAACGTCCCAATCCTATTCACTCCTTTCCCTGACCAGCGGTTCTCGAATGGTCACGGGTCCTCCGCACTCTCTCCGCTCACGGGTCCCATCCCAACCTCTTGCGGGGCTACCACCGCTTGTTGCCTTGAGGGTATGAGAACGCTACGATCTTGCATGCCTCGCAGCGCCACGCCCGAAAGAGAAGACCGTAGGCTCCGGGGGCGACGACATCACGCGCACCGTAGTTTGCTAACGTCTCGGTGGATGCCTCGCCCTCGCTGCCAATCTCGGAGTGGTCGGATGGTCGAATCATCCATTCGAGTTTCGCGCCGCGAAGGCCAGCCTTCGCATGAAGTCTTACCGATCCCTCGCTCATCGGATTGCCACAAGTAGGACAGAGTTTCGGAGGGGATGGCGAGGCGATCATGTATGCACGCGAGGTAGACCCAGACCTTAGCCCTTCCACAAGTTTCAATCGAACCGGATTGGGCGCGGGTCCTCCCCCCTCGCTTCGCTCGCGGTCCCCCCAACGCCGTCTCGCGTGTTTCGGGCCCGCCTGAGGGCGACGGGGGCGGTGTGTGAGACGCGTGCGACTATAGGACTGGGGTGACAAAGTAGGTCGCGTAGAGGCTGGTCGAACTGACGACAGACCCGTGAGGGTCAAGAAGCTCGAAGACCACGACCGCGTACTGCCCGGTTCCCGAAGGCAGTGTGAATGGGAAGACCGAGTAAGTCCCGGTTAGCAATCCCAACGAATGTGTGGGTCCCGGACCGGGGTCCTCGATGTAGTACGCCGCGGAGTATCCGACCGCGGCTGATCCGTTGGGGTTCGTGAAGAACACACCGATGGACACGTGCACCGATCCCGTCACGTAATTCACGGGCTCGAAGGTGTTGATGAGCGGCTGCGTCGAGCCCGTCTCTGTAGCATTCATGCTTCCCCCTCCCGCCGACGTGGTCCCGTCAATCCAGTCGTCGATTCCCACGGAGTAATTTCCCGCGGGCATCCCCACCGTGATGGCCGAGAATCCGTCAGAGCCCGTCAGCCCATAAGCGAAGTATCGCGGAGGCGGTACATAGATGCAGCCTCCACCGTTTGCGCCGGGGGGCGGAGGGCCGCACGTCCAGTTGGCGGGCGGCGGAGATCCGAGAGACCCCGGACCCGTCGCAGGCCATATCGAGACGTTGACGAGAGCTCCTCCTAGCGGAGCTCCGTCAGCGAGGGGCGCATAAACGAGCAGGTGGTAGCACCCGCCGGAATAGTACCATTCCGTTGCGGGCCAACCAATCGGAGGGGGCGGATCGGTGATCGCATTGCTGACCGTCACGGACGGGTTTGGACAGGTTCCCCCGCCCCCGCTGAAGGTGCTCGAACCTGATCCGCCAGGCGGCGGCCCGAGCAATCGTACGGGAGAGGAGTGCGGCAGATAGGTCAACGCGAAGGTGATGGCGAAGACGATGATCGTGACGGCGATTGCAACCGCCGCAGCCTGACTGCCAGTTACGATTCGGCCAGTTGGCGTGCTCGGCATGGTTCACTCTTGTCGCACGGCATCCGTGAGTCAGACGGCGTCAGAGTCACCACGGGCTCGTGACGACCACCCCTGCAAGGGGCCATTGTCATTCACCGTATAACGGTCTGTCTAACCTGTTCATCTGAGGACGACGCGGGTCCTCCCCGCTTCCCGGGTCCCCCCCGCGCCGGCCGGGGACGTCAGTCTCGCCCTTTCTCCCTCTCGCCGTGAGGGAGAAAGATGCGAGAGGGCATCTCGAATCAAGTTGGAACGGGACCGCGGATTCCCTGGAGCGGAGCCAGCCGGTGACGACTTGCCTTTCGGTTCTGTTGCTCGCGGGCGAGTGGTTCGCGGCCTTCGACGCGTGCGTCGCGGATTCCACGTGCAATGCGGGGGCCCCGCCGGCGATGCTGGAAACCTATCTCGCGCTCATGGACGTGGTAGGCGCTCTTGCAATGTGTGGGGTGACTCTCACATTGGTCCGTGGAAGGGGCCTTCCGAGGCGCGCGGTGATCCTCTGGCTGTGGCCCTGTACCCGTGACGGACCCCAAACCCTACTCTACCTCATCGGTCGGTCCACCGGGCCCCGTTGGTCCGTCTCGGTTGTTTTCTGACGGAGAAGCACTGGACCATCGAGGGGGTGCACGTCGGCCCATCTCGTGCGCGCCTGGACCGACGATCCCGTGGGTCAATCCTTCGTTGGTCCAAGAATTTGTGGACTCGTACCGCCGGGCGGTCTGGGCCGGGGCGGATTCGAACCGCCGATCTCCGCGTTGTAAGCGCGGCGTCCTCACCGCTAGACGACCGGCCCCAGGGTTGGCGGAGACCCGTCCTGTGTCATGGTCGTGTCGGTGGAGGCGTGGACCCGATGACGCACCGAGACCGCGAGCCCGCGGCCGAGCTCGGTCATCAGCCGGCCGGGCAGCTCCGCCTCGCCGACTCCGGCGAGCTCGCCCGAGCGGACCAGCACCACGGCGTCCCCGGCGCGGATCGCCGGGTCGGCGGAGCGCACGCCCGGCACGAAGAGGTCCCCCTCGAGGGAGACCCCGACATCGATCTCCACCGATAGGGGCGGGTCGGGGAAGAGCCGCCGGGCTCCCCGGACGGTGAGCTGGAAGAGACCGCGCTCCTCGCGGAGCGTGGCGAGGTCCGCCTTCCCGTCCGTCAGGCGCTGGAACCACGGGCGGCCGGCGAGACGGGCCGGCGGAGCGAACAGTCGTTCGGCCGCGCCTCGGCCGAACTGGACGGCGGCGATCTCCGCGAGCTCCTGCCGGACGACGGCGAGCGGGCCGCCGGGGACCGACGTCTCGAGCTCGAGGGCGTGCGCGACGGCACTCCGCAGGGACGCGATCGCTTCGGGGCTCGTGGTCCGGTCCCCCCGGAGGGTCCA
>JAJZGO010000004.1 GCA_021798415.1 Thermoplasmata archaeon | reverse complement strand
CGCGCTCTCGGGGGCCCGGGCCTTCCCGGGCGGTAGGGAGCAGAAGGTCCGTCGCCCCTTCGCGGCCCGGGACTAGTGCGCCCGACCCGTGATCAGGTAGACGATCTTGAACGCGAGGAGGTTCTTGTTGACCGGCGTCACCTCGAGCAGGCGTAGCTCGTCCCTCCGACGAATATCCTGGAGCAAGGGGTTGCGCGACTTCTTGTGGAGCGTCATCACGATCGACTTCTTCGCGTCGAGGGTCTCGGTGACCGCCTGGGTGAAAGGGTCGCTCTCGACCTCCATCTTCCCGACCTCGTCGATCACGATCACGTCGGCGGACTCGCGCGCCTGGGCGAGCGCCCGGGTGCCGAGGTCCTCGAGCGCGGCGAGGTTGACGCCGTAGCGACCGGACTTCACCCGCGACTTGAGCCCCTCGTGCGCGAAGACCGCGTGCTCCTTCGTGAGCCAGTTCGTGATCTTGAAGCCGGTGCGTCGTTGCTTCTCGACGATCGGCTCCGTGACCATCCCCCCGACGACCACGCCCTCCTCCTCGAGGAGCTGGATGATCCGCAAGAGCGTCTGGGTCTTTCCGGCCCCGGGCAGACCCGTGATGCCGATCTTGACCGGAGGAGAGAGACGTCGAGGCATGGAGAATAA
This sequence comes from Thermoplasmata archaeon, assembly GCA_021798415.1. Lineage (GTDB taxonomy): Archaea > Thermoplasmatota > Thermoplasmata > Lutacidiplasmatales > UBA184 > Lutacidiplasma. The sequence continues at coordinate 49,331 of JAJZGO010000004.1, read as the reverse complement.
GTGCGTAGGCGCTCCTTCTAGGCGGGGGGCGAATAAGAAGGCATCGCGCCCCGGAACGGCCATGCAGCGGATTCGCACGCCAACGGAGCGGCGAGGTTCCCGGGTCGCGATCCCCTCGGTCTACCCGCCGCGAGAGGATTCGTTCCTCCTGCTCCCGTTCGCAACCGTCGCCCCGGGAACGCGCGTGCTCGAGGTCGGCGCGGGCTCCGGGATCGCCGCGATGGCGGCCGGGCGCGCGGGAGCCCGCGTCGTGGCGACCGACCGGAACCCGGGCGCGCTCGCGAGGCTGCGGGAGGCCGCGCGGTCGGAAGGTCTCGACCTCGAGTGCGTGCGCACGGACCTCGCCCACGGCCTCGGTCGGTTCGATCGGGTGCTCGCGAACCCCCCGTACCTCCCGACGCAGCCCGAGGAACGGGACCCCGACCCTTGGACGAGCCTCGCGCTCGACGGGGGTCCCGACGGCTGCCGGGTGCTCGCTCGCCTGCTCCACGACCTGGCCGACCACCTCGCCCCCCGCGGGGAGGCGTACGTGGTCGTCTCTACGGTACAGGACGCCTCCGCGCTCGACGAGCTCGCCGGCGCCTGGCGCGCGGCGGGGGGACGGCGGAGCGTGGTCGCCTCGCGATCGCTCGAAGGCGAACGGCTTGACGTCTGGCGGCTCGATGTCGCGGACCGGGCCGGTCGGGCGCCCGCGGGGCCGGCTACCGCTGGCGCTCGGCGTAGTCGAGGATCGCGCGGAGGAACCTCTCCCCGTCCCCGTACCCCTTCGACGAGCCGGTCCGCGTCCAGTCCGGCGCCTGCGCCCGGTCGAGCGCCCGCTCGGGGTGCGGCATCAGGCCGAAGACGTTCCCCTCCGGGTTCGTGAGCCCGGCGATGTTCCCCGCCGAACCGTTCGGGTTCCACGGGTACGTCGCCGGCCCCCCGTCCGGCGCGACCCAGCGGAAGAGGACCTGGCCGTTCTCCTCGAGACGACGGCGGTGCGCTTCCTCGTCGCCGCTCAGGACGAGCTTCCCCTCCCCATGGCCGGACGGGAAGAGGTACCGCGTGCCCTTCGGCACGTCCTCCAGCGCCGGAAACCGTCCGCCGTCCCACGCGAGGAACGTCGGACGGCACTCGTACCGGCCGCTGTCGTTCGTCATCAGGGCCGCCTCCGGGGCGCCGAGGCGCCCGCCCGGGCGTCCGGGCAAGAGGCCGAGCTCCGTCAGCACCTGGAACCCGTTGCAGATCCCGCCCACGAGCCGTCCCGACCGCACGAACTCTTCCAGCTCGACGCCGATCGATGCCCGGAGGCGCGCGGCGAAGATCGCCCCCGCCCGGACGTAATCCCCGGCGGAGAATCCGCCGGGCAGAAAGAGGACCCGGTAGTCGTCGAGCCGGCGGCGCTCCTCCCGCGTCACGTCCCGGCCCTCGAGTTGCTTCAGGTGGACGATCTCGGGGTTCGCCCCGAGCGCGGAGAGCGCGACGAACAGCTCCTCGTCGTTGTTCGTCCCTTCGATCGAGAGGATCGCGACCCCGAGGTCTCGGCGGGCCACGCCGGACGAGCCGTCCGGGGCGCTTAACCGTTGTCGTCGCGCCGGGTGCGGGTCACTGCGGGCGCGCCGTACCGAGCGGAGGGTCGAGGTGGTAGACCCGGATCCTGGCCCCCGCGCGCACGACCCGCCGTCCGGGCGGCAGCATCGCGAACGCCGTCGCGCCCGATAGGCTCGTGATGATCGAGGAGCCCCGGAACGTCGAGTAGGCTCGGCCGTTCTCGAAACGTAGGGGCACGATCGTGGCGAGCCCGGCGGACGGCGCCATCGCGTCGCGGCCCAGGACCGCCCACCCTTCGGTGAACCCGGGACCGGCACGGCGGGCGATCTTCCGCAGCACGGGCAGGATGAGCCAGTACATGTTCGCCAGGCACGACGTCGGGTGACCGGGAAGGCCCACCACGAGCTTGTCGCCCACTCGGGCGGCCAGCGTCGGCTTGCCGGCACGGACGGCGACCCCGTGGAAGAGGAGGGTCCCGAGGCGAGGAAGGATCCGCGGCAGGTGGTCCCGCTCGCCGACCGAGCTCCCCCCGGTCGCGAGGACCAGGTCGGAGGAGTCGAGCGCGGCGCGGATCGCCCGCTCGATCACCGCCGGGTCGTCCGGGACCGGGTCCGAGAGCCGGGGGATCCCGCCCGCGGCAGTGACGACGGCGGCGATCGTCGCGTTGTTGCTCTCGTAGATCATACCGGTCCGCGGCGGAGCCCCGGGGACGAGCAGTTCGTTGCCGTTGGGGACGACCGCCACGACCGGCCGGGCGTAGACCGGCACGGTCGGAACCCCACACGCCGCGAGCGTGCCGAGCGCGGTCGCCGAGAGCTCCGTGCCCTGGCGCACGAGCGCGGCACCGCGGGGGAAGTCGTGGCCGGGTCGGCTGATCCGATCGCCGGCCGGGATGCGCCGACGGACGACGATCGACCCTTCCGTCCTCTCGACCTCCTCGAAGATGACGACGGCGTCGGCGCCCGGAGGGATCGCTCCACCGGTCGCGATCGCGACCGTCTCCCCCGCGCCGAGTCGGCCGGCATACGCCTGCTCGGCGAAGACCTCGCCGACGATCCGCAGCGAAACCGGGCGCCCGGGCCCGGCCGCGGTGGTGTCCTTCGACCGGACGGCGTAGCCGTCCCAGGTCGTGCGCGCGAACGACGGCACCGGGAACGGCGCCCGGATCGTGGCCGCCGCCACGCGTCCGAACGCCTCGGCGACGGGAAGGGTCTCGGTGCGTCGTACCGGTCGGGCGGCGGAGAGGAGCCGGCGGCGCGCGACGTCGACCTCCGTGAGGCGGCCGAACGCATGCATCTCCACGCGCGCTCCCTCCCTAACCCGGTCCGTCGATCCAGGCCGCGGAGGCCCGGGCGCCGGCGGTCAGACACTCCTTCATCGGGCGGCCCCCAAAAAAGGCTGCGTAGAACCCGCCGCGGAACGCGTCGCCCGCGCCGACGAACGTCCGGGGGCCCCTCGGGCGGACCGAAGGGACGTGCTCGCGTCCGGCCCGGGAGAACGCCGAGGCGCCGGCGCGGCCCTCGGTCCGGACGACGAGCGGGACATGGTCGAGCAACCGATCGAGCGAGCGGGCGCCGACGAGCACGAGGGCACGCGCGATCTCGGAGCGGTTGCCGAACAGGAGCTCGCACTCGTCAAGGAGCCCGGCGAAGCGGCGGCGGTCCCAGCGGTAGTGGATCTCCTGCGCCGGGTCGGCGGCGACGTGGAGTCCCGAGGCGCGAGCCCGTCGCGCGAGCCGGAGCTGGAAGTCGGGGTCGCCGGTCGTGAGGTGGGCCCAGCTGTACTCCCGGATCCAGTCGCCGGGGAGCGGCGCGTGGCCTGCGTCCGCCATCGGTCCCTGGTCGATCAACGTCCGCTGACCGCCCTTGCTGTCCTCGAGGATAAAGCAGGTAGGCGTCGGCCGCCCGGGGACCGTCACGAGCCCGCGGAGGTCGATCCCCGCGCGCTCGAGGCGGCGTCGGAACTCGGGCGGGAAACCCTCGCCGACGCGAGCGACCAAGCCGCTCGCGACCCCATAGGTCGACGCGACGCGCACGAGGTTCGACGCGGTCCCTCCAAGCTCGGTCCGGTTCCCGACCACGGGGACGGTCCGGTCGGCCAACGGGAACGCGCGAACCGACAGGAACCGGTCGACGTTCACGTGCCCGGAGACGAGGAGGTCGCGGGGCGGGTCGTTCGGTCGTGCGGTCATCGGGTACGAAGCCCCCGAGTCGCCGGGCCGCTTAGCGGTTCGGGACGGGGTCAGGCTCGGCCTTAAGGGGGGCGATGCCTCGGACGCGAGCGGCCATGCTGGTCGAAGGGGCGGTCCTTGATATCGACGGCGCCCGACCCGCGTACGTCCGCCTGCGCGGGGGCCGGGTGGTCGAGGTCGGGACCCCCGGAACCGACAGCACCCGGGGACGCGAGACCCGGGTCCGGGGGATCGTCGTCCCTTCCCCGGTGAACGCGCACACGCATCTCGGGGACGCGGTCTCGTCCGTCGAGCCCCCCCACGGGTCGGTCGCGACGCTCGTACGCCCGCCCGACGGCTACAAGTTCCGTTTGCTCGAGCGCGCCTCGCGCGCGGAGAAGGTCGCCGCGATCCGCGCCGCCCTCGAACGGATGGTCCACGAGGGGGTCGCGGCGACGGTCGATTTCCGCGAAGAGGGCCGTGGGGGTGTCGAGCTCTTGCGGGACGCCGCCCGCGGGGTTCCGATCCGCGCGCTCTCGCTCGGGCGGCCGGTCGCGCGTCCGGTCGACCCCCGGGAGCTCGCCGACCTCCTGGGCGCGGCCGACGGCATCGGGCTCTCGAGCGCTCGCGACGAGTCCGACGCCGACCGCCGACGGGTCGCCGCGGCGTGCCGTCGCGCCGGGAAGTTCTACGCGCTCCACGCGAGCGAGGCGGTCCGCGAAGACCCCGAGAGCTACCTCAACCCGCGGCCCGACCTGGTCGTCCACCTCGCGCGGGCGACCCGGGACGACCTCGTGCGGGTCCGCGACGCGCGCGTGCCGGTCGTCGTCTGTCCCCGGTCGAACGCCCTCTTCGGCCGTCAGCCGGACCTCGCGGGGATGGAGCGGCTCGGTCTCTCGGTGCTCCTCGGGACGGACAACGCGATGTTCCACGCCCCGTCGCTCTGGCGTGAGCTCGAGTTCGCGTACGTCGCGACGCGCCTGCGCCGGCGGCCCGTCTCGGCCGCGTTCCTCGCTCGGGCGGCGCTCGTCGAGCCCTGGCGATGGCTCGGCGAACCCGCGGCGGCGCGCATCGCCCCGGGCTCGTCGGCGCGTCCGCTCGTGCTCCGGCTCCCCCCGGACGACCCGGCGTACCAGGTCGTCACGCGCACGACCGAACACCTTATGGTCCGGGGCGAGCCGGTGAGCCCTCGGACGCGCACGGGACGATGAAGAGCGACGAGCTGTACGCGTTGTTGCGTCGCCGCGGCGTGCTCTGGCCGACGGCGGAGATCTACGGAGGCGCCCAGGGGCTCTACGATTACGGTCCCCTCGGGGCGGCGCTCAAGCAGCGGCTGGAGCGGGCGTGGACCGCGTGGTTCGTCGGGCTCTCCCACGACTTCTACCTCATCGACCCGGCCGAGCTCCTCCCCGAGGCGGTCGTCCGCGCTTCGGGCCACCTCGAGAACTTCACCGACCCCGAAGTGGTGTGCGACCAGTGCCGCACCTCGTTCCGCGCGGACACCGTCCTCGAGAAGGTCCGGCCCGAGGGCGTCGACGGCCTCGCACCTGCCGAGATCGGGGCGTTGGTCCGCGACCGTGGGGTCACGTGCCCGCGATGCGGCTCCACCGCGCTCAGCGTCCCGCGACCGTTCAGCCTCATGTTCGGCGTCGACTTCGGCGTCGCCGGCACGGAACGGGCGTACCTCCGCCCCGAGACCGCCCAGAACAGCTACCTCGCGTTCGCGCGGATGTGGGACGTCGGTCGCCGCGCCCTGCCGCTCGGCGTCGCGGTCATCGGCTGGGTCTACCGCAACGAGATCGCCCCGCGCCAGGTCCTGTTCCGGATGCGGGCGTTCACGCAGGCGGAGCTCCAGATCTTCTTCGACCCGGCCGGCTTTCCGGTGCCGTTCGACCGGGTGCGCGACGAACGACTGCCCGTCCTGCGGGCCGCCCGGAGGGAGTCCGGCGCGGAGAGCCCGGAGTGGGTCTCGGCCGCCGACCTCGTGGCCGCGGGGGACCTCCCCGAGTTCTACGTCTTCCACCTGGCGCACACCTACCGGTTCTACCGCGACGTTCTCGGCTACCCGGCGGACCGGATCCGCCTCTTCGAAAAATCCGAGCGGGAGCGCGCGTTCTACAACCGCATCCAGTTCGATGTCGAGGTCCACCTCGAGAGCCTCTCGGGCTTCAAGGAGCTCGGCGCGGTCCACTACCGCGGGGACTACGACCTCGGTCGGCACGGGGAGGGGTCGGGGAAGGACCTCTCGGTGACCCGGCCGGACGGACGCAAGGTCCTGCCGCACGTCCTCGAGCTCACGTTCGGCGTCGACCGCAACCTCTGGGCGCTCGCGGACACCCATCTCGCGAACGAGGGGGAACGTACGGTCTGGAAGCTTCCCGCCTACCTCGCGCCGGTGACGGTCGGAGTCTTCCCGCTGATCCCCAAGGCTCACGCCGAGGCGGCGCTCCGCGTCGCCGACGAGCTCACGGCCGCCGGAATCTCGGTCCGGTACGACGACGCCGGCACCATCGGGAAACGCTACGCCCGCATGGACGAGGCCGGGACGCCGTTCTGTGTCACGGTCGACGGCGAGACTGTCGCCGAGGGCCCGAACCACGACACCGTGACGCTGCGCGATCGGGATTCCCGGCAGCAGAGCCGTGTCGGGCGCGCGGCGCTCGTCGATCGACTTCGGTCCGCGGACGCGCTGGTTCGGCCCGCCCGGCTCTAGCGCGGAGCCGGCCCGCGCACGACAATCTCTTTAACTCGTGGTCGGGTGAGGCCCCTCCGATGGCGACCGGCGGAGGCACTCCTCCCGAGCCGCTCGAGCCACCGAGCCCGCTCGCGGCCCGGCAGTCCCGGTGGATCGGCCAGCAGTACGCCGACATCACCAAGCTACGGGAGATCGCGGCGAAGCACGACCGGGCCGGCGCCCGGGCGCAGCAGCGCGCCTCTCGCCTGAACACGAAGATCGAGAAGCTGAGGCACCAGGCGACGGTCCTTCGGGAGAAGGGCCAGAAGGTGCTCGGCGAGATCCCCGACATCGAGCAGCAGATGCGTCAGCACGAGCGCGACATCGAGGGGGCGACCAGCCGCCGGGGCGGGGCGCCGATCGGGTCGGACGTCACGAACCTCCACTACCGCGTGCGCAAGCTCCAGCAGAAGATCGTCGACCGCCAGCAGAAGGCCCGGGCGTACGAGCTGAGGGCCGCGACCAAGACGCAGAAGACGGCCGAGCTCAAGGTCAAGGTCGGACGGTACGTCGAGACCGCGCGCCTCGAGGAGCAGGAGGCCGCCTCCTACCGCCAGCGTGCCGACCGCCTGCAGATGGTCACCGAGCAGGACGTCTCCGCCCACCTCGAAACGACCGCGCCGTCGGCGAAGAGCGCCGAACCCGACGAGCCACCCCGCACGCTATGAAACTCATCGTCACGGTCGGGATGCCCGGTTCGGGCAAGGACGAGCTCGTCGGGATCGCCCAGTCGATGGGGCTCGCGACCCTCAAGATGGGGGACCTCGTCCGCGACGAGACCCGGCGTCGCGGTCTCCCGGTCACGAACGCGAACGTCGCGCGGATCGCTTCCGAGGAGCGCGAGAAGCACGGCCCCGCCGTATGGGCGCAGCGCGCGCTCCCGAAGCTCACCGAGACCCGGATGCTCGTGGACGGGTGCCGGTCGGACAGCGAGATCACCGTCTTCCGCCACCACTTCGGCGACCTCTTCGTCCTCGCGATCTTCACTTCGCCCGAGACGCGCCACGCCCGCATGACGTCGCGCGGCCGCAGCGACGACGGCGCGGGCCTCGAGGAGTTCTACGAGCGCGACCGCCGGGAGCTCAAGTGGGGGATCGGCAACGCGTTCACGCTCGCCGACGCGATGCTCGTGAACGAGGGGCCGCTCGACCAGTTCCGGCGGGACGCGCGCGCCGCCCTCGAGAAGGCGCTCGCGCGCGACGACTGAGCGCTCAGTCGCTCTCGGTCGTCGACGGCGGCTCGCGGTCGAAGAGCTCCCGGACCTCGTCGAACCGTTCGCGGTCGACGACGACCGCCACCCGGCCCCCGTCCGACACCAAGCGACGCGCTTCCCGGACGAGGTGCCGGTCGCGAGCTCGGGCGAACGCCCTCGACCCACGGCCCCCCGAGACCTCGCGGTCCCACTCGAGGGCGAACTGGTCCGGCGTCGACGGCGCGGGCGGACGTCGCCCCACGCCGCGCTCGCGCACGGTGCGACGGACGAGCTCGAGGTAGCCGATGTGCTCGGCGAAGAGGGACGCCGAGCGGTCGTCGCTCGGGTCGAGGGGCTCGACCCGGATCCCCTGGCCCTGCGCCCAATCGATCGCCCGGACGAACGAGGGGTTGGGAACGCTCACTTCGCCGAACCGCACGAGCCCCCGAACCTCGCTCGATTCGGCCGGCGAGAGCGGCACGATCGGCTCCGCGCCGGACCGGACGAAGTACGTGTCGAGCCCCTCGAACTCCTCGGCCGAAGTCCCGAGGCCGACCGTATCGGGCCGGAAGGCGTCGAGCGCCTGTGCGAGGAGGGCCGCCTCGGACGTGAGCCCCCGCACCGGCGCGACCAGGAGCGTCGAGCCGCCGGGGCCCACGCGCGCGGAGATCACGCGCCTTCCCGCTCGGAGATCGCGTCGATCAGGTCGTCGGCGTCCCGGTGGCGGCGAAGCTCGCCGATCGTGAGGATCGGCAGGCCGTCGATCGACGCACGGTGAACGTTCTCGCGCACGACGAACATCGCGTGGCCCTCCGCGACGCGGGCGAGGCCGTGAAGGAGCTCCGCGCGGTGGAGCGCGGTCCGGAGGCTCCCGATGGCCGCGAGCAGGATGTCGGGGGTCCGGGCGAGGGCATCGAACGGCGCGCGCGCGGTCAAGGTCATCTCGAGCCCGATCCCGTCGAGCTGCTGGAGAACGCCGTCGCGCCAGGGGTCCCCGGACGGTGGGATCGCGCGCTCGGGACCGCGGTCGCCCTCGTCGGCCGCCGGGCGTCGGGACCCCGTCCGCATCGCCTCGAAGAGGTCGATCGGCTCGATGACCGGGACTCCAAGATATGCTTCTATACGGTCAATAACAGTCACTTCGGCGCCGGCGCCATCCTCGTAGAGCTGGATCGCCCGCCGCGAGACTCCGGCGATCGACGCGAGCGTTCCGAGCGACAGCCCTCGGCGCACGCGCAGGTCGTGGAGGCGCTCGCCGTCGATCCGGGCGAAGATCCCGCCCGGGCTCGCGTACAGGAACGGCAGCGCGGCCTTCTCGAGGAATCCGGCGAGGGTCTCCTCGTTGATGATCGGTACGTCGTACCGGGTGTAGACGACGCCCGGGTCGAGGTCCGACGCGCCCGACGTCTGCCCGATCACGAGAACGATCGCGGGAAAGAGGCGCCCCAGCTCGCGCAGCCGACCGGCTTCGCCGGCGTCGAGCGCGTCGATGTTCTTGAGGACCTTGACCAGGAGCAGCGTCGCGTCCCGTCGCGCGGCCAGGTCGAAACTCGACGGGCGGATCCCGTGCGTGTCCGCCACGTAGAAGCCGGCCCGTTCGAGGAACGAGCGGATCCGGCCGATTGACCGTTCGCGGTCTCGTGGCATCTCGGCCCCCGTAGGATTTCAGTTTCCGCTTGTATATAAAGAGGTACGGCCGGACCTGTCGAGACGGTCGGGACGTCCTCGCGGGACGCGAAGGGTCTTCGTGGGTCGCCCCGTAGCCGGGTCCGTGCCGACCCGCCTCGCCCCGGTGCCGGACGCGCCGGCCCTCCTGCTCGAGCCCGACCGGCGCGACGCCCCGCGGACGCTCGTGGTCGCGGACGTCCACCTCGGCCTCGGGGGAACCCTCGAACGCCCGGGGGGACCGCCCGAGGGCTCCGCGGACCGCCTGGCCGACCAGCTGATCGCGATCGTCAAGCGCACCGGGACCGAGGGAGTGCTCGTCGCGGGCGATGCCAAGCACCCGATCGTCGGCACGCCGCCCGCCCTTCGTCCGGTCGTCTTCGGGTTCTTCGCCCGGATCCTATCGGAGGACGTGCGGGTCGGCCTCGTCCTCGGCAACCACGACGTCGGGATCGTCCCCCACTTGCCCCGCGAGGTGGACGTCTATCCCGCAGGAGGCACCGTGCGCGACGGGGTCGGGATCTTCCACGGCCATGCCTGGCCGTCGAACCGCGTGTTGCGCGCGGACCGACTGGTCGCCGGTCACCTCCACCCGGGGTTCCGGCTCGCCCCCACCGCGGCGGACCCGGAGGGGAAGCGGCGGTGTTGGGTCCGCGTCGAGCGAGAGCCGGAACCCGCCCGGCCCCGTCGGCGCCGTCGGCATGCGGAGTTGAGGGCCCGCGAGATCGTGGTGGTCCCCGCGTTCAACCCGCTCGCCGGCACCGAGTCGCTCAACCGCGATCGACCGGCCCGCGGTCGCTCGTTCCTCTACGGGCGGTTCCTCTCCCGCGGGGTCGCGCGGGCGTATCTGCTCGACGGGACGGACGTGGGTCCGTTGCCTATCCCGACGGCGTCGGCGCCCGCGTCGCGAGGAGCAACGCGAGCCCGCCGGGGTCGCTGACCGGCGGCGCGCACGAGGTGCCGAAGCAGACGAGCGCGCGGGGCTCCGTACGCTCCGGCAGCTCGGCGATTTCGCCCGGAAGCGAGATCGGGGGGGGCGGACGGCCGTCAAAGACCCAGACGTTCGGGTGCCAGGTCGTCCGGGCGGCCCGCACGAGGTCCCGGGCGGCGGCGCCGTTCCCTTCGACGACGACGGTGACGGGCACGACGTCGAGGAGGCCCGCCGCCAGGGCGGACCCCGCCCCGAAGAGGCCCGCCTCCCCAAGGCGGGCGGAGATCGGCCCGAGCAGGGCGACCGCCTTCGCGCGCCAGGAGTCGTCGTGGAGGAGCGACTCGATCCGAAGGAACGCGAGCGCGGCTCCGGCGTTCGCGGAGAGGTGGGGACTGTCCTCGAGCGGGTACGACGCCCGGTCGACCCCCGCGACGGTCGGACCGTCGTAGAACTTCGGAGCCACGTCGCGCAGGAGACCGTCCTCCCCTCGATACTCGCGGTCGACGAGCGCGAGGAGCTCCGTGGCGGGAGCGACGTACCGGGGGTCCCCCAGGGTGCCCGCGAGCTCCGTGAGCCCGGCCGCGAACGCCACCTGGTCCTCGAGGAGACCAAAACCGCTCGGCCCGTCACCACCGAGTCGGTGCGCCACCCCCACGCCGGGGCGGTAGGCGGCCTCGAGCAGTCGATCGGCGGCCCGGCGGGCGTCGGCCACGATCGATGCGTCGCCGAGAAAAGCGCCCGCCCGCGCGAACGCGCGAATGAAGTGGCCGTTGATGTCCGCGTACACGGCACGGTCGATGGTGGGCGTGGGCCGACGGGCGCGGGCCGCCCGGAGGCCGTCGAGCGCCCGAGCGAGCGCCGCGGTCGGCCCTCCGTCGAGCGCGAGCCCTTCGGCCGCTTCGGCCGACGGCAGCGACCGGAAGAGGACGTTGCGGTCGGGATCGTGAGGCATCCGGCCCTCGGTTCCCAACCCGAAGTAGCGGACGACGAGCTTCGCGTCCTCGGGTTCGAGCGCCGACCGGACCTCGGCCCGGGTCCAGGTGAAGTATCCCCCATCGTCGCCCGGAGCGTTGTCGGCGTCCTGGCTCGCCCCGAACCCTCCGAGCGGGTCGGCGAGCACCTCGCGTACCCACCCGACCGTCCCCCGCACGACCTCCTCGAACCGGGGCTCGTGGAACCGCTGGGCCCCTTCCACGTACGCGAGAAGGAGCGCCGCATTGTCGACCCCCATCTTCTCGAAGTGGGGGACGTGCCATCCCTCGTCGACCGAGTAGCGGTGGAATCCGCCGCCGACCTGGTCGTAGAGACCCCCGTCGGCCATCCGAGCGAGCGTGTCGCGCGCCCGATCGGCGCTCGCGGCGGCGCCTCGGGCGAAGCTGTCGAGGAGCAGGAAGGAGACGGCCGTCGGGTGCGGGAACTTCGGGGCCGTACCGAACCCGCCGTTCACGGGGTCGTAGGAGGAGAGGAGCGACGCCCGGACGCTGGCGACGAACTCCCCCAGCGCCCGGGGCTCGCCCCTCGGGGCGGCGCGCATCCGAACGATCGCGCCCTGGACCGCCCGAGCGTTTTGGAGGACGCGCGCGGGCTCTTCGCGGAAGACGCGCGCGACCTCCTGGAGCACCCGGCGGAAACCGGGCCGCCCGTGCCCGTCCTCGGGGGGGAAGTACGTGCCACCGAGGAAGACCTCCCCGTCCGGGGTGAGGAATGCGGTGAGGGGCCAGCCGCCCTCGCCCGTGAGGGCGCCGACCTGGCGCTGGTAGCGACGGTCGATCTCGGGATGCTCGTCGCGATCGACCTTGACGGCGACGAAGTGCCGGTTCAGCAGCGCCGCCACCTCGGGGTCGGCGTACGTTCCCTCGTCCATCACGTGGCACCAGTGGCACCACGACGCCCCGATATCGAGAAGGATAGGACGGCCGGTCTCCTTCGCGAGCGAGAACGGTTCGGCGCCCCACGGATGCCAATCGATCGGCTGCCCGACGGCGGCCCGCAGGTACGCGGAGGAGGCCCCCGCGAGGCGGGACGTTCCGGGGCGCGACGACGTTCCGTGGGTCGACGCCACGGGGGGGAACGGCGGCAGGGCGCCTTTACCCTTGTCCGCGACGCGGAAAGGCCCCGGCGAGGCCGGACGAGCCGTAACCGGCTGTCGGACGAGTTACTGCGCGCGCGCTCGTTATATGGGGGACCTCAGTGCCCGAGCCGAGGCGCCCCCGATGGAGATGCAACCCGGCCAGATGGCCTACGACCGGGCGATCACGGTCTTCTCACCCGACGGTCGACTCTTCCAAGTCGAATACGCCCGCGAGGCGGTGCGGCGCGGCGCGACGACCGCGGGAGTGGTCTTTACTGACGGCGTGGTCCTGATCGCCGACCGACGGATCCCCAACCCGAAGCTGGCCGAACCGGCGAGTCTCGAGAAGGTCCACCAGATCGACGAGAACATCGCGTGCGCGACCGCGGGGTTGGTCGCCGACGCCCGCGTCCTGGTCGACTACGCCCGGCTCTCGGCGCAGATCAACCGCGTCACGTACGCCGAACCGATGTCGGTCGAGCTCCTCGTCCGCCGCATCTGCGATTACAAGCAGCAGTACACCCAGTACGGCGGGGTCCGCCCGTTCGGGACCGCGCTCCTGGTCGGCGGATACGACGACACCGGCGTCCACCTCTTCGAGACCGAGCCGTCGGGCTCGCTCACCAGCTTCAAGGCGGCGAGCACGGGCGGCAACAAGGGTCCCGTGATGGACCTCTTCGAGCAGAAGTACCGGCCCGGCCTCGACCGGGACGCCGCGATCCTCCTCGCCCTCGAGGGTCTGCGCGCGGGCCTCGAGGAGGGCGGGAACCTGGCCCAGGTCGAGGTCTGCACCGTCGAACGCGGGGTCGGGATGACCCGGCTGCCCTCCGACGAGGTCCAGAAGTACGTCGCCCGTCTTCCCGCTCCGGGCGGAACGGGTAAGAGCAACCGCGCGTAGTGCCTCCCGCCAGGGGGCCCGATGGTCAACGTCGACGACGCGGTCATCGCGCGCTGGGAGACCCACGGGTCCCGATTCGAGGTCCTGGTCGACCCCCAGGCCGTCCAGGACCTGAAGGACGGCAAGGACGTCGACCTCTCGGACAAGCTCGCGCTCGACCAGGTCTTCAAGGACGCGAAAAAGGGCGACAAGATCTCCGAGGAGTACCTCGAGAAGACGTTCCACACGCGCAACCTCGCCGAGATCGCTCGTCAGATCGTCCTCAAAGGCGAGGTCCAGGTCACGACCGAGCAGCGCCACCAGCTCCAGGCTGCGAAGCACCGCCAGATCGTCACCCTGATCGCCCGCAACGCGATGAACCCGCAGACGGGCGCGCCCCACCCTCCCGCGCGGATCGAGTCCGCGATGGCCGAGGCGAAGGTCCACGTCGACCCGTTCCGTCCCGTCGACGCGCAGGTCCAGGAGATCCTCGCGAAGCTCCGCCCCCTCATCCCGATCCGCTTCGAGGTCGTCAAGGTCCGGGTCCGGGTCCCCGGGCAGTACTATCCGCGGGCGATCGGCGAGGTCAAGGGACTCGGTCGGATATCGGAGGAGCGGTGGCTTTCGGACGGCAGCTGGAGCGCCCTCGTCGAGATCCCCGCCGGAGTCCAGACCGAGCTCTACGAGAAGCTCGGCGCCCGCACGAAGGGCACGGCCGAGACCGCGTTAGTTAAATAGGCCACCTCCGTCGCGCGCCCCGGTGCAGCACAGAACATGTCCAGAGGGAATCGGCCCGGCCGCCGACGGCGCGGCCGCGAGGCATCCTCCCCGCCATCTGCGGGCGAGCGCATACTAGTTCTCCCCGGCGAGGAGCTCCCGGTCCGGGACCTCCGACCGGGCCACGGGACCTACCGCACCGGCGGGAAGGTCTACGCAAGCATACTCGGCCTTCTCTCGGCCCGCCCGCCGTTCGTCCAGGTGATCCCGCTCTCGGGGCGGTACATCCCCCGCCCGAACGACGTGGTGATCGGGACCGTGACGGACGTCCAGACGACGTTCTGGCTGCTCGACATCGGCGCGCCCCGCTGGGCGCCCCTGCACATGACCGGGACGCCGTGGAAGGTCGACGTCGGAGAGACCGGCCGCTACCTCCGGGTCGGGGACAGCGTGGTCGTCCAGGTCGAGAACCTCGACGCGACCGGCCGCATCGGAGTGACGATGGTCGGCGAGGGGCTCGGGAAGCTCGAGGGCGGCTCGATCATCCACATCTCGCCCGCCCGGGTGCCCCGCGTGGTCGGTCGCAGCGGGTCCATGATCCAGACGATCACGCGTCTCACCGGCGCCCAGGTCGCGGTCGGACAGAACGGCCGTGTCTGGATCGGCGGGAGCCCCGAGGCGATCCACCGGGTGTCGGAGGTCCTGCGCACGATCGAGGAGAACGGCCAGAGGCCGGGGCTCACCGAGCGGATCGAGAGCTACCTCCTTACGACGATGCCGACGGGCGAGCAGGGGCCCGAGCCGCTCCCGGCCGAAACCGCGCACCGGGACGCCCCGGGCACTCAGCCGGCGTCCACCGACAACGACGGGGACGGCGACCTCGAGGACGAGGCCGACGACGCGGCCGAGCCCGGCGCACCGGGCGATCACTGATACATTCGGAGAAGGAACCATGGGAAGCGTAGGTGCGAAAGAGGTCCCCGTCCTCCTGAGCGCGGACGGGCGACGGATCGACGGGCGGCGACTGGACGAGCTGAGACCGATCCGCATTCAGGCGGGCGCGCTCCACCAGGCCGACGGTTCCGCGTTCGTCGAGTGGGGAGCGAACAAGGTGATGGCGGCGGTCTACGGGCCCCGCGAGGTCCATCCCCGCCACCTCCAGCAGAACAACAAGGCGGTCATCCAGTGCCGCTACAACATGGCGGCGTTCTCGGTCGACGAGCGCAAGCGTCCCGGACTCGACCGACGTTCGCAGGAGATCTCGAAGGTGATCGGCGAGGCGTTCGAGTCCGTCGTCTTCGCCGAAGAGTTCCCCCGCACGAGCATCGACGTCTACATCGAGGTCCTTCAAGCGAACGCCGGGACCCGCTGCGCGGGTGTCGTGGCCGCGTCGGTCGCGCTCGCGGACGCCGGGATCCCGATGGTCGACCTCCTGCCCTCGGTCGCGGTCGGCAAGATCGGAGGGGCGATCGCTCTCGACCTGAAGAAGGAAGAGGACAACTTCGGAGAGGCGGACCTCCCGATGGCGCTGGTGCCGCAGTCGGGCCGCCTGGTGCTCCTGCAGATGGAGGGCCACATGACGGAGGCCGAGCTCGCCCAAGCGCTCGACCTCGGCGTGAAGGGGTGCCGATCGATCCACGAGACGATGAAACAGGCGCTGCGCGACCGGTACGCGGTCGCCCCGCTCGCGGGAGGTTCGGCATGAGCGGAGAGGTCAGCGCCGAGATCCGGACGAGCCACATCCTCGACCTCGCGGCCGACGGGAAGCGGCTCGACGGCCGGGGCCCCGACGAGTACCGGAAGATCACGGTCGAGCCCGGCTTCGTCGTGACGGCCGACGGCTCGGCCCTCGTGCGGATCGGGGACACGGCGGTCCTCGCCGGCATCAAGCTCGAGCCCGGGAAGCCGTTCGCCGACACCCCGAACGCGGGCGTGCTGACGACCAACGCCGAGCTCATCCCGCTCTCGAACCCGACGTTCGAGCCCGGTCCCCCCCAGCCGGGGGCGATCGAGGTCTCGCGCGTCGTCGACCGCGCCATCCGCGCGGCCGAGACGATCGACCTCACCCGCCTCTGCGTGACCCCGGGCGAGAAGAGCTGGGTCTGCTACACCGACATCCACGTCCTCGACCACTCGGGCAACTTGATCGACGCGGCGCTCCTCGCCGCGGTCTCGGCGCTGGCGCACGCGACCATGCCCGCGAAACGGTTCGGCATCGCCGAGGCCGACTATCCGCTCGAGGTCCAGCACGTCCCGATCGAGTGCACGTTCGTTCGCCTCGGCGACTCGATCGTGGTCGACCCGACGTTCGACGAGGAACGGGCGGCGCAGGGCCGGATCACGATCGCGACGGACGAGACGGGTCGCGTGGTGGCGATGCAGAAGGGGCTGATCGGCGCGTTCTCCCCGGACGACGTGAAGGACGTGGTGCGACGGGCGTTCGTCCACGGCGACCGGCTGCGCGGGCTCGCGACCGGAGGCGCTCGATGAGCCGCCGGACGAAGAAGGTCGGCGCGACCGGTTGGATGGGCCCCCGCTACGGGATCCGGATCCGCCGGCGTGTTCTCGAGATCGACCGGGCGCGTCAGCGGCCCGCCCCCTGCCCCCGATGCTCGACGTCCACGCTCCAGCGGGTCGCGAGCGGGATCTTCGAGTGCCGGCGCTGCGGCACGCGGTTCGCCTCGAACGCCTACGTCTTCCAGGCGCCGCCTCCGATCACGCGGACCGAGAGGACGGCCACCGGCGCGGGCAACGCTTAAGCCCCCACGGTCGCTCGATACCGTCGATGTTCCGCTGTATCCGCTGCGGAGAGGGGCTTCCCTCCGACGCGAACCTCTTCGGGGTCCGCTGCGACAACTGCGGCGGCAAGATCTTCACGAAGGAGCACCCGAACGTCAAGAAGGTGCTGAAGGCGCGGTAGCCGCGCCCCTCGACCCCACGGCCGGTCGCGCCGCCTCGCCCCGGCCGCTTTTGCAGCGGCCCCCGGGGGGGCGGTCGGTCTCTCTCCCGATCGCGGCCCTCCGAAACACCCAAGATGCCGTAGGGGTACGCCGTCCGACATGGCCGGGCCGACCGTCACGTTCCTCGGCGGCGTACGCGAGATCGGCGGCAACAAGCTCCTGATCGAGGACGGACCGGACCGCGTCCTGTTCGACTTCGGGCCGTCGTTCTCGGCACGTCGGGAGGAGTACTACGTCGACTACCTGCAGCCGAGGTCCACCAGCCCGGCGAAGGACCTACTCGAGTTCGGCCTCGTTCCCCGCCTCGGCGGCCTCTACTCGCGCGACGCGCTCGGCGACGCCGACCTCGCCTGGGAGCCCCCGACCGTCCAGGGGATCTTCGTGAGCCACGCGCACGCCGACCACGCGGGGTACCTCGACCTCGTCGACCCCGAGATCCCGGTCTACGTGGGCGCCGGGACGCGGACCCTCATGTCGGCGATCGAGACCTCGACGATGATGCGGTACGGGGAGCACCCCTACCGGACGTTCACCGACCGCACGCCGGTCCGGTTCGGCCGTATCGAGGTCGTGCCGTACCCGGTCGACCACTCGATCCCGTTCGCCTACGGGTTCATCGTCCGCACGTCGAACGGCTCGCTCGTCTACACCGGCGACTTCCGCCAGCACGGACCTCGGGCGTCGGACACCCGGGAGTTCTTCCGGGCCGCGGCCGAGGAGCGCCCGGCCACCCTCGTGACCGAGGGGACGCGCGCCGGGCCGGACGCCCGCCCGAACCTCTCCGAGGCGGGGGTGCGTTCTCACGTCGACCGTCTGCTCGCGGACCGTCCCGAGCTCGCGCTCGCCTGCACCTACCCGCGCGACATCGACCGGCTGCTCACCCTCCACGCGGCGGCGCTCGAAGCCGACCGCTCGCTCGTGGTCTCGGCGCGGACGGCGCACCTCCTCACGACCGTCGCGCCGCAGTTCCCCGGCGGGGGCGTACCCGTCCCCGGTCCCGGACGCGGTCTTCTCGTCTACGACCGCAAGAAGAAGCGCCACTTCAACTGGGAGAAGCCGTTCCTCGACGACGCCCTTTCGGCCGAGGAGGTCCGCGCCCACGGGCGTCGGTACCTGCTCGCCCTCGACCTGTTGCACTTCCCCGAACTCATCGACCTGCGGCCCCCGCACGGAGCCCCCTTCATCCACTCGATGAGCGAGCCGTTCAGCGAGGACGACGTCGACGATCGGGTGATGCACAACTGGCTCGACCACTTCGGCCTCTCGTTCCACCAGATGCACGCGAGCGGGCACGCGTCGGAGCGCGAGCTCTTCGAGATCGTCCGGTCGGTCGCGCCGACGACCGTCTTTCCGATCCACACCGAACACCCGGAGGCGTTCCGCGCCGCCGGTCCGAGCGTACGGCTGCCGGAGCTCGGTCGGCCGTACCCGATCGGCCGGTGACGGGCGACCCCGACGATACTAGATTATCCCCTCGGAGCGTCTCGCCGCGCCGATGCCGTCCGAGCGCCAGCCGACGGGGATCCCGTCGGTCGACCGGCTCCTCGGCGGCGGGCTCGAGAGCGACTCGGTCACCGAGATCTACGGAGAGGGCGGGAGCGGCAAGACGCTCTTCTGCCTCGAGGTCACCGCGCGCGTGGCGAGGTCGGGACGCTGGGTCTTCTACATCGATACCGAAGGCGTGAGCGTCGACCGCCTGAGCGCGGTCTGCGGCCCGACGCTCGACGAGGTCCTCGGTCGGCTCCTGCTCTCGAGCCCGAAGAGCCTCGACGAGCAGGGCCGGGCGGTCGCGACCGCGTGTCGGCTCGCCCGCGAGGGGGCGCGCCCGGTCGGCCTCATCGTCGTCGACTCGGGCACGTTCTACTACCGGCTCTCTCTCTCGGGGCCCGACGAGGACGACGCGCGCCAGGCCCTCTCCGTCGGCGTCGCCGACCTGGTCGTGACCGCGCTCTCGGCCCACGTCCCGGTGCTGTTCACGAACCAGGTCTACCGGAGCGTGCGCGAAGGAACCCTCGAGCCGCTCGGCGGCTCGTTCCTCAACCACGCCGCAAAGACGATCCTGCGGTTCGACCGCCTTCCGGGCGACCGCCGCTGCGTGGTGCTCGTCAAGCATCGCTCGCTCCCCGAGGGGGCCGCGGAGTTCCGCATCACCCCGACCGGCCTCGAGAGCCCGGGGGGTCCCCCGAGAAGTGGCCCGGGTTGAAACGGAGATAAGCGTGCCCGCACCTGCCCCGGCGATGGCCGACCCGGTCGAGTACTCCGACGTGACCACTCCGATCGGGACTTTCCGGGTGGTCTACCAGGGCTCGAGCGTGCGCGTGGTCGACCTGCTCGAGAACGGACTCGCCCAGAGCGGGGTGCCGACGGGGGCGGTCCGTCGCCGCCCCCCGCTCCCGGCCGGGAACCCGGCCCGCCAACTCCTCGAGTACTTCCGGGGCCAGCGCACCGCGTTCGACCTCGTGCCGGACACCGGGACGGCCTCGGCGTTCGACCGGAAGGTCTGGGAGCGGCTGATCGACGTGCCGGCGGGGCGGACCGTGACCTACGGCGAGCTCGCGCGACGGGCTGGGTTCCCCGGGGCCGCGCGGGCGGTCGGGGGGGCGATGCGGCGCAATCCGATCCCCATCGTGATCCCGTGCCACCGGGTCATCGGCACGGGAGGTTCGATCACGGGCTACGGGCTCGGCCTCTGGCGCAAACGCTGGCTGCTCGACCACGAAGGCGCCTGGCCGATCCGCTCGCGGTCGGCCGAAGGCCCCCGGCCCCGGGGCCAGCGGACCCTGGACGAGCTCATCGGCCTCCCGACGGGCCCCTCCCGTCGGGCCAGAGCTACTACGAAGCGTAGTAACTAAACGCCGCCCGTGGTCCGTTCCTGCTACAGGTCGTAGTAGGTCTCCGGCCGCCGTTCCCACGGCACCGCGTAGTCCGGGCGCGACCGGCCCGGCGTCCCCGGGAAGGCGGGCGAAAGCGCTCGGTCGTCCTACCCGGAGTAGTACGCCGCGTCGTACGGCTCGGGCTTGAGGCCACGGCGCTGACGCACCTCGCCGACGACCTTCGGCTGGAGCTCTCCCGGGACGGGCTCGAACCCCATCGACTCGGTCGCCCAGAGGACCTTGCCCGCGGTCGCGCTGCGGATGTCGGAAGCGAACCCGAACATCTCCGCGACCGGGACCTTCGCGACGATCGTCTGCAGGTCGCCGACGCTCGTCATGTCGAGGATCTCGCCGCGTCGGCGCTGGAGCTCCCGGGTCGCGCCCGCGAGGACCTCCTGAGGGACGTTGACGGTGACCTTCTGGAACGGCTCGAGGAGGAGACGGTCGCCGAGGACCATCGCCCCGTAGATCCCCGAGCGGGCGGCGGGGATCGTCTGCGCGGGTCCGCGGTGGATCGAGTCCTCGTGGAGCTTCGCGTCCACGATACGGACCTTGAGGCCGTAGACCTTCTCGTTGGCGAGCGGCCCGCGGTTGACCGCCTCCTTGAAGGCGTCGACGATCAGGTCCATCGTCTCGTTGAGGTACTGGATCCCCTTCGTCACATCGAACAGCATGTTCGTCCCCTCGACCGCGACGATCCCGCGACCCTCGTCCCGGGGGACGCCCAGCTGGTCGAGCTTCGCGACCAGCGTCTTCGTGTCCTTGAACGACTTTCCCTGCGGGATGTCTCCGTCCCGGATCGCCTGGACGACCGCCGCGGGGAGCGCCTCGACCTCGAAGTAGAACCGGTTGTGCTTGTTCGGGCTCTTCCCCTCGAACGGCCCTCCCGGGTGCTTCACGACCTCGCGGTAGACGACGATCGGCTTCGACGCCTCGATCTCGACCTTGTAGTCGTTGACGATGCGGTACTGCGTGATCTCGAGGTGGAGCTCTCCCATGCCCGACAGGAGGTGCTCGCCCGTCTCCTGGTTGATCTCGACCTTGAGGCTCGCGTCCTCCTTGGCGATCTTGCGCATGACCTCGATCAACTTCGGAAGGTCGGACATCCGCTTCGGTTCGATCGCGACCGTCACCACCGGCTCGGAGACGTGACGGATCTCCTCGAACGGGGTCATGTCGTGGACCGCCGACATCGTCGTGCCGGCGAAGGCGTCCGTGAGTCCGATGACCGCGGCGATGTTGCCCGCGGTGACCTCCTCGACCATCAGCCGCTCGGGACCCATGAAGAGGGAGACGTGCTGGACGCGGTCCTTGATCTTCGTCCCGGCGACGCTCAGCTCCATCCCCTTCTGGATGCGCCCGGAGAAGACGCGGCCCGTCGCGATCTCGCCCGCGCTCGGGTCCATCGTGATGTCGGTGACCATGAACGAGGTCGGGCCGTTCGTGTCCGTGTTGAGCATCGCCTGGCCGATCGTCGAGCCGACCTCGCCCTTCCAGATGTTCGGGATCCGGTAGCGCTGGGCGACGTGCGGGCTCGGGAGGTGGCGGACGACCATGTCGAAGATGACGTCGTTGATCTTCGCGCGCTGCGCGATCTCCCGAGAGCGTCCGGTCGAGACGAAGTCGATGATGTCGGGGAACTTGACCCCGGTGCGCAGCATGTACGGCACGCTGATCGCCCAGTTCTCGTAGCCGGAACCGAACGCGACCGACCCGTCCCGGGGGTCCACGCTCCAGTCGTCGACGAACTCCTCGGGAGCCATGCGACGGATGAGCTCGTTCACCTCGGAGATGATCGACCCGAACCGCTTCTGGAGGGAATCGGGGGTGAGCTGGAGCTCCTTGATCGCGCGGTCGACCTTGTTGATGAAGAGGACCGGCTTGACCTTCTCGCGCAGCGCCTGCCGGAGCACGGTCTCGGTCTGGGCCATGACGCCCTCCACCGCGCAGACGACGACGATCGCGCCGTCGACCGCCCGCATCGCTCGCGTCACGTCCCCGCCGAAGTCCACGTGGCCGGGCGTGTCGATGAGGTTGATCAGGTACTGCTCGTTCTCGAACTCGTGGACGATCGTGACGTCCGCGTTGTTGATCGTGAGCAGGCGAGCCTGCTCCTGCTCGTCGAAGTTGAGGTAGAGTTGCTTGCCCGCGAGCTCGTTCGAGATCATCCCCGCCGCCGCGAGGAGGTTGTCGGACAGCGTCGTCTTGCCGTGGTGGATGTGCGCGACGATCCCGATGTTGCGGATCCGGTCGACGTTGCGCATCATCTCGGGGATGGCTTTCGCGAGCTCAGCACGAATGTGGGTCATGGGGGTTCCTGTCGGGCTTCAGCGCGCCGACTGCGCGACCCGCTCGACCTCTTCCTTCCGTCCGACCGCGAACGACGTGAGGTCGCCCTTGGCCGCGAGCCGGATCTCGTCCGCGAGGCAGGAGTGGATCGGCTTCGTCGATTTGCGCGAGGACTGGATCGCGCCGAGCGCGAGGTTGCGGATCGCGACGTTCAAACGGCGGGCGGGTGAGGCGTCCACGGCCCGAGGGACGGAGATCCCGCCGAACTGGAGCCGCGTGACCTCCTCTCGGGGCGACGCGTTCTCGACCGCATCGACAAGGAGCTGGAGCGGATTCTTCCCCTCCTTCTGGGCGAGCTCGACGAACGCCTTGCGGATGGTGGTGATCGCCTTCGACTTCTTACCGGTGAACTTGCCGCCCTTCATGAGGTGGTTGGCGAGCCTCTCGACCAGGTGCATCCGAGTCTTGAGGAACGGTCGACCGGTGAGCCGGCCCTCGGTGTGGGGCGTGTAGACGGGGTGCAGGTACAGGTAGGGCAGGAGGCCGGGGTCGTGGACCTCCACGCCCTCGAACGGGTACTTCCCGAAGAGCGGCGGAAGGACGAACGGCGGAGGGGGCGGCGGCTGGGGACGCTGGACGACGGGTCCCGCGTCCTCGGCGGTCGGCTCCGGGCTGAGGGGCTCGGGCGCTCCGCTCATCGGGCCGGCTTCTCCTTGCGTCCGCGAACGAGCTCGTCGAGCGAGACGCTGTTCACCTGGATCACCTTGTAGCGGACGCCCGGGATGTCGCCGTAGGACCGGCCCATCCGGCCCCCGATTCCCTCGACGAGGACCTCGTCGTGCTCGTCGATGAAGTTGATCGCCCCGTCGCCGACCGCGAACGCCGTCACCTGACGGCCGTTCTTGATCAGCTGGACCTTGATGCACTTTCGAATCGCCGAGTTCGGTTGCTTCGCCTCGACCCCGACCTTCTCGATCACGATGCCGCGGCCCTGGGGGGCACCCTCGAGAGGGTCGGACCGTTCCTTGAGATGGAGGGTGCGCCGCTTGTAGTACCGGTCGGACCAGCGTCGCCGCTGGCGGAGCCGGGTCAGGCGACCCGCAGTGTTGAGTCCGGACGGCGGAGGCATGGTCGGCGAAGGGGCCGAGCCACAGGGAGCCCCTATTTAAGGTCCGTGCCGCGCCGCGCGCTCCTTCGCTCGCGCGAGCGCTATGCGGGCGGCCGGACTGTGGCGGGGCGTGCAGGGCATCGCCACCGGCCGGGTCCGGCCGCCCGCGACCCGTCGGCAGCGAGCCTGGGCCGAGCTCTCCGAAGAGATCCGGTCCTGCCGCCGCTGCCCGCTCGGCGCGCACCGCACGCACGCGGTCGTCTACCGGGGGAGCCTTGCGCCGCGCATCGTGTTCGTCGGCGAAGCCCCGGGTGCCGAGGAGGACCGCACCGGGCTCCCGTTCGTCGGACGCGCCGGCCGGCGGCTCGACGACGCGACCCATCGGCTCGGGCTCGAGGACGACGAGTTCGGGGTGCTGAACGTCCTCAAGTGCCGCCCGCCGGCGAACCGGTTCGTCCGGGCGGCGGCCACGACGTGTCGTCCGTTCCTCGACCGGCAGCTCGCGCTGCTCCGTCCGGCGGCGGTCGTGACCCTCGGTACCTCGGCGCTCCACGCGCTCGATCCCGGGGCGCCGCCGATCCTCACCGCGGCCGGTCGGCCGCGCCCGTCGACCGACCCTCCGCTCTTCCCGCTCGTCCACCCGGCCGCCCTGCGCTCTCATCGCCTCTACCGCCGCTGGGACGACGACCTTCGGGCCCTCGGCGCCTGGCTCGCCGAGCGCCCCTCCAAACGGCTTTAGCGCCCGTCGGGCTCCTCGGTCCGTGCGCACGGTCGAACTGTTCCTCCTCGAGGGCTCGTACCAGGCTCGGGACGACGCGGTGGTCGTCGAGCTGTTCGGTCGGACCCGGGAAGGGACCCCGATGGTCGCCCGGTACTACGGTTTCCGGCCGTACTTCGTCCTCGCCGAGCCGACCGCGGAGCAGCGCGAGCGGCTCCGGTCCGACCCCGAGGTCGTGAGGGTCGAGGACCTCGTCACGTTCGTAGGGGGCCGCGAGAGAGCGGCCGCCCGCGTCACCATCCACCGTCCGTGGCTCGTGCCCCAGTACCGCGACGCCTACCGCCGTCCGGGGGAGGAGGCGAGCGTCCTCGCGTGCGACATCCCGTTCGTGCACCGCTTCCTCTACGACCACCACCTCGGCCTGACGGTGGGGTTCGAGGCCGAGGAGGAGAGCGACGAGGTCCGCGCCCGCTACACGGTGCCCGAGGTGGTGCGGGTCGTCGTCGACGCCACCCACGACATCCGACCCGCCGAGCCGTTCCGCCCGTCCTTGCGGTTCCTCTCCTTCGACATCGAGAACGCGATCCGCGAGCGAACGATCTTCACGATCTGCGGCGTCGCCGACGGCGGCGACCGGCCGCGCCGGACCTTCCGGATCACCGACCCGAGCGAGCGCAGGATCCTCGAAGAGTTCGCCCGCATCGTCCGTGAGGACGACCCGGACATTCTCACCGGATACAACATCGGGGGCTACGACGTCCCCCTGCTCGTCGAGCGGGCGCAGGCGACCGGCGCGGAGGCCCTCCGCCTCGGACGGGAGGGATCGAGCCCGCGCGAGATGGGCGAGCGGTTGTGGAAGGTGACCGGGCGCGTGGTCGCGGACGCGTGGTGGTCCGCCCGCAGCGAGCTCCACCCGAAGCAGGAGACCCTGCAGTATGTCGCCCGCACGCTTCTCGGAGATTCGAAGCTCGACGTCGACCGCCGCAACATCGAGCAGGAGTGGGCCCGGGACCCCGCCCGCGTGATGGAGTACTGCGAGCACGACGCCGACCTCGCCCTTCGGATCCTTCGACGCCTCCGCTCGATCGAGAAGGCGGCCGACCTCGCGACCGTCGCGCGCCTTCCGCTCGAGGAGGGCCTCAACGGTCGGACGTCCCTCTACATCGATGCGCTGCTGATTCCGCGGGCCGACGAACGCGGCGTCGGGGTCCCGCCGAGCCACCGCGGCGGACGCGACGCCCCGATCGAGGGCGGGTACGTCCACGCGATCCGCCCGGGCATGTCGCGCTGGGTCGTCCTGCTCGACTTCAAGTCGATGTACCCGTCGATCATCATCGCGAAGAACCTCTGCTTCACCACGCTCTCCCCCGACGGCACGACGGTCGCGCCGTCGGGCGCCCGGTTCCTCGCGCCCTCCGTCCGCCGAGGGATCGTCCCCGAGCTCCTCGCGCAGCTCCTCGCCGACCGGGACCGGTTCCGGCGGGAGTCGCGCGAGGCCCCGACCGAGGAGCTGAAGGCGTATTTCGACGGCCTCCAGCTCGCGGTGAAGCTCCTGATGAACTCGTTCTATGGGGTGCTCGCGTCGAGCTTCTACCGGTTCACCAACAAAGAGATCGGCGCCGCGATCACCGCCTTCGCGCGGGAGGCGATCACCTCGATCATCCGCGACCTCGAGGCCGACGGCCACGAGGTGGTCTACTCCGACACCGATTCCGTGTTCGTCCGAGCGCCGGTCCCGACCCTCGAGGGCGCCCGGGAGTTCGGCGAGGAGATCGCGAAGCGATTCACCCACGAAGGGACGACGTTCGAGTTCCAGTCGGTCTTCGAGTCGTTCTTCTCGCACGGCGCGAAGAAGCGGTACGTCGGTCAGACGGCCTGGCCACGGGAGGAGCGCGTCGTGCGCGGCTACGAGACCCGGCGCACGGACGCCTTCGACTACCAGTCGCAGGCGCTCATGGATATCTTCGACCTCGTCCTTCGCGGGGACACCGACGGTGCGGTGCGCCGCGCGCGCGAGCTCGTGCTCGCGGTGCGGAACCGGTCGGTCCCGGTCGAGAGGCTCGTCATCGCGCGCACGGTCCGGCCCGAGAGCGAGTACAACGAAGCGACCCGCGACTCGCTGCCGTTCCTAAGGGTCTACAAGCGCCTCAAGGCGGAAGGGTACGACGTGATCCCCGGCATGAGGGTCGCGTGGGTCGTGACCGGCTCTCGCGCCTCACCGCAGGAGGTCGAGCCGTGGGTCGAGGGCCGGCCGTTCGGCAAGGAACCCGACTGGGAGTACTACGCCGACCGCGTCGCCCAGACGCTCGCCCGGGTGACGGAGGTCTACGACTGGGACGCGGCGGCGCTTTTGCGCGGGAGCCACCAGCGCCGTCTCGGCGACCCGGCCGAGCGGCCGGCGGTCGAGCCAGGACCGACCGCGTCCCTCGATACCTCGCTCGCCGACCTCGCGGCCCCCCCGAAGCGCCGCCGCACGACGAAGAGCCTCGCCGACTTCGAGTGAGCTCGCGGGCTACGAGGAGGCCGTCTCGGGCCCCGGGGGCCCGGGGGTCTCGGGGCCGCTCTCGCCGCGGAGCGTGAGGACCGCGCCGACGACCGCGACCGGGATCCCGAGGACCGCGACCCACGGAAGCTCGAGGCGGAGGACGGTCGCGGAGAGCAGGAGGGTGAAGACCGGGATCCCGGTCATCAGCATCGGCGGGATCACGAGGCCGGCGCGCGAGATCGCGTGGAAGTAGAGCGCCGGAGCGAGGAAGAAGCTCGTCACGCCCGTCGCGGCGAGGAGGACGAGAGCGGCGGGCGAGGGCGACCCGAGTCCCGCGAGCCCACCCGGGAGCGCGGGCGAGACGAGAGCGCCGACGAGCGCCGCGGCGAGCATCGACTGCGCGACGACCGCCGACGGAGGGGAGCGCTCGTTCTCCCGCGCGCTCAGCAGAAAGTAGAGCGCGACCGAGACCGGGACCGCCGGAACCACCGCCCACCCGAGGCCGCGGACCGCGGTCAGGCCCTGCCCTCCCGCGATCGTGAGCGCCCCACCGGCGAGGCTCAGCACGAGCCCGAGCGAGAAGACTCGCGACGTCACGTGCGCCCGGTGGGCGCCGATCACGAGGGCCACGATCAGCGGGGTCAGCACGACGTCCCCGATCAGCGAGAGGAGCGAAGCGTCGACCGGACCTGTGAGGTACGTCGCGGCGAGGACCGAGACCTGCATCCCGACCAGGAACCCGGTGCGGACGTACGCCATCGGCTGCCGCCAGAGCGCGAGCAGCGCCCGGCCGTGGCCCGCCGCGGCCGCCCAGGCGGTGTACGCGGCCCCGCCGAAGAGGAACGGGTAGAACACGACGGCCGACGGCGGGGCACTTCGGTCGAGCGCGAGGACGAAGATGTAGTAGGTCGCCCAGAGGAGGGCCGCGGCCAGCGACAAGAAGACCGCGTACCCTTTCGCGCGGTCCACGCCCCCTCTGCCCTCCGGCGCCGAGGAGGGCGGTCGTTCCATAACTGTTTGCGCCCGGGACCGCCGGACGCGCGGCTCAGGCGTACTGCGCGTACTCGAGACCGAGGTCGGGCAGGCGGACGCCACCGCCGCGCGCCACGTGCCCGATCGCGAGCGCGTCCGGCGCCCCCGCGCGGGCAAGCCGCCGGCGCACCTCCGAGAGTCGGTGGCGGGCGACGATCACCACGAAACCGATCCCCATGTTGAACGTCTCGAACATCTCCTCGTCCGGGAGCTCGCCCAAGGATTGCACCCACCGGAAGAGGGGCGGAGGGACCGGCCAGTGGTCGAGGACGAAGCCGAGCCGCGCGTGGAGCCGGACGAGGTTGCGCACCCCGCCTCCGCTCATGTGGGCGAACCCGTGCACGTCGGGACGGCCGGCGAGCGCGTCCGCGATCGTCGAGTAGATCCGCGTCGGCCGCAACAGCTCGACCCCGACCGGCTCGCTCGCGCCCGGCCGCGGAGCCGCGAGGTCGACCGCGCGGTCGTCGAGCAACTTCCGCACCAGCGTGAAGCCGTTCGCGTGGAGCCCCACGGAGGGGATCCCGAGGATCACGTCGCCGGCGGAGAGGCGAGCGCCGGTGACCGGGGCCCGGCCGCGCGGGAAGAACCCGACCGCGGTCCCCCCGAGGTCGATCCCGCGCACGAGGTCGGGGACGATCGCCGTCTCTCCTCCCAGGAGCGTGCACCGCGCCGCGCGCATCCCCCGGTCGAGCCCCCGTCCGAGGGCCCGGAAGACCCCCTCGTCGGGACGGACGCAGAGGATCGTGTCGACGAGGCCGGCCGGCCGGGCGCCGACCGCCGCAAGGTCGTTGACGTTGACACCGACGATGTCTTCGCCGACCTCCTCCCAACGGCCGAGCTGCTCAGCGAGAAGGACCTTAGTCCCGACGGTGTCGGTGGTCACCGCGATCGTTTCGCGACCGACCCGGATCATCCCGGCAAAGTGTCCCGGGGCCCGTATCGGTCGCCCGTGGTCGGGCGGAGCCCGGTACTCGAGTGACTCGAGGAGCGCCGCGAGAGCACGCGACCGCGCCCGGAGGTCCACGCCGCTCGTCGCGTACGTCCACCGCGCACGGCCCCGTGGGGAGAGCACGGGGGTCCCATGGACCCGGGGATTATACGATACCCGGTGGGCGGGGACTGGCTTCTTTACGTACCGCACCGTCCGCCCGAGGATGGGGACCGACGACGACCCCGGGGGCCCGGACGGCGCACCCGAGCGGACCGGGCACGTCGCGTGGATCCTCGTCGGCCGGGCCCAGGTTCGCGGGCGCCTCCAGCCGGTCGAGATCGCGATCGACGACGACGGCATCATCGCCGCCCTCGGCCGGGACCTGAGGGGCGGGCCCCGACACGACGTCGGCGACTCGGTGATCCTCCCCGCCGCGACCGACCTGCACGTTCACCTGCGCGAGCCGGGAGGACCTCGCGACGTCGAGACGCTCGCGTCCGGGACGATCCAGGCCGCCCTCGGGGGGGTCGGGCTCGTCGGCGACATGCCGAACACGATCCCGCCGGTGACGGACTCGGACGGCGTCGAGGAAAAGGCCCGCCGCGTTCCCGGCCGGGCGGCCGTCGACGTCCTCCTCTACGCCCTTCCCGTGCGACCGCGCGCTCTCGCGCGCCTCGCCGAGACCGCGGGCGGGTTCAAGGTCTACCTCAGCCCGACGACGGGGGTCGAGGAGGTCCCTGCGTCCGTCGAGGTCCCGGGGCTCCTCGCGCGCCTCGCGGAGCTCGGCCTGCCCGTCAGCGTCCACGCCGAGGACCCGAGCCGGTTCCGGACGGACCTGCCGGACCGGGGGCTCGCCGATTGGAACGCCCGCCGTCCGGCCGCCGCCGAGCTCGCCGCCGTCGCGTCGCTGGGCGAAGCGCCCCCGTCGCTGCGCCTGCACGTCGCCCACGTCACGACCGGCACCGTCGCCGACCGCCTGCGGGCGGCGGGGGTGTCGTTCGAAGCGACGCCGCACCACCTTCTCCTCTCCGAGCGTTCGGGCGACAGCTCGTACCGCAAAGTCAACCCGCCGCTGCGCTCCGAGGCCGACCGCGCGGCCCTGTGGGCGAGGTTCCGGCGCGGTGAGGTCCCCTGCCTCGCGAGCGACCACGCGCCGCACTCTCTCGACACGAAGGACCGACCGTTCGACCTCGCCCCGAGCGGGATGCCGGGCGTCGAGACGATGCTCCCGCTCATGCTCGCCCGGGTTCGGGCCTCGGAGCTCGAGCTCGGAACGCTGGTCGCAGCCGCGAGCGACCGACCGTCGCGCTGGGTCGGCCAGCCCCGAGGCCGGCTCGCGGTCGGGCATCGGGCCGACCTCCTCGTGGTCGATTTTCGGGCCCGGACCCGCCTGGAGGCCCGCCGGCTCCACGCACCGTGCGGCTGGACCGCTTTCGAGGGTTGGGAGGCGATCTTCCCCCGCGAGCACTACCTGCGGGGCGAACGGATCGTCGAGGACGGCCAGTACATCGGACGGTCGGTCGGTGAGGTCGTTCGGCCGGAGTACGCCCGCTCGCACCCGCCAGCGCGTACGAGGACGGGGGCCCGGCCCTAGCCGACCGAGCGCCGGGGCGAGAAGACGACGTTCACCCCGAGGGAGGAGGCGACGGCGCGGCCGGGTCGGCCGAGCTTGCGGTGGGCGCCTTCGACGCGCGGCGGGGCGGCCAGCCGGGGGCGAGGACGCCCGCCACCTGGAGGATGATGAAGACGACGACGATCGCCACGATCGCGATCAGCGGGTAATCGAGGACGGAGAAGTACGAAGAGACCAGGGTCCAGTCGGATCGCAGGACCATCCCCGCATAGATGAGGCCCAGCGTGAACGGAATGCTGCCGAGGAGCGTGTACACACCGAAGCGCACCGGGTTCATCTCGGCGGTCCCGGCCGGGTAGGAGATGTAGCTTCGGACGACGGGCAGTAGACGCGCCACGCCGACCGTGACCTCTCCTCTACGGGCGAAGAACCGGTCCATCCGCTCTAGGTGGCGCGGCTCGAGTCGAAGTCGGCCGATCCCGAGGCCGGTGATGCGGTGGCGCCACCACCGTCCGACCGCGTAGCCGGCGTACGAGCCGACGAGGCCTCCCAGCAGAGCGGCGAGCACCGCCCCGACCAGCGGGAACGTCCCCGACGCGATGAGGAATCCCGTGAACGGCAGGATCACCTCGCTCGGGACGGGCGGTAGGCCGAAACTCTCCACGGCCATCAGGCCGAAGACCCCCGCGAGTCCGGCCGTGGCGAGGATCATCGTGATCAGGTCAGCGACCGTTCCCAGGATCGACATCCGAAGACCTCCGGCGACCGACGCGGTTACGAACCGGTCGCACGCTCTTCGAACACCAAGCGGAACGGGCCCCCGAGACGGGCGTTGGTCCGGGCCGGGATCCCCTCGAACTCGAGCGGGATCTGGCAGCCTCCGCAGGAGACGGCACCGCGTCGCCGACCGAGGGCGATCGAGAGCACAATCCCGACCTCGATCTCGCGGGGCCGGCGGGAGGCCCGGGCGATCGCGTCGTGCAACTCCACTAAGAGGCCGTCCTCGTCCGGAGTTCCCGGGGCTTCGGGCATCGTCCGAACGACTCCGCCCGGGTTCTTAAGCACCGCCGGCCCACGGGCGCGGGGGCTCTAGCGGTTTCCGGTCGTGCCGGCCCCTTCGTCGGCGGGTACCGACCCGGCACCTT
The DNA here is from genome assembly GCA_021798415.1 of Thermoplasmata archaeon. Lineage (GTDB taxonomy): Archaea > Thermoplasmatota > Thermoplasmata > Lutacidiplasmatales > UBA184 > Lutacidiplasma. The sequence goes on along the minus strand of JAJZGO010000004.1, from coordinate 18,330 downwards.
TCTTCGGGGCGCGCTTCAGGATCTCGCCGCTGATCTTGTCGAGCTCGGCCATCAGCGAGTCGATGTCCGGTTCCGCTTCGGCGCCCGCTCCCGCCGCCCCCGCGCCAACGCCCGCTCCCACGATGGGCCCGGCCTGGGCGGCCTGGCCGACGTCCTCGGGAGTCTCGAGGTACGCCGGGCCGGCGGCGGGCGGAGGGGGGCTCGCCGGCGGGGGGGAAGGCGGGGGAGGCGCTACGGCGGCCGCCGAGGCCGGCGCGGACGGACCGCCCTGCCACAACTGCGGGGGGGGCGGGGAAGGCGGTCGGCGTCGCCGACGGCCCATCAACAGGAGCGCCACGAGCAGCGCGGCGAGCGCGACCGCCACCCCGATGCCGACGTAGAGGTAGGGAGAAACGGTCGAGGAGGGGGACTGGTTGTACTGCGCATTCGTCTGGGCCTGGACCACACCGGTGTTCGGCGACAGGGCCGCCGCAATGACCACCGCGAGCATCGCCAATCCGAGCACGATCGGAACGATGCGTCGCCTGCGCGAACTTCCCACCATCTGGGATAACCGAAATCGGTCTCTCGGGATTGGCATAAGGGACGACCTATGTAAACCTGACTGGGCACCCGCCCCACCGGGGCGTGACGCGGCCGGTAGTCGACACGTTGCGGACCCACGGCGTGCGGCCGAACCCGACGGGATACGATTTTGAACTCGCGACCGTTCGAGGCGATCCGAGGCCCGTGACGTTCCCGTTCACGATCGCGTTCGTCGTCCTGCTCCTCGCCTACATGGTGTACTCCGTGTGGGCCCATCTCGACGCCCGCTATCCTATCGGCGCCGCCCTGGTCCTTCTCGTGGTCACGGCGGTCGTCGACGCGCTCGGGAACACCGGGGCGGCGAACGCGCTGGCGGAGTACGTCTTCTTCCTGCTCGGTGGCGGCGTGGTCCTTCTCCTCGTCGAGCACGTACGCGAGGGGCGGGCCGCGTCGGCCCCGGCGGCCGGGAGCTCACCGGGTCGAGCGCAGCCCGATCCGGCCGAGGCGCCGCAAGATCGAGAGACGCCGGCCGATCAGACGCTCGACGGCTTCGAGGAGGAGCCGGTCGCCGTCGTCGACACTCCGGGTGAGGAGTACGAGGAGGACGAAGAGCCCCGCCAACACGAGCGCGAGTACGACGAGTCCTAGACCCGACACGAGCGGCCGGGTCACGACGAACACGACGGTGATCGGGAGCGCCGTCGCGAGGAGCGGGGCCACGAAGTGCCGCCGGAACGGGTGCACGCCCGAGAGGACCGCGAGCTCGACCAGGGACAGTCCCGTGAAGAGCGAGTTCGCCACCGCCCACGCGACGGCGGCCCCGACGTACCCCAATCCCGGGACCAGAAGGAGCGCGAGCCCGACGTCGACGACCCCGGCCGCGATCGAGTTGTACATCAAGAGACGGGTCTGCCCGAACGCGACCTGGAGCATCGTCGAGGGACCGAGGATGGTGGTCAGGAACGCCCCGAGCACGGCGAGCTGGAGCGGCTCAACGACCGAGACGTACCTCGGGCCATAGACGAGCCCGAGGGACGGGCTCGGAAAGAAGAAGAACACCAGGAACAGCGGCAACGAGACGAGCGTCATCCACTTCGTCACCGTCGCGTAGGTCAGCTGGATCGACCGGGAGTCGTTCTGCCGCAAGAACTTGGTCGCGACCGGCAGGAAGATGTACCCGGCCGCTCCGATCCCGATCTGAAGGAGCCGGGCGAGCGTGAGCGAGGCGCTGTAGGTCCCCGTCTCACTGAAATGGTAGGCCCCCAGGAGGATCGTATCTCCGGACGCCGTGATGCTGCCCATGATGCCGACCACGAAGAGCGGGGCCGCGAAGCGCAGCAGCGGGCCGAGCGCTTCGGGCGCCAGGGGGCCCCTCGGGAGCCGGCGGGGCAGCTGGCGGCCCGCGTAGACGAGGATGAGGGCGAGCGTCACGACGTTCGCGAGGGCGTAGGTCGCGAGCGCTTCGCGATAGTCGATACCGGACGGAGGGACGACGATCGCGATCCCGAGGAAGACCACGAACAGCCCCGGGTTGACGAGCTGGAGGAACAGCGCGTTCGGTGTGACGTCCTCGAATCCCTGGAAGATCGACGCGACGAGGCTCCCGATGATCGACGCGGCGACGGCGACGGGGAAGAACTCGAGCGCGAGCGTCAGCCCCGGCTGGCCCAGCGCCCGACCGATCGGTCCCGCGAATACCCAGAGGAGGGCCGAGCTCGCGACGGCGGCCACGCTCCCGATCGCGAACGTGCTCCGGACGATCGTCCGCCGCTCGGCGTCCGAGGCCGCATGCGGGATGCCGCGCGCGACGGCGTTCGTGAGTCCGAGCGTTCCGAACGCCGACAGGAGACCCGCGAGCGACAGGCCAAGGGAGAATGCGCTGAAGTCGCCCGGCAGGATGCTGCGCACGACCACGACGCGCGAGACGAAGTTGAGGACGACGAACCCGAGGGTCGCGAAGAGGAGGAACAGCGTTCCGCGGGTGATGCTCGAAAGTCCCTCTCGGACCTCCCTATCGGAGTCCGTGGCCACCGCCCACGTCCGCAGGGGGGCTGCGATTGTGGGGTAAATACGTTCCGGTGGGCCGGTAGGATTCTATAAGTCGCCGGCGGCTCGCCTCCCCGTGGACCTTCCCGGGCCGTCCGGTGCCGTGTGGGCCGTCGGCCTCGTCCTCTGGGCAGCGTCGGCCGCCGTCCTCGGCGAGTTCGTGCGTCGGCTCGTCGGCCGTCGGTTCGCCGGGTGGCGGACCGACGAGCCGATCGAGGCCGTGCTCCTCGACTTCTACCTCGGCGGCGCGGTCCTTTACCTCCTCGCGGCGCTTCCGCTCGGCCTGTTCGTGGCCCCGGTCGTCCTCGGCCTCCCGGTCGCGGCGGCCGTCGGGCTCGGGCTCCTTTTCGCCCGCGGGCGGCCCGGCGGAACGCTCGGGGAAGAGGTCGCGGGGTCGCTCGCCCGCCTCGTACGGCCGGGGTCGCTCGTCGTGCTCGTCTCGGCGCTCGCGCTCTTCGCGGTGGAGCTCGCGGTCGTTGGACCCGTCGGCACGGGCAACACGTTCGACTCGGGCCTCCTGACGACCTACGTCGCGCTCCTTCTCTCGCACCACTCGATCCCGCTCTCGTTCCAGCCGTACGCCGCCCCGGCGATCCTCTACCCCCAAGGAACGACGGTCTGGCTCGGCTGGGCCCAGCTCGTCTTTGGCCTCCCGCCGGCCCGTACGAGCCTCCTCGTCACTCCGCTCTTCTTCGCCCTCGCGCCGCTCGGCGCGTTCGTCCTCGGTCGCCGCCTGTTCGCGAGCGACCGCGCGGGCGTCGCGACGGCCCTCGTCCTCGCGTGGCTCGCGCCCGCGACGCGGACGATCGTTTCGGGGAGCAACGACTTCGTCTTCGCCTTCCCGCTCGTCCTCTTGCTCTGCGGGCGGGCGACGTCGTGGACGCGGGATTCGCCGCCGTCGCTCGGCGAAGCCGTGGGGTTCGGCCTGCTCGCGGGGTACGCCGCCGCGCTCAACCCCGTCGGTCCCGAGTGGTTGTTCGTCGCGCTGCCGATCGCGGGCGCCCTCGCGTGGCCGCGGTTCGGGGGACGCGCGCGGACCTGGGTCGCACGCTGGGCCGTCGCGGTCGGCGCTTCCCTGGTCGGCGTCGCCCCCTCGCTCTACGTCCTCACCCTCGGCCGCTCGAGCCCGGGGTTCGTCCCGGGCGCCGCGGCCGCACCGGCCGGCAGTCCGACCGGGATCTCGAGCGCGCAGTTCATCGGGAGCATCGACCCGTTCCTCTTCCGACCCCAGGACGTCCAGTTCAGCGCGGTCCCCGCGCTCCGGCTCGAGCTCGCCGTGCTGCTCGTGGTCGGGCTCGGCCTCCTCGTGGTCGTGGGCGGCGACTCGGCCCTCGCCCGCTACCTCGGGGCATTCCGCCGGTTCGCCGCGGCCGCCGTCGCCGCGATCGTCGGCCTCCTCGCGGTGCTCTGGGCGGCGTCGAGCGGGTTTCCCCCGGCGGTCGCGGTCGAATCGGTGACGAGCGCGGGAGAGCTCTCGCTCTACCTCCTCTCGCTGTACGCGCTCGTCGCCGCGCTTCCGCTCGTCCTCGCGCTCGAACGGTTCGCCGGCTGGCTCGGCCGGTCCGACGACGACCGCGTGACGACCGCCCGGACGGCGGGGGGGAGGTCCCGCGCCCGACCCGCGCCGTTCGAGCCCCGTCGCGCGGTCGTGTCGCTCGCGATCGCGCTCGCGATCGTGGTCCCGGGAGTCGCTCTCACACCGACCGCGCTCCCCCCGGTGCTCTCCACGCTCTACGGCGACTTCGGCAACGTGACGGCGCAAGAGCTCGCGCTGATCGCGTCCGCGGGGGCGCAGCTGCCGGCGGGCGCACGGGTCCTGGTCGCGCCGGGAAGCGCCGCCGACTTCCTGCCCGGCTACGCGAGCGACCTCGTCCTCGTCTACCCGCTCGTGCCGGGGTGGTGGTACGGGAACGCCTCCTATCGCCTGCTCGTCTCCGAACTCTCGAACGCGACGCTCGACGCCGCCGGCCGGCGCGCCCTCTCCGCCCTCGCGATCGACGCGATCGTCGTCACGGGCGCGAACACTCGGCTCTGGCCGCCGTTCTCTCCCGCGCCGCTCCTCGCCGACCCGACGACGTTCCCGCTGCTCGACGAGAACGGAAGCGCCTACCTCTTCGGCTGCGCGCTCGGCTAGCGCCCCCCGCCTAGACGAATTCCTCGAGCAGCTTCTCCTTGCCGTGGAGCCCCGCCGGCTGGAGCGCGAGCGGGCCGGCGGAGAGGACCTCCTCGAGGTCCTCGTACGTCGGTTTCTCCGTCCGGTAGAAGAGGCCGATCGGGATCTTCTCCCCCCACTCGAGCGAGCGCTGCCAAGCGGCCACGAGGTCGGTGGGGTCGTGGCCCGCGCTCTCGAGCTTGTAGACGCGCTGGCGGAAGAAGTCGAACGTGTTGATCTTGTTGTAGGTGACGCACGGGCTGAAGACGTCCACGAACGAGAACCCGTGGTGCGTGATCCCGTTCGCCACGAGGTCGGTGAGGTGCTTCACGTCGCCCGAAAAGCCTCGCGCCACGTACGTCGCGCCGCTCGCCAGCGCGAGCGCGATCGGGTCGATCGGGTTCTCGATGACCCCCGCGGGCGTGGACTTCGTCTTCTGGCCGAGGGTCGACGTGGGGCTCGCCTGGCCGGTCGTGAGCCCGTAGATCTGGTTGTCCATGGTGACGTACGTGAGGTCGACGTTGCGACGCATCGCGTGGACGAAGTGGCCCGCCCCGATGCCGAACCCGTCACCGTCGCCGCCCGTACCGACGACCGTGAGGCCGTGGTTCGCCCACCGGATCCCTTCCGCGACCGGCAGCGCCCGGCCGTGGATCGCGTGGAATCCGTAGGCGCCGAGGAAGTGGGGAAGGTTCGACGAGCAACCGATTCCCGAGACCAGGACCACGTTGTGCCGCGGAATCTTAAGCCGCTTGAGCGCCGTCTCGACCGCGGCGATGACGCCGAAATCCCCGCAGCCGGGGCACCACGTCGGCTTGATGTCGGACTTGCCGACGACCGGCAGGGGCGTTCCGATCGGCTGGGGCGCGGCGGTCGCACTACTTTCGGACATCGTTCAGCACCTCGAGGGCCCGCGCGACGATCTCGTGCGGGAGGAAGGGTTCTCCGTCGTACTTGAGCAACCGCTCTCGAAGCTCGACGCCGGTCTCCGCGCGCAAAAGGCGACCGAATTGGCCGGAGTAGTTCGCCTCGACCAGGAGCGTCCGATGGGCGACGGCGAGCAGGCGGCGGGTCGCCGGGAGGTCGAGCGGATAGACGGTCGGGAAGTGGAGGAGGTTCGTCGGGTGCCCGGTGGCGGCGAGCTCGGCCTGGGCGTCACGGACCGCTCCGACGGTCGAACCCCACGCGACGAACGTGAGCGGGGCGCCGGCGGTGCCTTCGAGGACCGGCGGCGGGGCGTCCTTCGCGAGCCCCTCGAGCTTCTTCATGCGCTTCTCCATCATCCGCCGGCGCTCGGAGACCCAGACCGGGATGCCGGCCCGAATGTCCGAGACGAGGTGGCCCCGCTCGTCGTGCTCGTCCGAGCCGGCGACGAACTCGAGGCCCGGCTGGCCCGGCAGAGCGCGGGGGGAGACCCCCGACTCGGTGTACTGGTAGCGCTGGTAGGTGTGCCCGTTCGGGGTCACCGTGAAGAGCGACGGAACCGGCACGTCGAGGTCGACCTCCTCCCGGTCGACCGTCATCAGGTTTTCGGAGAGATGGAGGTCGCTCGCGAGCAGGACCGGCGTCTGCCATTCCTCGGCGAGACGGAACGCGTCGATCGCGGCGCGGTACGCTTCCGCCGGGTTCGACGGGGCGAGGATCGCCCGGGGGAACTCGCCCTGACCGGCGCCGAGCATCAGGTTGAGGTCGCCCTGCTCCGTCTTGGTCGGGAGTCCCGTCGACGGGCCCGCCCGCTGCGACTCGACGACCACGACCGGGGTCTCGGTCATCCCGGCCATCCCGAGCGCCTCGACCATCAGGGCGAAGCCGCCTCCGCTGGTCGCCGTCATCGACCGGACGCCGCCGAACGACGCCCCGATCGCCATGTTGATCGCCGCGAGCTCGTCCTCGGCCTGCTTCACGACGATCCCCAGCGTCTGGGCGTGGGCGGCGAGCCAGTGCATGATCGAGGAGGCGGGGGTCATGGGGTACTGGGCCAGGAACTTGAGCCCGGCCGCCGCCGCCCCGAGGGCGATCGCCTGGTTGCCCGTCATCAGGAGCTTCGGGGCGCCCCGCTTGGAGAGGGCGCGGGCGCAGACGCTCGCGTGCGCCTCGGCGAATCGGTAACCCTCCGCGCTCGCCCCCGTGTTCCAGGTGACGACGTCACCGGCCTTGCGGCCGAACGAGTCGAGGAGGATCTGGTGGAGGAGGTCGAGCGGGATCCCGGCGAGGAACGCCGCCGCCCCGAGGCCGCCCGCGTTCTGCAGGATCGACTGGCTCGTGAACTTGCGCGCGATCGCGAGCGTCGGCACACCGAGCGCCTGCACTCCCGCCGGTAGGTCCGACGGCGGGAGGGCGAACTTCTCGGGGTCGTAGATGACCGTCCCCCCCGGGCGCAGCGCGGCCGCGTGGATCTCGACCGTCGCCTTGTCGAGGGCGTAGAGGATGTCCGCCGCGTCCCCCGGAGAGTACGGACGGCCGTCGGAGGCGCGGGCCTGGAACCAGACGTGGCCGCCCCGGATCACCGACTGGTAGGCGGTGAGACCGAAAACGTGCAAGCCCATCCGCGAGAACCCGCGGGCGAGCGCCTCGCCGATCGATTGGATGCCGTCGCCCGCCTGGCCGCCCACGCGGACCGCGATCTCGGCCATCGGGCGTTTGAGCCAGGGTCCGTATTAATCGGTTGTGCGCTCCGTCGGCCCGGCGCAGGTTTTACGCCTGGCGGCCCCTCTGGCCCCGGTGTGACGCGTCGTCGCTCCCGAGTCGTCATCCTCCTGTTCGCCTCCGCGCGCGAAGCGCTCGGGCGCCGAACGCTCGACTGGCCGGTCTCTCCCGACGGCGTACGCGCCGACGCGCTCGTGCGGGCCCTCGCCCGAACGTACCCGCGGCTCGGCCTCGCGCTGCGGGCGAGCCGGTTCGTGCACAACGGCGAGTACCTCCACGACCTCTCGACGCCGATCCGCCCGGGGGACGAGTTCGCCGTCCATCCGCCGTACGGGGGGGGCTAGCCGTGTCGGTCCGCCTCACCGATCGAACGCTCAGCGTCGCCGGCGCGATGCGGGCGCTCGAGGGCCCGGGGCTCGGAGGCGTCGTCGTCTTCGCCGGGCGCGTGCGCCCCGACCGGGGCAGAGCAGGCCGAGTCTTCGCCCTCGACTACGAGACCCACCGCGCGCCCGCCCTTCGGCGGCTCGCGGCGATCGAGCGCGACGCGCGCGCGCGCTTCGGTGCGGGCCGCGTCGTGCTCTGGCACCGCGTCGGACGGCTCAAGGTCGGCGAGGTCTCCGTCGTCGTCGGCGCCGCGTGCGCCCACCGGGCCGCCGCGTTCGACGCCGCCCGGTTCCTGATCGACGAGCTCAAGGCGTCGGTGCCGATCTGGAAGACGGAGCGAGCACGACCCGTGCGTCGACCGCGACGACGCCCTGGCCGCGCCCGCGCACGATCAACGGGTTGATGTCGAGCTCGACGACCTCGGGAAGGTCGATCGCGAGCTGGCTGACTCGTTCGATCGCCTCTTCGAGCGCCTCGAGGTCGCTCGGCGCCTCCCCGCGTACGCCCGCGAGGAGCGGGAACGCCTTGACCGACTGGACCATGTGCTTCGCCGAGAGCGGCCGCACCGGGGCGAGCCGGAACGTGACGTCCCGCAGGACCTCGACGTAGATCCCGCCGAGCCCGAAGACCAGGACCGGCCCGAAGCTCCGGTCGCGCTGGACGCCGATCAGGACCTCCTTCCCCGACGGGACCTGGGACTCGACCTCGAATCCCTCGATCCGGGCCGTCGGCACGTGACGGCGCAACGCGTCCTGCATGGTCGCCCACGCCGCCCGGAGCTTCGCGGGGCTGTCGAGGCCGAGCGCGACCCCGCCCACGTCGGTCTTGTGCGGGATGTCGGGCGAAGCCACCTTGAGCACGACCGGGAACCCGATGCTCGCGGCGGCGTCGACGGCCTCGTCGACCGACCGCACGCGCGCGACCGGCGGGAACGGGATCCCGTACGCGCTCAGCAGCTCGCGGGCCGCGTACTCGGGCAGGACCGGCGTCCCGTCGCGGGCGGCCTGGTCGATCGCCTCGCGGGCCTTCGCCCGGTCGACCGGGAACGACCGCACCTCGGTGCGGGGGCGCGTGCGCCAGGCCTGGTAGCGCGCGAGGCTCCCGAGTCCCTGGACGGCCTCCTCGGGGAAGGTGAACGTGGGGATGCCGTTCTCCTCGAGGAACGTCACTTCCTTCGAGAGGTCGCTCAGGCCAAAGAGGCAGGCCGTGATCGGCTTCTTCGACGTGCGCTTCGCCTCGAGCACGGCCCGCGCGACGGCGTCCGCGGTCATCGTGCCCGCCGGCGTAGTGATCACGAGCGCCGCGTCGACGCCGGGGTCGTCGAGGAGGAGCCGCAGCACCTCGCGATACTGGTCGGCCCCGACGTCGGCGGTCATGTCGACGGGGTTCCCGACCGACGCGATCGAGGGCAGTCGTCGGGCGATCTCGGACCGGATCGATTCCGGCAGCGCCGGGAGCTCGAGGCCGTGGCGGATCGCCGCGTCGGCCGCCACGATCCCCGGCCCGCCCGAGTTCGTGAGGATCGCGAGACGGGGGCCCGCGAGGGTGAGCCCGGTCGCGAAGATCTTCGCGGTCCGGAAGAGGTCGCCGAGGGTCTCCGCCCGCTGGACGCCCGCCTGCTCGAAGAGGGCGTCGAAGAGCAGGTCCCGGCCCGACTGGGCGAGCGAGCCCGTGTGGCTCTTCGCCGCGCGCTCGCCGGCGGCGGTGCGCCCGCTCTTGATCACGAGGACGGGCTTCTCTTCCGTCACCGCGCGGGCCGCCTCGAGGAACCGCTCCCCGTTCGCGAGGCTCTCGACGTAGAGGAGGATCACCTTCGTCGCCGGGTCCCGGCCGAGCGAGTGCAACAGGTCGTTCTCGTCCACGCCGGCCCGGTTCCCGACCGAGACGAAACGGGAGAACCCGATCCGCTCCGCGATGCCGTACTGGAGGATCCCCGCGCCGAGCGCCCCGCTCTGGGAGACGAAGGCGATGTTCCCCCGCGGGGGGAGCGACTCGCTGAACGTCGCGTTGAGGCTCACCTCGGGGTCGGTGTTGAAGACGCCGAAGCAGTTCGGTCCCACGAGCGACATGCCGTACTTCTCCGCGCGACGGACGACCTCCGCCTCGAGCCGGGCGCCCGCGTCGCCGACCTCGCGGAATCCCGCCGAGATGATCACGACCCCCCGGGTTCCGGCGCGGCCGAGCTCCTCGACGACGTCCGCCACCCCCGGTGCCGGGACGATCACGACCCCGAGGTCGGGCGCCTCCGGGAGCGACGCGACGTCCCGGTAGCAGCGCACCCCCGAGACGCTCTTCCAGGTCGGGTTGACGGGGTAGGCGACCCCCCGAAAGCCGGCCCCGAGGATGTTGCGAAAGAGGATCGTGCCGACCTTGCCGGGACGGTTCGAGGCGCCGACGACCGCTACCGACGCCGGGCAGAACAACTCGTCCAGCTCAGCCGATCGGCCCACCGACATCGATCGCTCCCGACCGGTCGTTCGCACGGGTCTCGCGTTATATAGCCGCACCCCCGTGGCAACCGGATGGCCGCTCCTCCCGGCGCGACGCCCGCCCCACCGCCGTCCGCGGAAGGACACTCGCACGGGGTCCGGCCACCGGCGCGCGGGCTGCTCCAGCGGATGAGCAAGGGCGCGGTCCGCCACGTGGTCGCGATCGGCAGCGGCAAGGGCGGGGTCGGGAAGTCGTCGGTCACGGCCCTCCTCGCGACCGAGCTGCGCCGACGCGGCCTCTCCGTGGGGATTCTCGACGCGGACATCACCGGCCCGTCGATCCCGAAGCTCCTCGGGCTCACCGGACCGCTCGTCGACCGCGGGGAGGGGATCGAGCCGGCGTCGTCCCGGACCGGGATCTCGGTCGTCTCCTCGCAGTTCATGGTCGAGGACGAGCAGACGCCCGTGATCTGGCGGGGACCGCTCGTCACCCGGCTCATCACGCAGTTCTTCGGCGGCGTCAACTGGGGGTCGCTCGACTACCTGCTCATCGACATGCCGCCCGGAACGAGCGACGTGCCGCTCACGGTCTTCCAGACGATCCCGATCGACGGGATGGTCTTCGTCCTGACCCCCCAGGACCTCGCCGCGCTGATCGTCAAGAAGGCGATGAACATGGCCCGCGACCTCCACGTCGCCCTCCTCGGGGTCGTCGACAACATGGCGTACCTCACGTGCCCGCATTGCGGCGAACGGATCTCGCTCTTCGGTCCGAGCCGGGTGCGCGCCGTCGGAGCCGAGTACGGGCTCCCGGTCCTGGCCGAGCTCCCCGTCGTCCCCGAGGTCTCGGCGCTGGGCGACGCCGGCCGGCTCGAGGAGCACCGCTCCCCCGAACTCTCCCGGTTCGCGGACGCGTTCACGAAGGCCGTGGACGAGGTCACGAAGAGCTCGGTCCGGGTCCTTTAGCCGCCCTCAGGTCGCGGAACGGGACCGACTCGGTCGGGATCCCCCGTCGTCCGAGCGCGGTGCGGAGCCCCGAGAGGTGCGCGTCGCCGACCACGACCGCGATCCGCCCGTACCCCCGGTGCCGCAGCTCGGCGAGGCGGTCCGCCATGTGCTCGTTGCGGTCGTCGATCAGGACGCGGGCGAGCGTCGGGCTCACCTGCCTCAGCTCCGCGGTGTAGTCGTCCGGCGCGTCGACGTAGCGGTCCATCGCCCGCTCGACGACCCGTGCCGGGAGGAAGAGACCGACCACGGCGCTCGCGAGGAGGAGCACGCGCTCCTTGAACGGCATCGCCCGCACCAGCTGGACGAGCGTCGACCGGATCGGGTCGTCGATCAGGAAGAGCGGAAGGGACCGCTCCCGCGCCACGAGGGCCGCCGCCTTCATCTCCGCGCCCGGGACTCCCCCACCGATCTCGGCGCCGAGGCGGCGCTGCAAGAGGCTCCACAGGCGTACGAAGAGGGGCCCGTCGCCGCCCCGGGAGCGGCGACCCTCGGGGGCGAGGAGCGCGTCCGCGCGTTCCGCGTCGAGCTCGACCGCGATCCCGTCGAGCGTCCGTTCGTTCAGGAGCTCGCGAAGCGGTCGGGCGAGGTCCACCACGTGCGCGGCGCCGATGAGCAGTATCGGGGACTCGGTCGACCGCGCGTACATCGCTCCCGGAACCCCCCGTCCGCCCGTCCGTCCCCTTCGAACAACCCCATATAGGCGAGCCGGGTCGGCCGGGCGCATGGCGTGGACGATCTACTCCGTTCCGTCCGCGAGGCGGACCGAGCTCGACGCAGCGCTCCGGGACGACGTCGTCTCCCGACAGAGCCAGAAGGTCCGGGACGCGGGGGCCCTCGGCGGCCCGGGCGACCGCACGTACGTGCTCATCGAAGGTTCGGCCGACGCGGTGAAGCGCGCCGAAGGGCTCCTCGACGCCGTCGGCACCCGCCTTGCGAGCGCCGAGGCCGAACCGCTCTACCGACGGTTCAAGGACGAAGAGGAGAGCGCCTCCGCGGGCATGGGCCTCTTCTTCACCGACGAGTAACGCGCCGACGGTCGCCCGGAGCCGGTCGGCCTCAGTCGGTCGACGGGGCGTGCGACGGCTCGAGGTCCTCGCCGCCGGCGAAGACCCGCTGGCACGCCTGGTAGAGCGCCTCGAGGCCGAGGTTCTCCTTGGCCGAGGTCGGCAGCACCCCGCCGAGCGGGCCCATCGTCTCGATGGCCCGGAAGAGCTCGGTCGATAGCTGGACGTCGGGGGTCGGCGCGTCGCGCGTGACCGCCTCGTAGAGCGCCCCGGGTTCGTCGGACCAGGAGGTCACCTCGGCGAGCTGTTCGGGCGTGAGGACGTCCGATTTCGCGAGCAGGTTCACCATCGGCAAACGGAAGCGGAACTCGAGGGTCGAGCTGAGCATGAGGAGCGAGACGAAACCTCCCGGCGTTCGTGCGAGCGCGGGGTCGAAGAGGAAGGCGATCACCGACCGGTCGCCGCTGAGCGCGTCGACGATCGCCTTCGACGCCTCGCGGAAGGCGAAGAGCTCGATCTGGCCGGGCGTGTCGACGAGCACGTAGTCCGACTTGAGCTCCTGGATCGCCTGCCGCACTTCGAAGATCTTGAGGGCGATCATGTCGGCGGCCGCGACCTGGGCGCCGTTCGGCCCGAGGTTGTACTCCTCCTGGAGGTCGGAGAGGCGGACCCACTCTCGGATGTCGATGTCGAACCCGGTGCCGTCCGCTTCGCTGCCCGGGTCGAGGTTGATGACCGTCGCGTCGTACCCGGCGCTCTTCATCCAGTCGGCGAACGCGCGCACGAGCGTCGTCTTCCCCGCGCCGGCCGTGCCGGTGAAGTAGACGGTCCCGGGCTCCTCCATGCTAGGGCCGTCCCCCGGGTCCCCGATGGCGACGGACCTCCGCGGCCACGAGCTTGAGGAACCCGGCCTTCGAGCTTCCCGCGCGCTTCGTCACCTTGACCCGCCCGACGAGCGTCGTCGGGTCCCGGGGGTACGACTTCTCGGCCTCGACCTCGACGCGGTAGCCGAGCCGTCGGGCCGCTTCCGCGATCTCGGCGACCGTGACGTCGGGGACCCCCTCGCCCGAGGGACGGCGGCGTCCCTGGGCGCGCGAGCGACCCTGGGCGAGGTACGCCGGGTAGACGTAGAAGTGCTCGGGCATCCGCCGGGACGCCTCACGCCGTGGCGCGCGGCGGGACGCGAACCCCGTTCAGGACCCCGTCCTGGCCCGGGCGGGAGCGTACCTGGACCAATCCGACGTCCGTCTCGAGGATCGCACCCTTCGTGATGATGTTGCGTTGGACGTAGTTCGGGTTCGCCGGGTTCTCCCGGACCGTGACGATCGTCGCCTTCTGCATCTTCTTCGTGGCGGGGTCGAAGACGTTGATCGACTGGGTCGTGAGGATCCTCAGCTTCGAGTTGAGTCCGCGGCCCCGGTAGCGCTTGACGGTCCCCGGGCCGACGGTCGCGTGCTGGAGCTCCGGGGCGATCTCGAACCGTCTCTTCTTGCGGATCGGCCGGAGCCGGCCCCCGGTGCGTTTGCGTCGGGACAATCCCTGCCAGATCCCCATCGATCCTCCCAGCGAGGAGCGGTTCGAGCGGAGTCGCGTATTTGACCTTTAGGGCGCGTCGGGTCTGCGGAATCCCCCGGAGGAGCGCCGTCGTCCGGGGGCGTGGTGCGATCCGCCTCCCCTCCGCGAACCGGCGGAGGCCGTGGGCCCACACTTTCGCCCCGACGCGGCGCTCCGGTCGGCGGGGCGGACGGAAACGCTGCGGCCCGAGGGACGACGGCCAACACGGTGCGGACTGCGCGAACTCGGGGTAATGGCCCGGCCGCTCCAGAAGAGGCTCGGGAGCCGAAGAGCGGACGGAGGGTTTCTACCCATCCGGCGCGGTCCCCGCCGCGCCCCCGGGCCGCACGGTGAGGACCGTCTTGATCGTTCCGCCGGGGTGGCCCGCAAGGACGTCCCGGAACTCTTCGAGCGGCCGGCGGCCCGAGACCAGGGCGTCGACCGCCCCCGGCCACCGCTCCTCGAAGACAGTGAGGTCGCGCAGGCCGGCCTCGAAGTACGTGCGATTCGCGTTGACGGAGCCCACGATCGCCTGGTTGCCGAGCACGACGTCCCGGAGGAGCGCGCCGCCGGGGACCGGCGTCGGCGGGGAGTCGGCGTCCGGGATGCCCGTGAGGACGAGGACGCCGTTCGGCCCCAGCCGGTCGACGAGCGCGAAGTCGAGCGTGGCCGACCCGGTCGCCTCGACCACGAGGTCGAACCGGCGCCCGCCGAGCGCGTCGAACCCCGCGAGCACGTTCGCGTGCGTCGCTCCGGCGCGGGCGAGCGTCTTCGCGGCGGGCGTGTCGTCGCCGTGACGGTCGACCCCCACGACCTCGTAGCCCCGGACCCGCAGGAGGAGCGCGGCGAGCATTCCGATCGCCCCGGTCCCGGCGACGAGGGCGGTCGGCGTTCCCGTCTTCGGCTCGCCCGGGGTCGGCTCCTTCCGATCGAGCACGCGCTGACCCTGGAAGACCGCCTTCTCGACCACGCTGAGCGGCTCGAGGAGGACCGCGACCCGGCGCAGCGCGGGCGGGACCTTCACGAGGTAGGCGGGAACGTCGACGTACTCCTCCGCCATGTATCCGTGGGCCCCACCGATACCCCGCTCGGTGAAGCCGCCCGTCTCGCAGAAGTCCGACCGGTTCGACCGGCAGAACCGGCACCGGCCGCAGCCTCGCCGCACCGTCGCGACCACGAGGTCGCCGGCGGCGAACCCGTCGACCCCTGCGCCGACCTCCGCCACCTCCCCAAGGTTTTCGTGGCCGAGGATCAGGAACTCCGAGCCCGCCGGCGGCCGTCCGTACCGCCCGCCCACGATGTCGTGGTCGGTCCCGCAGACGCCGCACTCGATGACCGAGACCCGCACGGCCCCGGCGGAAAGCGCGGGAGAGGGAACGTCCTCGAGGGCGACGCCCGCGGCCGGGGGTCGAACGACGACCGCGCGCACGGTTCACCGCCCGAGGAACGGCGCGAGGCGCGGCCGGAGCGGGGCGAGGCGCTCCCGCACCCCCTCGCGCTCCTCGGGCGTGAGCGGGTCGTACGGGGCCCGATACCCGACCTCCGCGTCCCGGAGCTCGGCGGCGAGGAACTTGTCGGCGGACGGGAACGGCGCGCTCCTCGAGACGTCGACGAGCGCGTCCACGAGCGACTGGAGCTCCTCGCTGCGGGCGCGGTCGGAGGCCCGTGCGGCGGTGACGAGCTCGACGCACAGCTTCGGCACGACGTTGGCGATCCCCATCACCGCGCCCCGTGCGCCCCGGGCGATCGCGGCGCTCGCGAGCACGTCGTCCCCCGGAAACACGGCGAAGCCGGACGGAGCCCCGCGCAGGAACCCCTCGACGCTCGCCAGCGAGCCCTAAGTGTCCTTGACGCCGGCGAGCGTCCCGTCCGCGGCCAGGGCGTGCACGCGGTCGGCCGGCAGCGGGTAGCCGACGAGGGACGGGATGTTGTACGCCAGGAGCGGCACGGTCACGGCGGCGCGGATCGTACGGTAGTAGCTCGCGACGGCCGGCAGGGACGGATGGAGGTAGTACGGTGGGACGGCGACGACCGCGGCGGCGCCCGCCGCCTCCGCCTCCTCCGCGTAGGCGACCGCCCGCCGGGTCGAGGGCGCGCCCACCCCGACCCAGACGTCCGTCTTCCCCGTCGCGCTCTCGACGACGACGTCGACGAGGCGGGTACGCTCGTCGTCGTCCACCGACGGGAACTCGCCGAGCGAGCCGAGGAGGAAGAGGTGGTCGACCTTCGCGTCCGAGAGGTTGCGCGCGAATTTCGCGTTGCGCCCGGTGTCGAGGCCGCCGTCATCGGCGAAGAGGGTCGGGATCGGTACGATGAGTCCGTCGAGCGCCATGGTCGGCCCAGCGCCGCGACGGCTTAACTCCTTGACGCGTGTCCGGCACCGGGGAGCGGTACGACGGGCGCTCGGGTCCTCGGGATCGACGAGGCGGGGCGGGGAAGCCTCCTCGGCCCTCTCGTCGTCGGTGCGTTCCTCGTGCGCGACGACCGCATCCCGACGCTCGTGGGGGCCGGCGCGCGGGACTCGAAAGCCCTCTCTCCCGGGGCCCGGTCGACGGTCTACCGCCGTCTCGCGTCCGTCGGCGAGCGTCGCTCGGTCGCGATCGCGCCGAAGACGATCGACCGCTACGTCGAGCGCGGTCGCCTCAACGAACTCGAGGCCGAGGCGTTCGCCCGGCTCGTCCGCGCGCTGAGGCCCGACGTGGCGTACGTCGACGCGTGCGACGTCGACGCGGCGCGGTTCGGCCGGTCGGTCGCCGAGCGGTCCGGCGGCCACGTGCGGGTCGTCGCCCGGCACCACGCCGACCGCGACGACCCGGTCGTCGGGGCCGCGTCGATCGTCGCGAAGGTCCGTCGCGACCGGGCGATCGCGCGGCTCGCGCGCTCCCTCGACGCGTCGATCGGGAGCGGCTACCCGTCCGACCGGCGGACGATCGACTTCGCCCGGCGCGCGCTCGCCGACGGCGGCCCCGTCCCTCCGTGGATGCGCGGTTCGTGGGCGACGGTGCAAAGGGTTAAGCCCGCCCGACCGGCTCGGACGCTGGACGCGTTCGTTCCATGACGGTGGAGGAGACCCTCGCCGGGCTCGTCGAGCGGTTCAACCGCCACGCCGAGCGGACCCCCGCGTCGGCGGAGGAGCTCGCCGGCCTCGCGCGGACGATCGAGATCCGGCTCACCGACGCGGGGACCTACGCGGTCGACCTCGCGGGGGGCCGGCTCGCGAACCTGCGCTCGGGCCCCGCCCCGCAGGCCGACGTCACGATCACGACGGACGTCGCGACGTTCCACGGCCTCGTGCGCAAGGAGATCGGCCCGATGAAGGCCCTCGTGACGCGCAAGCTCGCGATCGACGGCCGGCTCGAGGACAAGCTGCTCTTCCGAAAGCTGCTCTAGCCGCGCGGCCGCCCGGGGGCCTAGGGCAGGAAGACGCACGCGGCGATGCAGACCCCGTAGTGGTCCATCGGGATCGAGAGCTCCTCGGTCCGGTAGTGGATGCGTCGCAGCTCGACGCCGCGGAAGTGGGCGATCTCCTCCATCCGCCACTTGAGGAACTCCTTGAGGGACTTCTGCGTGCCGTGGAGATGGCCTTCGGCCACGTAGCCGCCCTGGCCATCGGTGCGGAAGCCGTAGGAGATCCCCGCGCTGATCACCTCGCCCTCGCCGCCCGCGTGGCGCGAGAGGACGCAGTGCGTGATGGCCCCTCGGGGGATCGTCTCCCGGTCGATCTGGCGGATCCCGATCGGCAGGACCGAAGAGACGCTCACGAGGTTCTGCTCCCCGATGCCGGCCTGAAGCAGCGCGAGGTCGAACGCGTTGAGCTCGCTCGTCTTGTTGATCCCCTTCCCGCTCGTGACGAAGAACCGAGACGGGACCGGTACGAGGGTGCGAGAGACCGCAGCGCCCTTGGCGGACACGTCGGCCGGGAAGGTGGCCGCTCCTTAAGCTTTGGCGCGCGGCCGGCCGCTAGACCATGATCGCGTGGCGCCGTCGCATCGAATCCTCGGTCTCGCCTCGCGTCCGCAGAAGTTCGGCCACGAGGCTGTCGGTGAGCCGCAGGCTCGCCGACTCGAACAGCGTTCCGAGCGGAGCGTAGCGGGGGCGGTCGCGGTCCTCGGCGAACTCGATCGTGAGGAGGACGGTCGCGGTGTGGGCGATCTTCGACCCCGGGCGGGCCGTGAGGACGATGAGGTCGGCGCCCTCGCGCCGCACGATGTTGGCGGTCTGCATCGACGAGTAGCTCTCGCCCTGGCCCGAGAGCAGGAAGACGGTGTCGCCCCGCCGGACGATCGGAGTGACGCTTTCCCCGATGACGTACGCGCGCAGGCCCGCCTGGACGAGCCGCATCGCGAACGCACGGCCGATGATGCCGCTGCGTCCCGCGCCGTAGACGAAGATCTGCGGGGCGCGAGCGAGAAGGTCGACGGCGCGTCCGATGGCCTTCGGGTCGACCCGCTCGAGCGCGGCGGTGACCCGCTCGCCGATGTAGCGGACGGCGTGCGTGACCGTCGGGCGCTCAGCGTCCCCTTTGGTGCCCACGGACCTTCGCCTCCCTGGGACGCGCGGCGGCCGCGGCCGGGCGCGCGGG
>JAJZGO010000161.1 GCA_021798415.1 Thermoplasmata archaeon | reverse complement strand
GAGAGGGGCCGGTAGTGCGTGACGTCGATGCGGGCCGACTCGGTCGACTTGTACGCCCCGGCCTGCCAGACGTGCGGACCGAGGATCTCGCGAAGCGTCCCGTTGAGGAGGTGGGTCGCGGTGTGGTGCTGCATCAGTTGCGTGCGCCGCGTCGGGTCGATGCGGCCCCGGACGCGGTCGCCGACGTGGAACGGGGAGGCCCGCTCGAGCCGGTGGACGACCCACGGCCCCCGCGTCGCGACGTCGACGACCTCGAGATCGCCGAGGTGGCCGCGGTCCGCGACCTGCCCGCCGCCGGTCGGGTAGAAGTAGGTCCGGTCGAGGACGACGTGCGCGCCGTCCGTAAAGAGGACGTGGGCGTCGAACGAGACCGTGTACGGGTCGAGGTAGTAGAGGACCTCCGTGCGGGGCACGGTCGCCGGGACCTCCGGTAGGCCGGCGGTCGGCTCGGCGTAGTCCGTCGTCGGTCGCTCGTTCTCGTGGCGCGCGGCGACGCGGGCGTAGAAGTCGTCGGGGATCGCGGGAGGGTTCGCGAGCTCCTCGACGGCGACGTCGGGCGGGACGCCGAGCGAGTCGTACCAGCCGAGCAGGTCCTCCTCGGTGACGCGGGCTCCGCTCTCGCGGAGACGCTCCTCGTGCCGTCGGATCGTCTGGCGCGCGCGGCCGATCGCCTCCCCGTACCGCTCGACCTCCGCGGCCACGACCTTGTGCAGATCGTCGCGGTGGGCGCCGACCTCGGGGTAGTCCTTCGCGATCTCCCGGCCGACGCGATCGAGGATCGCGATGAGGTCCGGGGCCTCGGGAGCGCGGGAGAGGAGGCGCAGCGACCGGCGGAGGAGGAGGCGGGCGAAGTACCCCTCCTTGCTGTTCGACGGCACGACGCCGTCCGTGAGCAGGAAGTTGAGCGCCCGGGCGTGGTCGATCAGGACCGCGCTTTCGCGCGGCGGCAGGGCCCGGCGCAGCTCGTCGTACTGCGCGCCGAAGACGACCTCGTAGGCGTTCTTCGACCCGTGGCTGCCCCAGACGCACCGCTCGAGCCCGTAGCCGGTATCGACGACGGTGAGCGGCATCGGCTTCACCGCCGCGCCCTCGCGGACGTACTCCATGAAGACGAGGGTCGCCACCTCGAGCCCGAGCGAGCTCACGCTGAGGGACGGCCCGAGGTTCCCGCCGCCCTCCCAGACCTCCTCCTTGTACGTGATGCCCTTCGGGTCGGCCCCGAGGGTGTTCACGAAGTACTCGTGGCAGAGCTCGGTGCACCGGTCCTTGAAGTAGACCTCGTGGTCGGGGCGGTTGAACGCGTGGTGGCCCATCATCTCGAAGAGCGTGAAGTGCCGGCCGCTGCGGCCGACCTCCTCGAGGTCGATGAACCTCAAGCACGGCTGGCTGATCACGAGCGGGTTCGCCGGCGGCGGGACCGCGCCGCTCGTCACCCACGGCTGGAAGTCGTAGATCGACGCCTGCGTGAAGAAGACGTCGTTCCGCCAGCGCGCGACGGTCGGGTACCGCCGCAGCCGCGTATGGCCGCGCTGCTCGAAGAACGAGAGGAACGCCTCGCGCATGCCCCTAAGGTCGTACGGCCGCGCGAAGATCGGGGCGCCGATGAACCCGTAGTCGCGGCACGGCGCCTCCTGGCACCGGTCGTGGTCGCCGAGCGTCCAGAAGGCGTGCCCGCACGCGACGCACGAGCGGCGGCGGAATCCCTGCCGGTGGAAGAACGGCAGGTCGTACTCGGCGTCGTCCATGACGGGAGCGCCGACGGGCGCCGATGCTTAAGGTGTTTGGCCGATTGGCCCCGGACCGGGGCGTGACGGGAACGCGGGCGAGCGGGCCGGGGAGCTCCGGCTCGACCGGCCGGGCGACGGCGATCCTGATCGCGCTGCGGGTCGGGTACGCGTACAACTGGTTCGACATCGGGCCCGGCCTCCTGTCGCTCGGCGCCGAGTTCCGGGTGGGGTCGGCGTCGTGGGGCCTCCTGGTCGCCGCGTTCCTCGTCGGGGCGGGGCTGATGCAGGTCCCCGCCGGCCTCCTCGCGCGGCGGTCCGGGGCACGGAGGGTCTCGTTGTGGGGGGTCGGCCTCCTGGCGGTCGGCGGCCTCGCGAGCGCGCTCGCCCCGTCGTTCGCCGTCCTGCTCGCGACCCGGATCGTCGCCGGGGTCGGCGCGGGACTCTTCTTCTCCCCGGCGATCGGCCTCGTCGCGAGCCTCTACCCCGAGGGTCGCCGCGGGTTGCCCGTCGGGACGTTCAGTTCGGCGTACAGCGCCGGGGCGGGTCTCGGCGTCCTCGGCAGTTCGCTCCTCATCCCGCTCATCGGCTGGCGGGGGTCGATGGCCGTCGGCGGGCTCGTGCTCGGCCTCCTCGTCCTCCTCGCGCTCGTCCTGATCCCGGTCACGGCGGGAGCGGCGCCGCCGCCGTCCCGCCGGCCGCCGGGACGGTGGCCCCGGGCGCTGACGAGCCGGGCCGCGTGGGCGGTCGGTCTCGCCTTCATCGGGATGGAGGGGGCCGCGTTCGCGACCGGGCAGTTCATCGTGCCGTTCGGGGAGACCGTCCGGGGCTGGTCGATCGCGCTCGCCGGGGTCATCGGGATGATGTTCATCGTGCCGAGCCTCTTCGGCGGCCCGGTCGGTGGTCCGGTCGCGGAGCGGGACCGGCACCATCGCACCCAGTTCGTGGTCGTGACGCTCGTCGGCGCCGGCGTGCTGACCCTGATCCCCTTCCTGGGGGTCGCGGCGACGATCCTCGTCGGGGTCGTCTTCTCGTTCTCGTACGGGTTCGTCTACGCGGTGATGTACGTCCTGCCCCACTACTGGACCGACATCCCCGCCGAGGAGGTTCCGCTCGCGATCGGCCTCTTCAACTCGATCCAGCTCGCCGGCGGGGCGGCCGTCGCGTTCCTTTTCGGTTGGCTCGTCTCGGTGAGCTCGTACGCGGTCGCCTGGGAGGTCCTCGCGGGGACCGTCGGACTGACGCTCGTCGCGCTCGTGGCGTTGCCCCGGACCCCGGCGGCGCGTCCTGAAGTCGCGGCGGCGGACGCCCGGCCCTGAGCGCGCGCCCGGTCGCGCAGAGTGCGGCGATGGGACACGCCCCGCAGCGCGGGCCGATCGGACGGCATACGTTCTGGCCGTGCTGGACGAGGAGGGGGTTG
>JAJZGO010000160.1 GCA_021798415.1 Thermoplasmata archaeon | reverse complement strand
CGCGCGGGAGGTGGCTCCGGCCATGACGCTGAGGTCGAAGCGGGCGTACGACCCCGCGTCGGAGGACGACGGCCGACGCTACCTCATCGACCGGCTCTGGCCTCGAGGGCGCCCGGCCGCCGGCCTCGAGCTGGCGGGCTGGCTCAAGGAGCTCGCCCCGAGCGACGAGCTCCGCCGGTGGTTCGGTCATGTGCGGGCGCGGTATCCCGAGTTCCGGCGGCGATACCGTGCCGAGCTCGCCCAACATCCGCAGGCGCTCGAAGCCCTCGCCGAGGAGGCCCGCCGAACGACCGTGACCCTCGTCTTCGGCGCCCGGGACGCGGACCACTCGAACGCGTCGGTCCTCGCCGAGCGTCTCCGCGAGATCCTTCGCGGGCGCCCCACGTCCGCCCGCCCTCGGGCTCGCGCTCCGGCGGTGCGACGCCGATCGGCCGAGCGGAAGGCGAGGTGAGCTCGGGGGATTGACGAGGCCCTCGATCCGGTCCACGGACACCCTCGCCCCGGTCGACCGTGCGCGCTCCTCGGGACGCGGTCCTCTGGGCGTCGCACCGGGCGCTCTAACGACGCCCGACCGGTGGTGCGTCCTCGGTCGATGGCGGCGGCGTCGGACGGGACGCGAGGGTCAGGTCGACCCGCATCCCTCGGCCGAGGGCCGTGGCCCGCTCGACGAGGAATCGGGCGGCGGCGAGGTCCTCGGCGGCGAGCCCGACGGACTTGAAGATCGTGACCTCTCCCGGGGAGGTGCGGCCCGCGACCCGCCCCAACAGCACCTCTCCGAGTTCTCCCGAGACGACGTCGGAGGCGCTCGCCCCCCGCTGGGGGGATACGCGGAGCTCGTCGGCGTCGGCGCGCGCCGACGCTCGGTGATCGACGAACACCGTCGCGCGCCGGACGGCGGACGGATCGAGCTCCCGATGCCCCGTCGTGGCGGCGCCGACCGCGTTGACGTGGGTTCCGTCCCGCAGCCACTCGCCCTTCAGCCAGGGGGCCCGGCTCGCGGTGGTCGTGCAGAGGATGTCGGAGGAGCGAACGACGACCTCCGCGCTCTCGGAGACCTCTACGTCTCTCGAGGTGGCGGCGCGGAGGTCCTCGGCCAGCGCCCGGGCGCGTGCGGGATCCCGGTCCCAGAGCCGGAGCCGTGCGATCGGCCGCACGTGCGGTATGGCGAGCGCGTGCGCGCGGGCCTGGACGCCGCTCCCGAGTATCCCAAGGACCGAGGCGTCCGGGACCGCGAGGGCGCGGGTGGCGACCGCGCTCACGGACGCCGTGCGGATCTCGGTCACCGAGGACGCCTCGAGGATCCCGGTCGGCTCGCCGGTCGTGGGGTCGAAGAGGACCACCACTCCCTGGTGGGCGGGTCGGCCGACCTCGCGGTTCCCCGGGACGACGGCGATCGCCTTGACCCCGAGGGTCGGGGGCGACCCGAGGTACCCCGGCATCATGCCGAGGAGCCGCTCGCCGCCCGGGAGCGCAACGGTGGTCCGAACGGGCTGGAGAACGTCTCCCTCCGCGAGGCTCCGCAGGACCTCGTCCATCCGCTCGATGCACTCGGGGTACGTGAGCAGGTCGCGCACGTCCCGCTCCCCGAGGAGGATCGTCGACATCGCCGGTGCGTCCCGACGCCTCGAGGTCACCGCGCCCAATACGGTTCGCGGGCCGGGGGACCCCCTCTACTGGCCCGCACGTCCCCGCGGGCCCGTCGCGTCGTGAGCCCGTCGTGCGGCACGATCGCGCGGGGGGCCGCCGCTCGTTCGGTGCTGGGGCCGATGGGACTCGCCTGAGGGGGCCCGGGGATTGTCGAGCCGCTCGTCGGTCGATCGATCGGGCGCGGGTCCGCGGCGGGATCGCGCCGTACTGATCGCCGCGCGGACCGCCCGGGGTTTCGGGGCCGGAACGCTCTCGATCGTCCTCGCGCTCGACCTCCCCCGCGCCGGCTACTCCTCCCTGTGGGTCGGGCTGATCCTGGGCCTCGCGCTCGGCGGCGGTTCCGCGTGGGCGCTCGCAGTCCCCTGGCTCGAGCGCCGCTGGCGCCGCCGGTCGGTCCTCCTGGTCGGGGCGCTCGCCCTCGCCGCCGGCGGCACCCTCCTCTGGCTCGACCTCGCGAACCCCTGGGCCGTCCTCGTCGCGCTCCTCCTGGGAGGGATCGTGACCGGCGGGTCGGACGTCGGCCCGCTCGGCGTGCTCGAGCAGGCCGCGCTCACCGGCACGGTCTCGTCCTCCGGACGCACGAGGGCGTTCGTCTGGTACAACCTGCTCGGGTACGCCGGGAACGCGGTCGGGGCCCTCTTCGCCGGGCCGATCTCGAGCCTTCCGCTCGCGGCCCCGGGCGCGTTCGCTCCCGGGGTCCACGATGTCGCGCTCGCCCTCTACGGTCTCCTCGGCCTCGCGCTGGTCCCGGTCTACCGCTCCCTCTCCTCGGACATCGACCGGGACGGCCGCCGGGAGCGACCGACCGCGCTCTCGCCCCAGAGCCGACCGGTCGTCTTCGCTCTCGCCGGGCTGTTCGCGGTCGACGCGTTCGGAGGCGGTCTGATCCTCAACAGCCTCGTCGTCTACTACTTCTCGGTCCGATTCGGCCCGCCGGTCGGGGAGCTCGACGCGATCTTCTTCGCCGCGAACCTTGCGGCCGCGCTCTCGCTCGTCCTGGCCGACCCCCTCGCGCGCCGGTTCGGCCTCATCAACACGATGGTCTTCACCCACATCCCGTCGAACGTCCTCCTGACGCTCGTGGCCTTCTCCCCCACGCTCGGGATCGCGGCCGTCTTCTGGGTCGGGCGGGCGACGCTCTCGCAGATGGACGTTCCGACGCGCCAGTCGTACACCCAGGCGGTCGTTCCCCGGGAGGACCGGGCCGCCGCGGCCGGCTACACGACCGCGGCGCGCAGCGGCCAGGCGTTCGGTGGGCCCGTGACGGGGGTGTTCCTCGCTGCGGGAGGTCCCTGGCTCGGCGCGCCGTTCGTCGTGGCCGGGCTCGTCAAGATCGGCTACGACCTCGCCGTCTATGCCCGGTTCCGGCGGTTGCGTCCGCCCGAAGAGGGGATCGTCCCCGGACCCGACCCCGTACGACCCGGGCCGCCTCGGTGACGCGCGGCGGGGGGTCGACTCTCGGGCGGCCCGCGCCCCAGCCCCCGGTTGGGCCGGTCGGCTCGGCTACGGCGGAGCGCCC
>JAJZGO010000159.1 GCA_021798415.1 Thermoplasmata archaeon | reverse complement strand
GGGAGGAACGCCGCCCGGTCCTCGGTCCGCGACTTCGAGAGCTTACTGCCCTGGACGCGCAACCACTCGTTCGCGGGGACGTCGTACGGGAGCGCGTACCCCCCGGCCCCGAGGAGCATCCCGGGCCAGATGATCGTGTGATGGAACTTGTTGTCCTTCCCCACGAAGTAGTACTGTCGGACGGGCTCGGTCGCGTCCCAGAACCGCCGCCAGGCGTTCGGGTCCCCCGTCCGTATCGCCCACTCCTTCGACGCCGAGAGGTAGCCGGTGACCGCGTCGAACCAGACGTAGAACCGCTTCGTCTCGTAGCCGTCGAGCGGGATCGGCACGCCCCAGTCGAGGTCCCGGGTGATCGGCGTCGGGTGGAGACCTTCGGTGAGGAAGTTCTGGGCCACGCGCAGGGTGCCGGGACGCCAGTGGGCGCGGTGGCCCAGGAACTCGGCGAGCTTCGGCTGGAGGCGGTCGAGCTCGAGGTAGAAGTGCTCGGAGGGACGGAATTCCGCGGGGGTGCCGCACAGCGCGCACCGGGGGTTGCCGAGCTGCCGGGGCTCGAGCGGACGGCCGCAGTGGTCGCACTCGTCGCCCCGCGCCGAGTCGAACCCGCAGTGCGGGCAGGTCCCCACGAGGTATCGGTCGGGGAGGAATCGCCGGTGCTTCGGGCAGTACGCTCCTTCCTCCGTCCGGCGGCGCACGTAGCCGTTCTCGAGGAGGGCGAGGAACAGCCCCTGGACCGTCCGCTCGTGCACGACCGTGTGGGTGTGCGTGTAGAGGTCGTAGGAGAATCCGAGCCTCTCGAACGCCGCCCGGTTCACGGCGTGGTACCGCTCGGCGATCTCCTGCGGGCCCACGCCCTCCTTCTCCGCCGTGACGAGCGCCGGCGTCCCGTGCATGTCGGACCCCGACACCATCAGCACCTCGTGCCCGCGCAGGCGATGGTACCGGGCGAACGTGTCGCCCGGCAGGTACGCGCCCGCGAGGTGGCCGAGGTGGAACGGGCCGTTCGAGTACGGCCACGCGACGCCGACGAAGATCCGGTCCACGGTCGTTCCCTCGAGACTCTCCCGAACCCATCCCCGACCTAAGGGTTTCGAGCGCGGTCGATGGAGGGCGCGCCCGGCCCCCGCCCGGCCGGGATCGACGGCCGGAGACCACCGACCGTCCGCGCCCGAAGGTCCGGGCGCTCGCATCGACCTTATTCGGCCCGTCGCCTCCCCACCGTGCCATGGACGCGGAGGAGCGACCGATGGTCCGACCCGTCGTTCCCGAGGCCGACCGGGTGATCGGCGTGCGTCGCCCGGTCCTCACCCACGGGTTCGTCGCCCTCGTCGACTACATGGGCAACGACGCCGCGATCGTGCAGGCAGCGCGGGTGTCGTACGGCCAGGGCACGAAGAGCGTTCGGGACGACCGGGGCCTCGTCCGGTACCTCCTGCGCCACCGGCACACCACCCCCTTCGAGATGGTGGAGTACAAATTTCTCGTTCGGTTGCCGATCTTCGTCGCCCGGCAGTTCATCCGCCATCGCAGCGGTTCGTTCAACGAGTATTCGGCAAGGTATTCCATCGTTCCGGACGAGTACGAAGTCCCCCCGCCCGAGGAGGTCCGCCACCAGTCGACGCGCAACCGCCAGGGGCGAGGCGATCCGCTCCCCCCAGAGGCGGTCGAGCGGTTCCGGACCGACCTCGACCGGGTCTCGAAGGACGCCTACGCCACCTACTCGCGGGCCCTGGCCGACGGGGTGGCGCGGGAGACGGCACGTCTCGTCCTCCCCGTCGCCTACTACACCCAGTGGTACTGGAAGACGAACCTCTGGAACCTCTTCCACTTCCTGCGGCTCCGCCTCGACCCGCACGCCCAGGAGGAGATCCGTCTCTTCGCGGCCGAGATCGCCCGCCTCGCCCGCGTCGTCTGCCCCGTGGCGTTCGAGGCGTTCGACGAGTTCGAGCTCGCCTCGATCGGGTTCGGTCGCCGGGAGCTCGTCGCGCTCCGCGCGCTCCTCGACGGCAAGACCCCCACCGAGGCGTGCGGGTCGGCCGGCCTTCCGCTCGTCCGCGACGACGGCCGACCGATGACGAGCGGCGAGGGTGTCGAGTTCCTCGAGAAGCTCGAGCGCTTGCGCCGCGCGGAGTGACCCGCCCTCAACGGTATAGGTCCCCGGGGCCTCGGGCCGCCATGTCGGCCACGGGAACCCACGGCCTCTTCCTCGACAACGCGATCGTCCCGCCCGGCGACCGACCGACGCTCGACATCGTCGACCCGTCCGACGGTTCGCCCGTCGGACAGGTCGCCCGCGCGAGCCGGGACGACGCGCGAGCCGCGATGGATTCTTGTGCGTCCGCCCAACCGAAGTGGGAAGCGATCGGCGCCGCGGCCCGCGCGAAGATCCTCCTCCGGGCGGCCGACGGCCTCAAGGCACGGCGAGAGGAACTCGCGCGGCTCGTCACCCGCGAGATGGGCAAAGTGCTCTACGAAAGCCGCTCCGAGGTCGACGGCGCGGTCGACAACTTCGAGTACTACGCGGCGTTCGCGAGGACGCTCTCGGGCGAGGAGGTCGCGGGGCTCCCGGCCGGCGAGACCGTCCGGCTCGTGTGGGTGCCGCGCGGGGTCGTGGTCGGGATCACGCCCTGGAACTTCCCGGCCGCCACCGTCACCCGGAAGATCGCGCCCGCGCTCCTCGGAGGGAACACGATGGTGCTGAAGCCGTCGAGCAACACGCCGCTCTCCTCCCTCCTGATCGCGGAGGTGCTGCGCGACGCCGGACTTCCGCCCGGTGTCCTTAACGTCGTGCCCGGCTCGGGCCCCGAGGTCGGGCCCGCGCTCCTAGAGCACCCCGCGTGCAGTACGGTCACGCTCACCGGATCGACCGCGAGCGGCGTCGAGGTCCTGCGCCAGGCCGCCCCGGGCGTCGTCAAGTGCCTCCTCGAGCTCGGCGGCAAAGCCCCGGTCCTCGTCCACCGGGACGCCGACCTCGACTGGGCGGCACGTGCGACCGTCTGGGCGCGGTACTGGAACGCCGGCCAGGCGTGCATCGCCGCCGAGCGCTGCTACGTCGATCGCGCGGTCGCCGAGCCGTTCCGCCAGAAGGTCGCCGCGCTGGTCGCGAGGCTCCGCGTCGGCCCGGGCCTCGGCGGCGGTGTCGATATGGGCCCGCTCTACTCGCTCCGGGCCCGCGACTCGGTCGCGAA
>JAJZGO010000158.1 GCA_021798415.1 Thermoplasmata archaeon | reverse complement strand
CCCCGGCGGCCGCCGCGAAGGCGTTCCGGGTCCCTTCCTTCGCCTTCTTGCCGACCCCGACCATCGCGTCGCGCGCCGCGCCCGCGGCCCGGGCCGTTCCCGAGCCGATCGCGACCCCCGCGTCGCTCAGGCGCTGGGGGATCTTGCGCACCTCGGCGTCCACCGTCTTCCCGAGGTAGGAGAGTTCGTCCTGGATCTCGAGGCCCAAGTACTTCGCGTCCTTCGCGGTCGCCTGGCCGAAGCGCTCGATCTTGCGGTCGAGGTCGGTAAACTCGTGCGCGAAGTCCCGGCCGAGGCCGCCGGCCGCCCGTCGCATCTCGGTGAGGTGCTGACGGAACTGTGCCTGCTCGCGGTTGTCGCCCATCGTCTCGCCTCTCGAGAAGGACCCGGGAGCCGGAAGATAAAGGTTGACGGCCATCGGCAACGGCCGCTAGCCGCCCATGCGTCGGTCGGCCCGGCGTCGCCGCCCGCGGCCGGACGCGGTCGGCGCAGGTGGGACCGCGGGCGGGGCTCGGACCTCGGGCGCGATACGACGCTCGGTCTCGGTCCCGTGGGCCCACCGCACGAGCAGCTCGACCCCCAGACGGGCGGGGTCGGTCACCACGAGGTCGCCGCCCAGCGTCCGGGCGATCGCCCGCGCGGCGGTCTCGTACTCGGGGTGCTCCGAGCGGAGGAGGACGAGCGTGCTGCGGAGCGGCGTCACGGTCGCGAGCTCGCGCGCCCGCTCGAGGGCGCGCTCCATCGCGACGTCGAGCTGGCCCGAGCGGACCTGGCCGGCCGCGTCGGTGTAGGCCTCGGGCAATCCGTCCGTGACGAGGTAGAGTTCCCGGCGGGTGGCCCGGGAGCCGGCGAGCAGGAGGTGGGCGGCGCGCAGGACCTCCGCCGTGTTCGTGAAGGCACCGGCCGAGCACTCCCAGAGCTCGACGAGGTCGAGGACCGCGACGTCGTTCGCGAAGGCGAGGACGTCGATCGTCGCATCGGGATGGCGGCGGCGGACCGCGACGTAGAGCGCGAGGAGCGCCCTCTTCGCGGCTTCGAGCTTGTGGTTCTCGGTCATGCTGCCCGAGCGGTCGAACGCGAGCACGACGTGCACGCGTTCGGACGTGACCTCCCGGTACACCATGCTCGTCGACTCGTCGATGTGCCGGGAGCCGGCGAGCCGCGCGGCGAGCAGCGAACCGACGACGTCGAGGTGGGCGACCTCCTCGGGCCGGCGCAGTCGGGCCTTCTCGTACGTCCCCGTCGAGCCTCCGCCGCGAAGCGAGAGCCGAACGTCGCTCGGGAGCGTCCGGCTCTCCTCCTCGAGGAGCAGGCGAGCGAACCGTTCCACGAGGCCGTAGGTGACGACGAGCTCGCCGGCCCGCTCGGCGACGAACCCGCGCTCCTTGAGCTCGCGCTCGAGCCGGCGCTCCTCGCCCTCGCGGACCCGGGCCTCGGTCTGGGCGGCGGCCCGTCGCTCGGCCTCCGCCCGCTCCTCCTCGAGCCGCCGCCGCTGGGCCTCGGCCGCCTTTCGCTTCTCCTCGGCTTCGCGACGCAGGTCGCTCCCCCGCGCTCGGATGGACCCCGTGACGGTTTCGGAGAGCTCCCGGCGCTCCGCGGAGGAGAGTCGGGCGAGCGTCTCCCCGATCTCCGACGGCCCGAGCGCGCGACCATCGGCCGAGCGGACGGCGATTGTCAGGGTCCGGCCCCCGCGGCGGGGCGTCGGAGCCGAGCGGCCCCGCCCGAAGAGGCGGCGCAACCAGGCGAGGAGTCGGGCGAGTGCGGCGCGAAGCCGCGCCAGGAGGCCCGGCGGAGGGGTGGGGCGGTTCCAGGAGGCCGTCGGGAGGAGGAGCCCGGACCGGACCTCGTCGAGCAGCTCGCCCGACGGCAGCTTCGACCAGTCCGCCGAGCGCGCGGCGCGCAGCCGCTCCTCGAGGGCGGCGAGCTCCCGGGCGACCGCCTCGTCGCTCTTCCGCGACACGTCCGAGAGCTCCTCGATCCGCCGGTCGTACTCGCCGACGAGCCGTCCGACCTGCCGCTCGGCCTGGCGGCGGAGGCGGGCCCTCAGCCGGTCGAGGCGGTCCTTGAGCTCCCGGTCGCGCGACGCCGTCTCGCGGAGGAGGCGCCGCGCTCCCTCGACCCCGCCTTCGGCGAGGGCCCGGACGAGGGCGGCCGTGTCGACCGGGTCGAGAAGGTCGTCCGACGGGACATCGTCGGGGTACTCCTCGCAGCTCGGCAGCGTGACCGACGGGCTAGAGGGGGGTGTCGTCGTCGTCCTCCCCGCAGGAGAAGAGCGAGAACTCCTCGAGGAGCCGGAAGACGTTCACGGCGGTATCGAGGGAGCCCCCGCCCGGGTCCGCGCGTTCCCGCTCGGCCACGTACCGCGCGAATCCGCGGAACTTCGGGAAGAGCGTCCCCTCGGTGGCCGCCTGGCCGCGGAGCTCGGCGTCGTCCTTGAGGCGCCGCCCCTCGCCGATGAGCGCTTCGGCCTCCCCCCCGTTCTCCTTCAGGGCGCCGCGGAAGTATCGGCACCAGTAGACCCCGGCGCTGCGCTTCAGGGCGGGCGGGAGGTACTGGTCGATGAACTCCGTCACGCGACGTTCGTTCTGCCGGAACGAGTCTCCGCTGCGCGCGCGGATGCGACCGCGCATCGCGTGGAGAAGCCCCGCCTTGAGGTCCGTGCTTCCGGGGACGCCGTGGAGAGAGAGCGCCGCGACCGCCGCCGTGCGCGAGGCGACGTCGAGCAGCGTGCGGTTCGACCCGACCTCGCCGATGTCGGGGTTCTCCTCGCTCATCCGCTGGCGCCACGCCTCGACGACGCGGACGCCCGCGTCGACCAGGATCTCGGGGACGTACGCCCGTTCGCCCGAGCGTCCGACCGTGACGATGCGGCGGTTGTCCGCGTGGCGCTCGTTGTAGCCGATGTGCAGGCTCGTCAAGCGGTCGGAGAGGGGGTCGTTGATGTTGTCGAGGTCCGAGAGGTTCGACGTCCCGACCGCGACGAACGAACCGGGGAAGGTCTCGCGCGATTTCGACGGGGTGACCGTCCCTTCCTGGAGCGCCTGGAGGAGCACGTTCTGGGTGCCGACCGGGAGCTTCCCGATCTCGTCGACGAGGAGGAACCCCCGGTTCGCCTGGAGCAGCTTCCCGGGCTCGAGGACGAGGGGACTCATCGGATCGCCGACCTCCTCGAGCTTCCGAAGGTTGATGTTCCCCGTCAGGTGGTCGGGAAAGACCTCGC
>JAJZGO010000035.1 GCA_021798415.1 Thermoplasmata archaeon | reverse complement strand
AGACCCGGTGGTTGAGGGCCCATCCCGCCCTACCGCCACTTCTCCCGCGACGGCTCTCGGAGGGACGTCACGGCCCGAGTTAAATCGGGCGGCGCCGTGGGGAAGGGGTCCGCGCATGAATCGCGATGTGCCGTTCGAATCCGTGCCCGGACTCGAACCGGGCGAGTCCGTTCTCGGCACTTGGACGGCGCAGGCCGCCGAGGACGATGCGTCCCGCGAGCGCACGGGATGCCTCGTGCTGACCGACCGTCGATGCCTATTCTATCCTCGGGCGGGCATCCTGGGCGGACGTCGGCTCGAGCCGACGCCGACCTTCTCCGAACCGCTCGGTCCCCTCGAGACGGTCGCGCCCCACCGATTCTGGATGCGGATCGGCTACGGCGACCGCGTGGAACTCCCCGGCATCGCGGTCGGGGCGCGCCGGTTTCGGCTCGTTCGCGGGGTCGATCCGGCCGAGGTGGTCCGCGCGGTTCGGTCGGCTCGAGAACGCGCGCGCGGACCCGACGGCGCGATCGCGAAAGCGTAGCGCGTCCGACCCCCGTGGAGGAGGAGCGGAGTCTCCCACCCGGCGCGGGAGAACGGCGACCGTGCCCGCGAGGCTCGAACGGGAGGACGGGGTGCCTCCGGTCCGCGCGCGCACTACTCCAGGTCGATCTCGAAGTAGGCCGCATCGTTCCGGGGATTGAACCGATAGGCGGCGATCTCTCGGAACCCGAGGCCACGATAGAGGGCGATCGCCTCGGTCATCCCGGCGACCGTGTCGAGCCGCATCCTCACGTAGCGGAGGCGTCGGCCCTCGGCGATGGCCCGTTCCGCGAGGCGTCGTCCGAGGCCATGCCCGCGGTACGCGGGTCGCACATAGAGGCGCTTCATCTCGCAAGCGTGGTCGCCCAGGTCGCGAACAGCCACGCACCCGGCCAGGTCGCGGCCGACCCGGGCCAGGAAGAGCGCTCCGGAAGGCGGCGTGTACTCGCCCGGCAGCCCGGCGAGCTCGGAGTCGAACCCCTGGAACTCTAAGGAGAACCCGAGTTGCGACGCGTATTCCCGGAACAGCGCGCGGGCCTCCTCGACCGAGCCGGGGTCGACGGCTCGCTCGATGCGGTCGGTCGGCTCGGACCGGTGGCCGGGGTATCGTCCTCCCATCTCGTATCGGGCGCTCTCGGGCGGTCCGCCGATCCTCGGGAGGCGGTCCCCGAGCGGGGCGTCGGGGGTGCCGCATCGGGACCGAACGTCGCCGTCGTGCTCGAGTAAACGACGATTGACGTGGTGGATATAACCCACCTCCGCCGGATGTGGACCGGCCGACCGGAAGGTCGGAGCCGGTGCTCGGAGAGGGGAACAGAAGAGATGGCGTTCATCGACGACCTGACCCTGGTGTTGGACCTCCTCGTGCTGATCGCGGCCACCGTGTTCTACACGGCGTTCTTCGTCTGGCTCCATTCCCGGCGAAAGGACCCCGATCGCGCGCAGACCCACCTGCGCGAAGGGGGATTCCTCCTCGGAATCCTCGGCGCCCTCGTGGGGATCATCGCCTTATCGGGAGAACTGACCTGGCCGCTTCCCGGCGCTTACAACCTGTTCTTCTTCGACCCACTCCTCATGCTCAGCCTGCTGCTGCTCTCGTTCTGGGCGGCGACGTGGTTCCGCCTCCCGACGCACTTCGTCGGCATGCTCGGCGTCGTGGTCGGTTCGGGCGTGATCTACTACGGCGCGCGGGCCTACATCCTCGGCCTCACCAAGGACCCGCTCGAGACGTTCCTCATGTACCTCGCCTTCGGCGGAGTAGCGATCCTGTCCTACCCGGCGACTCTCTACGTCGATTGGTTCGTCACCGGGCCAAAGGTCCCCGGGGTCGACCCTCTGCCGGGCGGCTCGCCCACGCCCTCGTACCCGCGGGTGTGGGCTGCGCTATTGGGGCTCTTCCTCATCGTCGTCGTGCTCGCGGGGATCGCCGCGGTCCTCTACGGCTTCTCGACGGCGTGGGGCCATCTCCAGAACCCGCCGTAGGTGGAGGACCGCCCTCCGGGGACGCGACCGGGGCCGGAACGCGCTCCCAAGCGAGGTCAGGGCGGGCCGAAGCGGATCCCCAGCACCTGCTCGCCCGAGACGACCCACATGCGGCTTCGGAGGCCCTTCGGCCCGAGACCCCCGTCGCGGTAGCTCGTCTCGTCGCGCTCCACCACCCGGAACCCGCGGGACCGGAACAGGTCGAGCGAGGCCCGATTCTCCCCCTCGACCGCCGCGTAGACGACCTTCGCGCCGTCGTGCCGGAACCGCATGAGGGCATCGTCCAGGAGGGCGCCGCCGATCCCCGCGCGCCGGTGGCGCTCGCCGACCGAGAGGTAGTACACGTAACCGACCTCGGGCGTGAGCCGGTCCAGCAGGGCGACCCCCACGATCTCGCCGCCCAGCTCGGCGGCGCGCACGCTCGACACCCGCCCCAGCATCCGCTTGGCGTGCCATCGATAGACCCCGACGAACCCTTCGCGGAGCGTCGGGAGGGCGCGCTCGCGGTCCGCGCCGTCGAGATCGACGATGCGTCCCGTGGCGCCCCACTTCATCCCGTCCGCCCTCACCGGATGGTCCGGGGGTACGGTCGCCGCGCATATGCGGTCTCGGGGCGGCCGGGACGGGTCTCGGTTCTCGTGGCTCCCGCTCGGGCCCGAGCGCGCGCTTAAGCCCGCGACGACCCCTGGTCGGGTCGTGCCCACCGCTCGGACCGTGGTCGACTGGTTGCTCGAGGCGGACCAGCCGTCGGTTCGCTACCTGACCCTTCGCGACGTTCTCGGACGGCCCGAATCCGACCCGGACGTCCGCGAGGCGAAGCGCGCGATCCCGCTCGAGGGTTGGGCGGCGGACCTGCTCGCCCGGCGGGCGCCGGACGGGTGGTGGCACTCGGAGAAGAGCCTGTACACTCCGAAGTACATCTCCACCCACTGGAATCTCCTCGTGCTCGCCGACCTCGGCGTCACGCGGGCGACGCCGGCGATCCGCCGGTCGTGCGAACTCTGGATGACCCGGTTTGCCCTGCGAGGCGGAGGCGTCGGGGGGAACTCCAAGGGGACCGGTCACCACTGCGTCGTCGGCAACATGACCGCGGCGCTCGCCCGGATGGGCTACGCCGACGACCCTCGCATTCGTCGCAGCCTCGAGTGGCTGGTCGAGACCGCGCACCCGCGCGGCGGCTGGTCGTGCTGGGGTGGCGGTCGCCAGCTCGATTCCTGGGAAGGCCTCGCAGCGTTCGCCGCGGTCCCTCGCTCGAAGTGGACGGCCGCCATGCGCCGATGCGCCGACGCGGCGGCGGAGTTCTTCCTGGAGCGGGAGCTTCATCGCCAGGGAGCCCGCTACGCCCCATGGTTTCGGTTCCACTACCCGATCCACTACTACTACGACCTCCTCGTGGGGCTCGACCTCCTGACGAGCCTCGGGCACTCCGACGACCGACGGCTCGGGTTCGCGATGGACCAGCTCCGGCGGAAGCGCCGTCCGGACGGCCGCTGGAACCTCGACGCCCTCCACCCCGACGTCGTGGGACCGATCGCACGCTTCCACCGGGACCACCCCGCGGCCCGTCCGACCCCGCTCGCCCTCGAGGAGGTCGGCCGCCCGAGCAAGATGATCACGCTCCGCGCGTTGCGGGTCCTCGCCCGGGCGGACGGGACGAACTGACGCGGGGGACGTTCGCACCGTCGCTCCGGTCCCCCGGTTCTTGGCGCCTCCCAAGGGGGCGGTGCCGGGAAGCACCCCCTCGGACAAAGCGCCTATACCCGGCGGCCCCTACGGGTCCCCATGCCCGTTCGAGCGCCGGCCGATGCCACGGTCCCGTCCCCCGACCCGAAACGTTCCCTCACCGTGACCGATCAGCGGACCCAGCGGGAGTACATCCTCGCGATCGAGGACGGGGCGGTGCGAGCCACGGGCCTGCGCCAGATCCGGACCTCGCCGGACGACTTCGGCCTTCTGAGCTACGACCCGGCGTTCCAGAACACCGCATCGTGCCGCAGCGCGATCACGTTCATCGACGGCGACGCGGGGATCCTGCGCTACCGGGGGTATCCGATCGAGGAGATCGCCGGGCGCCGGACGTACCTCGAGGTGTCGTACCTCCTGATCCACGGCGACTTTCCCACGCGGACCGAGCTCGACGACTGGCTGCACCACATCACGCACCACACGATGGTCCACGAGAACGTCAAGAAGTTCATGGACGGGTTCCATCACGACGCCCACCCGATGGGGATGATGGTCAGCACGCTCGCGGCCCTGTCGACGTTCTACCCCGAGGCGAAGCAGATCCAGGACTCCGTCCTCCGCGAACGGCAGATCCACCGTCTCGTCGCCAAGATCCCCACGATCGCCGCGTTCGCCTACCGGCACTCGATCGGTATGGCGTACATCTACCCGAGCAACGACCTCGGCTACGCGGCGAACTTTTTGTCGATGATGTACCGGCCGTCGTGGACGACGGGGTACGACCCGAGCCCGGTGCTCGCGAAGGCGCTCGACACCCTCTTCGTACTGCACGCGGACCACGAGCAGAACTGCAGCACGAGCGCGATGCGGACGGTCGGGAGCTCCTACGCCGACCCGTACGTCTGTGCCTCCGCCGCCGCCGCCGCGCTCTACGGACCGCTCCACGGAGGGGCGAACGAGCAGGTCGTCCGGATGCTCCAGGAGATCGGGTCGAAGGAGAACGTCCCGAAGCTGATCCGTCAGGTCAAAGCCGGCAAACGCCGGCTGATGGGGTTCGGCCACCGGGTCTACAAGAGCTACGACCCGCGCGCGCGGATCGTCCAGAAGGTCGCCGAGTCGGTCTTCTCCGAAATGGGACGCAACCCGCTCATCGACATCGCGCTCGAGCTCGAGAAGGTCGCGCTCTCCGACGACTACTTCATCAAACGCCACCTCTACCCGAACGTCGATTTCTACTCGGGCATCACCTACCAGGCGATGGGCTTCCCGACCGACATGTTCCCGGTCCTGTTCGCGATCCCGCGGATGAGCGGCTGGCTCGCCCAGTGGCAAGAGATGATCCTTGACGAGGAACAGAAGATCGCGCGCCCGCGCCAGCTCTACGTCGGACCCCCCGAGCGGCACGACACGGCAAAGCCCGCGTCTCGTCCGGTGTGACCGGGGCCACCGCGACCCGCGGAGGACCGGGCTCGGGACGACCTCGCCCGACGGACCCGACCGTCCGCGCCGACCGTCTCGGCTCCGGCCCTGCACGGCTCGCCGCGGCGGCTCGCCGCTCCTCGAGGGTCCTCCCGCCGGCTCTTAACCTCGCACGGAGTCCGACATCCGACCCAATGGCCGAAACCGAGCGTCCGGCACGTCCGTCGCCGTCGACCCACATCCGATTCGAAGAGCTTCCGCTCCACCCCAGCCTCCGGCGAGGGATCAAGGAGATGGGCTACCACGCCGCGACCCCGATCCAGAGCCGGGCGATCCCCGAAGCGGTGCTCGGTCGGGACGTGGTCGCGACCGCCCAGACCGGTACGGGCAAGACGGCGGCGTTCCTCCTCCCGATCCTCGAGCGGACCCTCGACCTGCCGCCGGGCCGCATCTACGCCCTGGTCCTGACGCCCACTCGCGAGCTCGCGCTGCAGGCCGAGGGGTTCCTCCACAAGCTCGGCCACTACACGCCCCGACGCGGGGCGGCGGTCTACGGCGGAGTCGGCATGGAGCCTCAGACGCGGGCGCTCCGCGGGGGCGCGGAGATCATCGTGGCGACCCCCGGGCGGTTCCTCGACCATATGCGGCAGGGCCACGTCGACCTGAGCTCCGTGAGAATCCTCGTTCTCGACGAGGCGGACCGGATGCTGGACATGGGGTTCCTCCCCGACGTGCGCAAGATCCTTTCCGCCGTTCCCCGCGATCGCCAGACGATGCTCTTCTCCGCCACGATGCCCCCGGAGATCGTGGCGCTCTCGCGGGAGTTCCTCCGCGACCCCCGCATGGTCCACGTCGACCCGACGACCGTCGCGGCGGTCGGCGTTTCGCACCTCGCGCTCCCCGTCTCTGCGCACCTCAAGCCCCTGCTCCTGCGCGACCTCCTGCAGGACGAGACGATGTCGAGCGTCCTCGTCTTCGCCCGGACGAAGCACCGCGCCGACCGCGTCGCCCGGCAGCTCTCGCAGTGGGGGATCTCCGCCGGCGTGATCCACGGCAACCGCAGCCAGAGCCAGCGTATCCGGGCCCTCGAAGGGTTCCGGGGGGGCCAGCACCGGGTCCTCGTGGCGACCGACATCGCCGCCCGCGGGATCGACGTGGAGGGGGTCAGTCACGTGGTCAATTTCGACGTCCCGCACGAGCCGGAGGTGTACGTCCACCGGGTCGGGCGGACGGCCCGCGCGCAGCGGCGCGGCGACGCCTTCACGCTGGTGAGCCCCGACGAGGGCGCAGACCTGGACCGGATCGAGCGACTGCTCGGCTTCGAGATCCCCCGGGCGAAGATCCCGGATTTCGATTACGGCGCGCCCGCCCCGCCGCGCCTCGAGGGAGGGCCCTCCCGGCCGCGGGGCTCGGACCGCGGCGGTGGTGGGGGTCGCTACCGACCGCGCGAGGACCGCGGGAGGTCGCGCCCGCCGTCCCGAAGGTCGCGATACGGAGAGGGCCGAGGCTCGGCGCCGGCCGAGGGCTCCCGACGTCGGGACCGTCGCTGGTGAGCCGAGCGACCGTTAGGGAGGCGGGGTGGGCCGGCCGAGGCCGGCCCTGAGCCGCCGGTGCAGAAAGGACGATAGCGCGGAGAGAACTCTCCCCGCAGCGTCCACGCGATCCCGACACGCGGGTCGCGCCCTCCGCGAATCCGACGGCCCCGTCGGAAAGAGGTTTAGCGCTTCTTCTTCGCCTTCTTCTTGGCACCCTTCTTGGGCATACGGAGTGAGGGTAAGCGACCTTACTACTTGAAGCAACCTTGGTCGCGTGCCCGCACGGCCTTCCGGCCCACCCGGAGCCAGCGATAATGGGCGTTATACCTCCACGATGTGTAATAACTTTCTATACTGTTACCGTTCGCATCCGCGGGAGCGTCGCACGAGGGCTCAAGGGTTGGGGTTCCCGCCGTAGAGGGCCCGAGCCGCTAGCGGAAGGGACGAGGCGAGCTCGCGGCGTCCCGGGGTCGAACCGGGAAGGCGAGCTCGAACGCTTCCTGACCGGCCGGATACTCCTTCGTGCGAACGTTCGTCCGCCGGATCCGGATCCCGCGTTCCTCGAGGGCCGTGCGGTCCCGTTCGAGGGCTTGACCGAGGAGCACGTTCGCCACCAGTCGGTTCGCCGACGCGCCGGCCACCATGCGGGTCGCGCCGACGATCGGGCCCCCGATGAGCGTCAGCGCCTCTCCGACCCTCGCGAGCTCGCACGGCCCCGAGTCCGCTCCGAGCGAGAGTCCCACTCCGAGGGGGAAGTTCCTCGAGTTGGCCCGAAGGTTCGCGACCAGCGTTTCGGACGCTGGCAGTACCGCCTGGCAGAATCCCGGTATCCGGGCGACCTCCCGTCCGTACGCGGCCTGATGGATCCAGAACGAGATGAAGCCGTCCCCGGTGAACTTGTCGAACCAGCCGTCGTTCGCGTGCGTGAGTCCGCGAACCGCCTCCGTGAACCCGATGATGAACCGGGCGAACAAGGCGGGGTGGATCGCTTCCTTGAGGACGAACCCCGAGAGCCGCAGGTCGCCGACGACCACCGTGACCGTTACCTCGGTCGAGCCGGTCGTCCGAAGGAGCTCGAGGGCGTCCGGTGATAGTTGGCCGACCCCGTCGCGGGGCGCGTGGCGGGCGAAGAGGCTCTCGAGCGATTCCGGAGGGCCCGGAACTCCCGCCGTCGTCGTGTGCACCCCCGCGGGCGGCCCGGCGGGGTCCCGCATGCGTCGGTCTCCCGCCGGTGTCCCGCGCTAGGGCCGACCGCTCCGAAGCCTTAACTCACTCGCCCGCGGTCGAGCTCCAGGGCCCCGTCGACCGCTGGCGGAGGCCTAGAATCGCAAGCTGGTCGGGACCCGCGGGGTTCTGATTCACGCGGTGGGGTTCTGACTCGGGGCGAAGGTCTCGATTCGAAACCGCGGACGGAGCAAGCGCTTTTGGGAAGCCGCGCGCTACCGGGGACGATGTACTGTCAGTGGTGCGGTACCCTCCTGCCGCCCGGTGCCGAATCCTGTCCCCACTGCGCCGGCCCGGGCGCGACCGGGTCGGCCGCGGGATCGGTTCGTTCCGATCCGGTCGACCAGCTGGTCGCGGACGCGAAGCACGCGGCGAAGGACCTCGCGGTAGCGACGGCGCGCCTATCGAAACGCCTCCTTTCGAAGGCGGAGGTCGCGGCCCAGGATCCCTCGGGCTCCGCCAAGAAGGCGGCCCGGCGCGCGGCGAAGGAACTCGACCGCGCCGCCGAGGAGCTCGACCAGCTCTTGCGGAAGCTCTGAGCACTCGTCTCGGGGCCGACGCCGCCCACCGGGGACGCGGGTCCGGGTTCCCGGCTAGAACATGTCGCCGGTATGGCACGAGAACCGGGGGTCCCCGAACGTGCGCATGAGCGCCGCACGATCGGCCGGGGGGAGCGGTGCGAGCGGCTTTACCATCAGCGTCGAGTGCTCGAGCGGGAAGGCCGAGTACCCCCTTCGGGCGGCCCACACCCCGAGGTCCCGCACGAAGGTCGTGCGCCGGAAGACGAGCCAACGACCGGCGCTTTGCTTTTCGAGCAGCCGCACGAGGGCGGCCCGGTCCGCCCGTCGGACCGCGACCGCTTCGTAGCAGACCACTTGGTGTTCGTCCGCGTCGAGGACGGCGTACCCGACCGGATCCCCCCGGTGGAGGAGGAGATGTACGGTGTTCGGCCGTCGGCTGCCGAGACGGAACCGGGCCTCGAAGGCCGCGGCGGGCCGGCGGACGAATCCGACGCGCTGGGCGCTGGCCCGCTCGAAGAGGGAGTCGAGGAGCGCAGCGTCGCGGAAGCGACAGGGTCGCAAGGCGTAGCTCTCGGGAGGTTCGGAGGGCGGGGCCGCCGGAATCCGCTTGAGGAGGAACGCGGGCGAGTACGCGTCGCGGTACCCGAGTCTCTCGTACCGCCGATGCGCGGTCCAGGTCCGATGGGTCCACAGCGCCGCCCAACGAATCCCTCGGGCGCTCGCTCGGCGGTGCAACTCTTCGATCAGGAGAGGCGCAAGTCCACGACCGAGGGAATCCGGTCGCGTCACCACGTCCGCGACCCCGAGGAGGGGCTCGTCGCGCGAGCGAGTGGTCAGCGTAAGGTCCATCCCGGCCGCCCGGGAGAGGACGTCCCCGTTCCGAACCGCGAAGAGGGCGTGGTACCCCCGGTAAAGGCCCCCGTCCACCCGGTAGCCGTGCTGGCGC
Source organism: Thermoplasmata archaeon (assembly GCA_021798415.1). Taxonomy (GTDB): domain Archaea; phylum Thermoplasmatota; class Thermoplasmata; order Lutacidiplasmatales; family UBA184; genus Lutacidiplasma. Next base: position 4,766 of record JAJZGO010000035.1, on the reverse strand, counting down.
TCCGAATGCGACGCAGGATCGCCGTCGGAAACGTCCAGGAGCGAGACCCGATCCCGCGCACGGTCACTGAGCTCGCTCCACTCTTGGATCCGGATCATCGGTCGAGAAGGCGATACGAAGTCGGTCGACTTTAAGGAATCCCCGAGGGAAGGCCGATCCCGCGCGTGCGCGACTCGCCGGGACGCCACCCCCGACCACCTCGCGACGAACGGCCGGACGGGAACGCCCGATCGAACGCCCCTGACTCGAACGCGTACCGCCGGGGAACGGCCCGTCGCCCCGCACCAGCACGCGGTGCGCGACCGCCCGAGGCATACTTCCCACCGTGGAGCATGTGCGGGTGTGCGGGATGATGCGCGGGCCGAGGTCGCCACCGTCCAGCGGCCGCCCTCGGCCCTACGACCACGATCGTTCCCACCGGTGCGGGACGCCCCTCCGTCCCGGCGAAGGCCCCGACCGCTAACGGGCGGCGGACGCGGCCTAGGGCGAGGTGGGCCCGGTGGAGAGGGCGGAGCACCTCCCACGAGGCCGCCGGCTTTCCCGCGGGGGCGTACCCGCCGCCGATCGCGGCGGGAGCCGGTCGCTCGGCCGCTCGGCGACCGACGGCCACCCTCGGGACGTTCAGGCGCCGATCTTCTGACCGCAGTTGGGGCAGAATGGGAACTGCCCGACGAGGTAGACCCGGCCGCATCCGCGGCACGCCACCTGGGTCCCGGCGCCCGGTGCGAGAGTCCCGGCCGCGACCCCGGCCGGGGGAGGGACGAACATCGACCGCTGCTCCCGCACGGCGTCGCCGAGCTTCGCGTAGCCCACGATGTAGAGGATCCCCGGAACGATCCCGACGAAGAGCGACAGGATGCCGATCAGAAGGGTCGGTGTCTGGGCGGCCTCGTATTCCCCGGCCTTGATGCGGCGGTAGGAGTACTCGTAGGCGAGGTACAGGAACAGCAGGGCGATCCCGCCGATGACGACGGCGACGATCGCGACCACCCAGGAGTAGGCGAACGGCGTGACCACCGACACGCCGAGCGCGACCGACAGGCCGATGATCAGCACCGCCGCGCCGATCACCTGGAGGACGAGCGCCGCCAGCACGAGCGATTCGGCCGTGCCGGCCGAGGGCGGTCGATTCCGGACGGCTGTATAGGCTCCCCCGGGGGTCGGGTACGCGACGGACATGAGAATCCGGACGGCGACCGGCCTTCTCATACATCCGTCAGGCCGGCTTCACAACGAGATCGAAGCGAGCCCCTGTGTTGGGGGTCCCGCCCCCCGGCCGAACCTCCGAAAGCTAAGCCGGAGACGGGCAGGTCGTGCAGCAGACCTCATCGACCGAGCAGCACGCGCAACACTTGCAGCAAGAGCCACAGTCGCAGCAGGCACAAGCTAGGGCTGCCCCGGACACAATGTCGTCATGTCGAACCATCTCAAAAATCATTCGTGGCCTCCCCGCCGCCGAACGTGGCCTAGCTCCGGGCCGGGCGAGCGGGCCCAGAGGAGGATTCTGCTCGATCCGTTGCCTCGGCCCCTAGGCGCCGTACCGTGTTCCAGTTCCGGCCGGTTCCTGGGGTGCCCAGCGCGCGTTCGATCCGCGAGAGCGTGAGCCGGGATCCGGCGATCCCCTCCGGGTAGGCGATGTAGGCCTGTCGGCCGACGACCTCGACGGTCTCGGGTCCCATGACCGCCGCGCGCAGCGCCTTCACCTCGGCGCCCGAGGGGCTCGCCTTGAGAAAGACGACCACGAGGTGGCTCGGGTCCCGGACGGCCGCTTCGGCGAGCGGGTTCGCTTCGATCGCGGCGGTCCACTCCGGGGACGTCCGCACGAAGAATTCCGTCCTGACCCCCAGACGGCGTCCGGTGGCCTCCGCGAGCCGGTGTTCCACCGCGACCGGCCGTTCGCCCTCGCTGTCGAACACGAGATTCCCGGTCTGTAAGAACGATCGCACGTTCCCGTACCCCAGGCTCGCGGCGAGCGCCCGCAGCTCGTCCATGGCGATCCGGATTCCCCCGACGTTGACCGCTCGAAGGAGAGCGACGTACGTTACCACGGCGCTCGGATCGGTCGGCCGCGGATAGCAGTATCCTGGACCGGAGGGCCGAGGCGTGCACCGGGGCCCACCCCCGGACGGGAAGAGGGGGGCTGACGGCCGGCTCGAGGCAGGCTCGATGTAAAGAGGTCAGGTGGACTCGGTCCGCAGAGGAAACCTTGCCGAGTTCTTGCCCCGACTGTGGCGCCGAGATGGAATTCCAGAGCCAAAGCGCCCGCCTCTTGAGCGGGACGTGCCCCGATTGCGGAAAGGCGTCCATGGTTCTCGAGGGTATCGAACCGGGCACCCGGGCGCCGGTGGGTGCACCGGAGGCGGGTGAGGCGGCAGCCGCCGCGGTCGTCGGCCCGCCGGCCGATGCAAACGCCCCGGTGTGTGCCGAGTGCGGTGGACAGCTGACGATCCGCAGCGTGGGGGAAAGCGGCCTCGAGGCGGCCTGCCGGGGTTGCTCGACGACGGTCAGCTACGTTGTCTCGCGACCCTCCGCCGGACCCGAACGCGTCGAGCGGACGTTCCGCAAGCCGTTCGATGGGGGCGCGCGACCGGCGTCGCGCCCGTGCCGCGAGTGCGGTGGCCCCCTCCGATTCACGACGGGGGACGACGGACTCGTCATGGGCGAGTGCTCCTCGTGCGGGAACCGGTTCACTCTTCCCCCGCGACGCGAAGACAACCGCCGGGGCGGGTTTGCCCCCCGCCGCGGAGGCGGCTTCGGCCGGGGTCCCCCCGGCGCCGGCTCCCGTCCGCGGTCCCGGGGCGGATGGAGCCCACCGCGCGGGGGCGACCGGCCGAGCTCGTACCGTCGGCGCGCTCCTCGCCGGGACGACGACGAGGAATCCGAGGATCGCCCCCGGCGACGGCGCGACTGAGCGAGCCGTAGGCCCCGAGCGCGGGCCGTCGGGCACGGGGCCGACTCCCCGGGCCAGGGGCGGGTCTCGCCATCCCGCCCCGGAAGGTCGGCGCTCGATGGTCCCGTCAGGCGGCGGGGAGCTCCTTGCGGGGCCGGTCGGACGTCGCCCGCGCCTCTCGCGGGCCGAACTCGGCGAGGCGTGCCCAGCCGGGAAAGACCCGCTCGATCAGGCTGTCGAGGCTGTAGCGACTGGGCCCGTAGGTCGCGTTGATGACGATCAGCCCGAACAGGGCGATCGCGTAGACGAGGCCGGTCCCGACATCAGTCCCTCCGGATCCCGCCTGGTACGGTCCTCCGAATCCCTCCGGGATTGCCCAGATCAAGAGGCTCAGCACGGCGCCCCCCGAGTACGCGATCTTCCGTGCGAAGCCGAAGACGAGAGCGAGCCCGAGCATCACCTCGAACGCCCCGACCGTATAGACGATGAGCGAGGCGTTGCTGCCGGCCTGGGTAGCCCAGAACGAGTACCACCCCGAGAGCCAGCTCGGGGCGTTCGCCTGGGAGTTCTGGACGTCCCCGAGGAAGCTGTCGACGTACCCGGACGTGAACTTGAGTACCCCATTGACCAGCCACACCACGCCGAGCAAGACCCGGAACGTGGTCTTCAACGCGCCGACGTGGCGGACCCACCAATTCTTCCCAACGACCTGGTTCGCGCTCATCCTTTGGCTCCCCTCCGAGGGGGACACGCGGTCCACCCGAGGCGGGCTATTTGGTCGGTCCGTGAAACCGATTCCACGGTCGAAGGCGCTCCCGGGGGGGGCGAGAGGAGCTTGAACTACCCGCGGGAGCGTCCCAGCGGTTTCGGCAACGCGAGAAGGTTCAGCTCGTCGAACGTGATCGCCCCGTCCACGAGCGAAGTGAAGGTACCGTACGTCAGGATCTCGCGACTCGCCCGCCGGAGGAGTCCCATCGCCGCGTAGGAAGCCGAGGGGCCGAAGCTGAGCCGGCGGACGCCGAGCCGTTCCAGCTCCGCGAGGGGCGGGAGGCCGGCGCGGACCATCACGTTCACCGGTGCGTCGACCGCGCGGACGAACGTGGAGATCGACCCCGCGTCGGTGAGCCCCATCGGATAGACGCAGTCGGCCCCCGCGTCCCGGTAGGCGGACGCGCGACGAACCGCCTCCTCGAGTCGAGCCGTCGGGGTGCCGGGATGGTGGCGCACCGCGTCCGTGCGGGCGTTGATCACGAGAGGGACACCGACCGCCTCGGCCGTCCTTCGGACCGCGCGGACCTTCTCGACCTGGGCCTCGACGCGGAACAGCCGGCCGCTCGAGGGATCGAGGTCCTCGAGGTTGATGCCGACGGCCCCGGCACCGAGGACGGAGCGGACCGTGCGGGCGACCTCGCCGGCACTTCGTCCGAACCCGGCGACGACGTCCGCGCTGAGCGGGACGGAAAGGCGGTCCGCGATCCGTCGAACGGCGGCGACCAGCTCCCGCCGGGGCATCGTCTGTCCGTCGGGGTAACCGAGCGACGCCATCACCCCCGCGCTCGAGGTCGCGACCGCGGGAAAGCCGGCGTCCTCGAACGTTCGGGCGCTCGGGACATCCCAGGCGTTCGGCAGGACGAACAGTCGGCGGCGGCGGTGGAGCGCGCGAAACCGCTCGGCCTTCTCTACTTGCGCCGACATGCCGCGGGCCCTATCTTCTTCGGAATTAGATATACTGAGAGGCCCCGAAACGATCGGCCCGCGGAGCGGACCGCGGGCCGGAGGTTCGAGGTCGGGGCCTTGGGTCGACCCCACCGGCCGGCCGTCGGACGGGGCAGCGAAGGGCACGAGCACGAGCTCCACGACCACCGCGATCGTCGCC
>JAJZGO010000003.1 GCA_021798415.1 Thermoplasmata archaeon | reverse complement strand
AGCGAACGTTCTTCCCACCAGGGGCGAACCAACGGGTCCTCGAGCAGGCCACGGTGTCGTCCAAGGACCCGGTGGGGCTCCTCGCGGGGTCGTTCTGCTCGCGTCTGGCGCGCCACGAAGCAGGTAGCGAAGTTCAACTATTTGTGGTATTTGAACCGCCCAAGGTGGTGCGGGGAGAGGGATTTGAACCCACGAACCCCTACGGGACCAGACCCTGAATCTGGCGCCTTTGGCCAAGCTTGGCAATCCCCGCGCGAGGGGGCGTAGACGGACCGGGCTATATCTCCGACGGGGCGCACGGCACGGCCCGCGAGCCGAGGACGACCCGCCTCAGGTCACCGCCGCGCGCGGGGACGGGTTCGCCTTCGAGCCGTTCAGGACGTCGAGGGCCTCCCGGACGGTCGCCTTCTCGTGGACGATCGCTCGCAGCGCCTTCAGCATCGCGACCGGGTGGTCCGACTGCCAGATGTTCCGGCCCATGTCGATCCCGTGCGCGCCCTCGTCGATCGCGTGGCGCGCGAGCGTGAGGGCCGCCTCGTCGCTGTCGAGCTTCGGGCCGCCCGCGACCACGAGCGGGACCGGACACCCCTCCACGACCTTCGAGAAGTCGTCGCAGTAGTAGGTCTTCACGATCCGCGCTCCGAGCTCGGCGGAGACGCGGCACGCGAGCGCGAGGTACCGGGCGTCGCGCTTCTCGAGCTCCTTGCCGACCGCCGTGATCGCCATCACGGGGAGACCGGCGGCCTCCGCGTCGTCCACGAGCTCGGAGAGGTGGACGAGCGACTCGTGCTCGTGCGGCGCGCCGACGAAGACGCTCAGCGCGACCGCGCTCACGTTCAGCCGTACGGCTTCCTCCATCGAGGTCGTGACGGCCTCGTGCGAGAGGTCCTCCTTGAGGATCGTCGAACCGCCCGAGACCCGCAGCACGATCGGGACCGAGGTCGTCGGGTCGACGCTGTGGCGAAGGAGGCCCCGCGTCAGCGCGAGAGCGTCCGCGTACGGCACGAGCGGTGCGATCGTGGCTCGGGCATCCTCGAGCCGCCGGGTCGGTCCCATGAAGTAGCCGTGATCGACCGCCAGCATGACCGTGTTCCCGCTCGCCGGCGAGAACATCCGGTGCATCCGGTTCGCCATTCCCCAGTCCATGGTCGCCCCCCTCGGTGCCGGAAGGGGTCCCCGACGCTCTTAGCCGTTACTCCGCGGTCTCGCGGCCGGCGCTTCGGCGCTGGACCGGCACCCTCCGGTCCTCCTTCACGCGGTTGAGGACGACCTGGGTGTTGGACCGTTCGACGTGCGGGTCCTGGAGGGCGTGCTTCACGAAGCGGTCGAGGTCGCGTCGGTCCCGGAAGCGGCCGATGAGGAGCGCATCGTAGTCGCCCGTCACGTCGAAGATGACGTAGGCCCTAGGGTCCTTCGCGAGCCGCTCCTCGACCTCGCGCAGCCGCCCCTTGAGGATGCGGATCCCGACGACCGCCCAGAGGTCCCAGCCGAGCTGCTCGTCGTCGAGGACCGGGATGTACCCTCGGATGGTCCCCTGGGCCTCGAGCCGCGAGACCCGCGCGCTGACGGTCGTCGGCGAGACCTTGAGGCGGTGCGCGATCTCGCGGTGGCTGCGGCGCGCGTCGGCGTTCAGTTCCTCGAGGATCGACCGGTCGAGGTCGTCCAATGTGGACGTTCGTCCCATGGCTCATGAGTGGGTCGGGCGAAGTTAAGGAAATCGGCAACGAAGTTGACCGTGCGTCCAATAATCCCGCACGAGACTTGAAGTAGCGGACGGAGTTCGGAAGGCCCGGGGGCATCTCTACGGCACCGAAACGCGGCGCGAAGGCGGCAACGGATGCGACGGCGATCCTCGACCGGCTCAAGGCGGAGAAGACCCGTTGGGTCGAACTGTTCTACACGGATGTCTTCGGAGGGTACAACCAGGTCGACATCCCGTTCTCCGAGCTCAACGCCGAGATGTTCCGGTCGGGGGTTCCGAAGCTCGACGGTTCCTCGGTCCGCGGATTCCGGGAGATCTTCGACTCCGACATGGTGCTCGTCCCGGACCCTCGCACCCTCGCGACGATCCCGTGGAACCCCGAATCCGGCCGGACGGTCCGGTTCATCTGTGACGTCCGGATCGGCGGGACCCAGGACCCGTACGACCACGACCCCCGCTGGGTCGCCCGACGGACCGAGCAGGTCCTCGCGGAGGCCGGCTACGACCACTCCTACTGGGGACCCGAGGTCGAGTTCTGGGTCTTCGATTCGGTCCAGATGATCCCGTCGTACGCCGGCGTCCGGGACGCCTGGGCCGGCGCGGGCTACCTCATCAACCAGTCCGAAGCCCCGTGGCAGACCGGCGAGGTCCGGCCGACCGTCCGCTTCAAGGAGGGGTACCACCGCACGCCCCCGGTCGATTCCCTCGTGGGCCTGCGGGCCGAGATGTGCGGCGTCCTCGAGGACGACTTCCGAGTCGTGATCGACGCGCACCACCACGAGGTCGCGACCGCGAGCCAGTCGGAGATCAACATCCACTACGACGACCTCGTGCCGACCGCCGACCACATCCAGGACCTTCGGTACGTGATCAAGAACGTGGCGCACCGCCACGGCAAGCTCGGTTGCCTGATGCCGAAGCCGATCTACGGGGACAACGCGATCGGCATGCACACGAACCAGTCGATCTGGTCGAAGGGAGCGAACGCGTTCTACGACGCGAACGACGCGTACGCCGAGGTCAGCCAGACGTGCCGCTACTACGTCGGCGGCCTGATGGAGCACTCGCGCGCGCTCTGCGCGATCACGAACCCGATCACGAACTCCTACCGCCGCCTCGTTCCCGGCTACGAGGCTCCCGTCTTCATCGCGTGGAGCCGCGCGAACCGGTCGGCGAGCATCCGCATCCCGTTCTACCACCGCAAGCGACCCGAGGCGAAGCGGGTCGAGTACCGCACGCCCGACTCGGCGGCGAACATCTACCTCACCGAGGCTGCGCTCGCGCTCGCGGGCCTTGACGGCGTCCGGCGCAAGATCGAACCGCCCCCGCCGGTCGACGAGAACATCTACAAGCTCACGCCAGGAAAGCGCCGCGAGCTGAGGATTCGGGAGCTCCCCGGCTCGCTGGGGGAGGCCCTCGACTGCCTCGAGTCGGACCGGGAGTTCCTCAAGCCCGCGTTCTCCTCTACGCTCCTCGATACCTACATCGAGCTGAAACGCGAGGAGCAGCTCGAGCTGAACCTGAGGCCCCACCCGTACGAGTTCTACCGGTACCTCGACGTATAACGCCGGGTCGCCCAACCCTTTCTTCCGCCCGCCCCGGTTGCGGCCCCGCAGGCGCGCATGAGCGAAACGCGTCTCTTCCGGGACGGTCGGATCTTCACCGGCCACCGGTACGTCGAGGCGATGCTCGTCGAGGACGGCCGAATCCGGACCGTGGGGACCCTCGCCTCGGTCGAGCGGGCGACGCCGGCGGGCGCCGAGGTCGAGCGCCTCTCGGGTCGTCTCGTCGTCCCCGGGCTGATCGATGCCCACCTCCACCTCGGAGAGGCGACGCGCGCCCGGGAGGGGTTCAACCTCGCCGAGGCGCGGTCGGTCGCCGACCTCGTCGGCCGCCTGGCGGCCCGAAGCGCGGTGCACCCCGGGGGCGCGGTCGTCGGCCACGGGTGGGACTCCGAGCGGTTCGCGGACCGCCGGTGGCCGCTCGCGGCCGACCTCGACCGCGCGGTCGCGGACCGGCCCGTAGTGCTCTACCACGCGAGCGGCCATGCGGCCGTGGTCAACACGGCGGCGCTTCGCGCCGCCGGTGTCGACCGGGCGTCGTCCGAGCCCCGCAACGGCCGGTTCGGCCGGACAACGGACGGACGGCCCGACGGCCGTCTCTTCGAGGGGGCGATGGCGTCGGTCACGGCCCTCGCGTCCGACGCCGACCTCGCGGACCCTCCGGCGCTCGAACGGACGCTCGAGCTCTGCGCCTCCTTCGGGCTGACCACGGTCGCCACGATGAGCACCGGTCCCGAGGAGGCGGGGCTGCTCCGGGGTCTCGCGGAGGTCGGCCGACTGCCGATTCGGGTCCGCCTGTACGTTCGCATGTCCCGGCTCGGAGAGTTCCCCCGCCCGGCCCTCGCCCCCGCGGGGAGGCCGGACCGCTTCGCGGTCCTCGGCACCAAGGGATTCACCGACGGTGCGTTCGGTCCCCGAACGGCCTGGCTCTCGGCGCCGTACACGGACCTTCCGTCAGAGGAGGGGATGCCCGTGGGCACGGACGAGGAGCTTGGCGGCGCGATCGAGCACTCGGTGAAGCTCGGGCTCGCCCCCGCCTTGCACGCGATCGGCGACCGTGCCGTCGAGCGGGCGGCGCGGCTCCTACGGCCCTGGACCGGACAAACCCGGTCGCCGGTCCGGATCGAGCATGCCGCCCTGACCCCACCCGCGTCGTGGCCCTCGATGGAAGAGGCGCATCCGGCGCTCGTCGTGCAGCCCGGGTTCGTCTGGAGCGACCACTGGCTCGGGGCTCGCCTTGGCCCCGAGCGCGCGCGCTGGGGATACGCGTTCCGCTCGCTCCTCGGCCGTGGCTTCTTGCTCGCCGGCTCGAGCGATGCCCCGTACGACCCGCTCGACCCGTGGCGCGGGATCCGGGCCGCGGTCGAGCGGTCCGACCCGGCGTCCGGGCGCTCGGCGAACCCATCGCCGGGCGAGGCGCTCGACCCCGAGACGGCGCTGCGGCTCTACACCGTCAACGCGGGCCGGGCCCTCGGCACAGCGGTCCTGGGGACGCTCGAACCCGCGTCGCGCGCCGACTTCGTCGTCCTGGACGTCCCCCACCTGAGGGGGGCCGTCGGCCGGGGAGCCGCGTCGGTGCGGGAGACCTGGGTGGACGGCGCCCGCGTCTACCGCCGTCGTGGGGGTAGTCCGGAGGAAACAGTCTAACCTCCGCACTCTCTTCGCGCGACGTGGCGACCCCGCCCCCGGTGCCTCCGAAGAAGGAGTTCTCGCCGTCGATGCGGGTCGACCTCCTCGTCTCCGACTGGAAGGCGGCACTCCTCCCCGAGCTCCCGCAGGAGGAGCGGGAGCGCGAGCTGTACAGCCAGGCGTGGGCCGCGTACCTCGACGGGGACTTCGGGTTCGGCCTCTGGTGTTGGCACGAGTGCGATCGCCTGACCAACAACCTGAGCGGCAACGTCCGCGAGGTCACCCGGATCCTCGGGCCCGGCCGCTACTTCGGATTCTCCCACCGCCGGGCGGTGGCCGCGGAGGTGCCGATCGAGCGGATGTACCGTCCGCGCAAGGGCGACATGAGCACCCCCCGCACGGACGCCTTCGTTCTCCCGCACTACCAGGTGCTGTGCGTCTACCTCGTCCAGGGGGCGGCGGGGAACGCGAAGGCGAAGGCCCTGCTCGAGATCGCGCTCGGGGAGCTCGAGGATCGGCGGCGCGCCGACCCGTTCCTCCGGCACTTCGAGACGTTCCGGGAGCTCCTGAGCCGCACGTCGGGCGCCGCGACGGCTCCGGCGACCGCGGACACGCCCGCGCCCTCGGCGCCCCGGAGACCGGTGGGGAAGACCGCACGGACCCCCCGGAAGCGCTCGTCCGCGTGACCCCGTACGCGGTTCCCGACCGAAGGCTCGTATAGCCGGGCCTCTTGGCGCCCGCGGTAGGGTGCGGACCATGCGGGCAGTGGTGCTGGGCGGCGGGGGGTTGACGGGACGGTGCACGGTACGCGATCTCGCGACCGGCGGAGTGTTCGACACGGTCGTCGCCGCGGACCTCGATGCCAGCCTGGCCGAGTCGGCGGCCCGCGCCGCGGGGCCGCGGGCGCTCGCCGAGCGAATCGACGTCCGCGACAAGGCCGCGGTCCGCCGCCTCCTCGAGAACACGACGGTCGTCGTCAACGCCGTGCAGTACACGTTCAACCTCACGGTGATGGAGTCGGCGCTCGACGCCGGGGTCCCGTACCTCGACTTCGGTGGGCTCTTCCACATGACCCGCCGCCAGCTCGCGCTCGACGCGGCGTTCCGGCAAGCCGACCGTATCGCGATCCCGGGCCTCGGGCAGGTCCCCGGGGTCTCGAACGTGCTCGCGATGCAGGCGGCGAGCGACCTCGAGCGCGTCGACTCGGTCGTGATCCGCGACGGCTGGCGCGACCTCACGGTCAACGGCCCCGAAGTCTCGTTCACCTGGTCACCGAGCACGTTCCTGGACGAGATGATCCTGCCGGCGGTCGTGTTTGAGGGCGGCCGGTACGAGGACCGGGAAGCGATGAGCGGGGCCGAGGAGTTCGATTTCGCCCCGCCGGTCGGACGCACGCGGGTCTACCGGACGCTCCATTCCGAACCGGCGACGCTGCCCGAGAGCCTCCGGTCGAAGGGGCTGACGCACTGCGAGTGGAAGGAGGGTGGGCCGGGGATCGAGGTCCTCCGCATCATGTCGAAGCTCGGCCTCGGCTCCGACACCCCGCTCGAGGTCAAGGGCCACGCGGTCACTCCGCGCGAGTTCACGCTCGCGCTCCTCAAGCGCGAGAAGCTCCTCGGGGCGCCCGAGGGGGTCACGGTCGACGACTGGGAGGTCTGCGATGTCGAGCTCACCGGAACGAAGGCCGGGCGCCCGGTCGTGCGCCACGCGATCGCGCGGTTCCCCCCGCGCCCCGACTGGCATCTCACGGCCACAGAATACGCGGTCGGTGTCGCAGGCGCTATCGGGGCCGAGATGATCGCCCGCGGCGAGGTCCGCGAGGTCGGCGTCGTTCCGCCCGAGCGGTGCGTGCCGGCGGGCCCGTTCCGGACGGCGCTCGCGAAACGCGGGATCGAGACGACGATCGCGCCGGACGAACCTCCGCTGCCCCCGTTCCGGAACGGATGAAGATCGACCTCATCCGCTACGAAACGCCATCGAATCGCTCATATTGAGACGGTTTGCTGGCTGTTTTGGTACGGTTCGGCACGTGGAATAGCACGTTAGGTTGCGCGTATCTTGGCGTAACGTGAACGGTACCGTGTGTTCGCGCCGTAAGCCAATTATATATAGCCAGTTCGGGCTCCGACGGACGCCCGAGATGCGTTCTGTATGGCGGAAAGGGAACCCGCCCCGACGTCCGCGCTCCCGTCCCGGGAGCCCGGAGTCTCGACCAGCCTCGCCCGGGCGGACCCGCTCTCCAGCCTCCTGACGGCGGAGGACGCCGCGATCCCGGCCCCCGCCGGACCCCCCACGCCGAAGGACGACGCGGCCGAGGAACCGAAGGAGCCGCGCAAGGAGTCCGCCCGAGAGCCCGCGAAGGACGCCCCGAAGGACCTCGGGTCGGCCCCGCCGGAGGCCGACCTCGACGCCTCCCCGCTGCCGATCCCGATCGCGCGGCTCGTCCCGAAGCTCAAGAAGAGCGCGAAGCTGTTCGAGGAAGGAAAGAAGCGGATCCCGAACTCCTCGAGCTCGCTCATCCGGGTCGCCTCGTACGACCCCGTCCCCCCGTTCATCGCCCGAGCGAAGGGACCGCGGATCTGGGACGAGGACGGCAACGAATACCTCGACTTCAACCTCGCGTACGGGGTCCTCATCAACGGCCACGCGCCCTCCGAACAGGTGCGCGCCGTCCAGGAGGCGGCGCAGTTCGGCTTGCACTTCGCCTCCCCGACCGCGCTCGAGATCGAGACGGCCAAGATGTTCCAGAAGCTCGTGCCGAACGCCGAGCGCGTCGCGTTCTGCTCGAACGGCTCCGACGCGACGATGAACGCGATCCGGATCGCGCGCGCCGTGACGGGCAAGGACGCGATCCTCAAGTTCGAGGGTCACTACCACGGCCAGCACGACCTCGCGCTCATCAGCGCGGAAGCGCCCCCGGTCGTCGCGGGCCTCGACGAGTACCCGCGGCCGCTGCCGAACTCGGCGGGGATCCCGCCGGGGGTCACCGACTACGTGATGGTCGCTCCGTTCAACTCGGTGACGGCGTTCGAGCGGATGGTCCGCCGCTACCGCCACCGGCTCGCCGCCGTGATCCTCGAACCGGTGATGGCGAACGCCGGCATCATCCCGCCCGAACCCGGCTACCTGAAGCGCCTGGTCGATGTCGCCCACGAGAACGAGATGCTCGTGATCTTCGACGAGGTGTTCACGGGCTTCCGGATCGCCCCGGGGGGCGCGCAGCAGCTCTACGGGGTCGAACCGGACATCTCCTGCTGGGCCAAAGCGCTCGGCGGTGGGGTCCCGGTCTCCGCGGTCAGCGGGAAGGCGGAGTACATGGACATGATCGCCCCGGGGCGGATCTCGTTCGGCGGCACGTACTTCGCGAACAACCTCTCGATGGCCGGGACGCTGGCGAACCTCAAGATGCTCCACCGCGGCGGCGAGGAGCTCTACGCTCGCTTCGGTCGTCTCACGACGAAGCTCGAGAAGGGGCTCGAGGAGGCGGCCCGCGACGCGAAGATCTCGATGCTCGTCCAGTCGGTGAACGGGATGCTCCAGTTCTTCTTCACGCGTCGCAAGAAGATCGTCAACTACCGCGAGTCGCTCCAGATCGACTGGAACCTCTACCTCCGGCACCACCAGCTCCTGCTCGACAAGGGGATCTACATCCACCCCGACAACTACGAGCGGATCACCTTCTCGAGCGCGCACACCGAGAAGGACGTCGACAAGTTCGTCTCGATCGCGACCGAGACGCTGAAGGAGCTCCGGTCGCTCCCCCGCGATTACCTTCCGTAACCGACGGGTCGCCCCCGGTCGTCGGGGGAATTAATAGCCTCGGCCGGTTGGCCCCCGGGTGGCCGGGGGGCGGGGGCTCCGCTCTCCCGATAGGAGGAGCGGGGGTTGGGTCGTAGTCTCACCGATCTCGCGGTCTTCGTCGCGAAGCGCCTCCTCTTCCTCATCCCCGTCCTCTTCGGGGTCATCGTCATCACGTTCTTCTTCACCCACGTCGCGGTCTCGAACCCCTGCGCGGTCTGGTTCCCGCGGGCGAAGGCGGCCCAGCTGGCCCAGTGCGCGATCACCTTCGGCCTCCACCAGCCGCTCTATGTCCAGTTCTTCAAGTACACCGCGAACCTGATCGACGGGAACTGGGGGAACTCCCCGGCGGGCGTGCCGGTGCTCCCCGTGATCGCGGTCGCCCTCCCCGCCACGCTCGAGCTCGTGCTCGCCTCCCTCGTCCTGATGGTCCTGATCGGGATCCCGCTCGGCGTCGTGGCGGCCCAATACTCCGGCCGCCTCGGCGACCACCTCGTCCGGATCTTCTACCTCTCGGGATGGGCGACGCCGACCTACCTCGGCGCGGTGGTCGCGGCGATCCTCGTCGGCCCGTTCCTCGGATTGCCCACGGGCGGGGAGTACACGTCGACCCCGCCGCCGTTCGCCCAGGTCACCCACATGAGCGTGGTCGACGCCCTCCTCGCGGGCAACCTCCCGTGGGCGGGGGACGCGATCGTGCACCTGATCCTCCCCGCGTCGGTCCTCGCGTTCGTCAACATGGGCATCGCGACCCGGATGACCCGGAGCTCGATGCTCGAGGTCCTCCCGCTCGACTTCGTGAACTCCGCGCGGATGAAGGGCCTCTCCGAGTTCATCGTCCTCTACAAGCACGCGCTCCGGAACGCCCTCATCTCGACGACCACGGTCCTCGGGGTCACGGCGGGCGGGCTCCTTTCGGGCACGGTGGTCGTCGAGGAGGTCTTCGCGTGGCCGGGGATCGGTTCCTACGCGTTCAGCGCGATCACGGGCTACAACTTCTCCGGGACGATCGGGGTCGTGATCGTCTTCGCGATCGGGGTCGTGATCGCGAACATGATCGCCGACATCCTCTACGGGGTCCTCGACCCTCGCGTGGAGTGGCGCTAGATGGCGGGATCCGGCCGACCCCCGCCGCCCGCCGCCCCGGTCGACGACGCGGACGCCCGGGAACCCTACCCCGGCGCTCTCCCGCCGGCTCGCCGCTCCGCCCGCGCGGACGCCGTGGCCGCGACGGCGGACAAGGTACGTCGGGGCGTCGTCTCGTTCCTGCGGATCCTCTGGGCGAACCCGCTCTCGTTCGTCGGGTTCGCCCTGGTCGTGGTGATCGCGGTGATGGCGCTCCTCGCGGTGGTGGCGCCCGGACTCGTCCTCCTCTACCCGCCCAACCAGCTGTCGACCGCGTACCACCAGGCGCCGTCGTGGGCCCACCCGCTCGGCACGGACGAGCTCGGCCGCGACATCTACTCGAACGTCGTCGCGGCGCTCCCGATCGACCTCGCGATCGGGTTCTCCGTCGCCGGCATCTCGCTCGTCGCCGGCGGGGCGCTCGGGCTCGTCGCCGGCTACTGGGACCGTCCCGGGACGCTCGGGGGCGCCGTCTCCGTGACGATCATGCGGCTCGCCGACATCTTCCTGTCGTTCCCGAGCCTCGTCCTCGCGCTCGCGATCGCCGCGTCGATCGGACGGACCGTCGACGGCGCGATCGTGGCCGTGCTCGTGACGTGGTGGCCGTACTACGTCCGCCTCGCGCGCGGCGAGGTCCTGTCGGTGAAGCACCAGCCGTACGTGATGGCGGCGCGCGCCGCCGGGGTGCGCGAGGGCCGGATCCTCCTCCGCCACGTCCTTCGCAACGTCCTAGAGCCGCTGGTCGTCTACTTCACGATGGACGTCGGCACGGTCATCGTGGTCATCTCGACGATCTTCTACGTGGTCCAGGTCCTGCCCTACCCCTCGGCCACGCCGGAGTGGGGCAGCATGATCCAGGCCTACCAGCCGTTCCTCTCGACGTACCCCTGGATGGTCCTCGCGCCGGGCCTCGCGATCTTCGTCACGGTGCTCGCGTTCAGCCTTCTCGGCGATGGCCTCCGGGACATCCTCGACCCGCGGAGCCGGCGCGCCCAGGCCGAGGCGGGCTCCGCGATGCTCGTCCGCCGGGCCGAGGAGTGAGCCGTGGGCGAACCGGTCCTCGAGGTCGAGCACCTCAGCATCGACTACGTGGTCGGGGCGGGGCGGTTCCACGCCCTCACCGACGTCTCGCTGCGTGTCGACCCGGGGAGGGTCGTCGGGATCGTCGGCGAGACCGGGTGCGGCAAGAGCACCCTCGCGCGGGCGATCCCCCGCCTCCTCCCCCAGCCGCCGGCCGAGGTCACCGGCGGCCGGATCCGGTTCTTGGGCACCGACCTCCTGAGCTACCCGGCGTGGAAGCTCCCGTTCGTCCGAGGGACGGGGATCGGGATGATCTTCCAGGAGCCGCTCAACTCGCTCAACCCGGCCTACCGGGTCTACGACCAGGTCGCCGAGGCGATCCGCATCCGGCGCGGGCGAGACGCGTCCCCGAAGGATGTCCCCCGCAGCCGCGTGGAGCCGTTCGATTACAGCCGTGGTCCGCCGCCCGTCTCGACCTCCTCGGCCCTCGCCCACCCGCTCACGGTCGGGGGGCTCGCGGCGCGTTCCGCCGAGCGCGCGAAGAGCGCCCGAGGTGCGACGTGGGACGAGGCGCTCGACTTCCTCCGTCTCGTGCGGATCAACGACCCCGAGACGATCCTCGGGCTCTACCCGCACGAGCTCTCGGGCGGCATGCGCCAGCGGATCATGATCGCGATGGCGCTCTCCGGGCGGCCGGCGCTCCTCATCGCCGACGAGCCGACGAGCGCGCTCGACGTCACCATCCAGGCCCAGGTGCTGACGCTGATGAAGGAGTTGATCGAGGAGGTCCGTACCTCGATCCTGTTCATCACCCACGACCTCGGGGTGGTCGCCGAGATGGCCGACGAGCTCGGGGTGATGTACGCGGGCCACCTGGTCGAGTACGGGCCGGTCGAGGAGGTCTTCCACCACCCCCGGCACCCGTACACGGCCGCGCTCCTCAAGTCGAGCCCGCGGCGGTACAAGGCGGACGGGGCGCTCGACTCGATACCGGGCGCCGTCCCGAACCTCTCCCGCCTCCCGACGGGATGCTCGTTCCACCCGCGGTGCGTGCTCGCCCGTCCCGAGTGCGCGAGCGACCCCGGCCCCCCGCTCGTGCCGGTCGGGACGACGCCCGGAGCCCCCGCGACCCATCTCAGCGCCTGCCTCTTCGCGTCGGACGTCGAGGCCCCCCCTTGACCGACGCTCCCCTCCTCGAGATCGACGGCCTCGCGAAGGAGTTTCCGCTCACCCGCTCGCTCGGCGAGATCGTACGGCGGGAACCCCACCGGGCGATCCACGCGGTCGACGGGGTCGACCTCTCGGTGGGGCGAGGCGAGACCCTGGGCCTGATCGGCGAGTCGGGCTCGGGCAAGACGACGCTCGGCTGGCTCGTCTCGCGCCTTCACGAGCCGACCGCGGGCCGCCTGAGGTTCGACGGCGAGGAGATCACGCACCTGAAGGGGCGGGCTCTCCTGCGCTGGCGTCGCAACGTCCAGGTCGTCTTCCAGGACCCGGTCGGCTCGCTGAACCCCCGCTTGAGGGTCTGGCAGATCGTCAGCGAGCCGATCCGGGCCCAGGCGGCGCTCGACGGCGGGTCCGCCTCCCGGAGCGAGTACCGGCGCCGGGTCCTCGACCTCCTTCCCACCGTCGGGCTTCCACCGGACTGCCTCGACCAGTACCCCCACGAGTTCTCGGGGGGGGGCCGCCAGCGCCTCTCGCTCGCCCGGGCGCTCAGCGTGAACCCGAAGCTGGTCGTGCTCGACGAGCCGACGAGCGCGCTCGACGTCGCGGTGCAGGCCCAGATCCTGAACCGCCTCGTGCAGCTCCAGCGGGAGCGGGGGTACTCCTACCTCCTGATCACCCACAACGTCGCCGCCGTGCGGTACGTCGCCGACCGGGTCGCGGTGATGTACCTCGGCCGCCTCGCGGAGGTCGGCCCGGTCCGGCCGGTGCTCGAAGCCCCGGTCCACCCGTACACCAAGGCGCTCCTCGCGGCGGTCCCCGAGCCCGACCCCCGGCGGCGCCGCGCCCGGTATCGCATCGGCGGCGACATCCCGACGCTGATCGACCCCCCGCCGGGGTGCCGGTTCGCCCCTCGCTGCCCGTTCGTGGTCGACCGGTGCCGCATCGAGGACCCCCCGCTCGTGGAGCCGATGGGGTTCCCCGGACGCCGGGTCGCCTGCCACCGCGCGGACGAGATCGGGTCGGTGCCGGCGGCGTCCCTGATCGGCGGCGCCGACCCCGTCGGGCCCACCGGCGGGTAGGCGAAGGGGGCCGCGGAGGGCCCCCGCCGGCTCAGGTGACCGACTGCGTGTTGAACAGGAGCGAGTACGGCTCGGCACTCGCCATCGGGTTCTCGAGGAACCCGTGGAGGTACGTGGAGTAGACCGCGAACGACGTCGGGACGACGAGCCAGATGTCGGTGTAGTTGTTGTACATGATGTTCGTCATGGTCGAGTAGCTCGAGTTCAGGAACGTCGCGTTCGAGCTCGCCGCGGCCGCGAGGGTGAGGTTGTCGACCGTCGCGCTCGCGAACTGCGACATGCACAGGTTCGCGCTCCCGTAGCTGATCGCGTCGTTCTGCGTCCAGTCGTCCGGCGAGATGTAGTCGGACGTGTAGAACTCCTGGCCCATGTAGAACGGCCCGCCGTTCGTGCTCTCGAGCGTCGTGCAGACCCCGGTCGTCGGGTCGATCGTCTGCTCCTGGTAGAGCTGGTCGAGGCTGATGGCGGTCGGCGTGATGGTGAGGTTGATCTGCGCGAGGTCCGCCGCCAGGAACTGGGCGGTATCGGACCAGTCGGTTCCTCCCGTGTTGATGTAGGCGTACTTGAAGTCGAGCGACTTGCACGCGCCGTTCGCGCAGGGGGAGTTGGCGATCTCCTGGCGCGCGAGCGGGAGGTTGTACGCGTACGGCGAGAGTCCCTGCGGGTTGTAGTACGGGTACGAAGGGGGGACCGGGCCCACCCACTGGCTCGCGTACCCCCCGAACGCCTGCTGGATGATCTGCGTGTAGTTGATCGCGTGCGCGATCGCCTCGCGGACGGAGAGGTTGGTGAACGGGAACTGGTTCTGGTCGAGGTAGATCCACCAGGAACCGCTCGTCGAGCCGTAGACCGTCGGGAGCGCCTGGACCGTGACGCACGGGTTGCCCTGGAGCTGGCTCACGGTCGAGGGCCCGACGTAGGCGAACGAGGCCTCGGCAACCGCACCGCTCTTGAGGTTGTTGATCGTGACGGCCTGCTGGTCCTGGAAGATGATCTCGACCGAGTTGAGCGCGGGCTGGATCATCGGGTTCGTCGGGTCGCTCGCGGCCGCCGTCGTTCCCCAGTAGTTCGGGTTCGGGGCGAGCGTGTATCCGCCGCCCGCGAGGCCGTTGTAGTTCTCGAGGACGTATTGGCCCGTCCCGAGGGTGTTGACGGACATGTACGAGTTCGGCTGCCCGAACGAGATGCCCCCGTGCTGGTCGACCCAGACCGGGTCGACCGCGTAGGAGTTCGGCGCGGAGATCGACGCGAGCAGGTAGCTGTAGCTGGTCCCGAGGTACCCGTAGCCCAGGTTGAGCTCGATCGTGAGGTTGTTGAGCACCTGGAACGACTG
The DNA here is from genome assembly GCA_021798415.1 of Thermoplasmata archaeon. Taxonomy (GTDB): domain Archaea; phylum Thermoplasmatota; class Thermoplasmata; order Lutacidiplasmatales; family UBA184; genus Lutacidiplasma. The sequence continues at coordinate 37,646 of JAJZGO010000003.1, read as the reverse complement.
GTTCGCTGTGCCCATCAGGGCGATCTCGGCCGAGGTGGGGGTGTCGAAGTTCCACGTGTTGAGGTCGTTCAGGAGGGTCGCGTTCGCGGCGTTGGAGTAGTTCACGTCCGAGTAGTACGTGAGCGGGTTCGAGGCGCTAAAGTTGGTCGAGAAGAAGTTCTGCTCCAGGATGAACTGCGGCCCCTGGACGAGCAAGAGGCTCCGGTAGAGGCTGTACCACATCACGTAGGCGTTGAACGGGTCCCCGTTCGAGAAGTGGACCCCCGGGCGCAGGTGGAACGTCCAGCTGTAGCCGTTCGGAGAGACCGTCCAGTTGTGGGCGAGGACGCCCGAGAAGGTCGTGTAGCTCGACCCGTTGTAGTTCACGAGACCCTGGTAGACCTGCTGTACGGCGGCCCAGCCGGGGGTCGAGAACGTCACGGCCGGATCGAGCGAGTCGGGGATCTCGGCCTGATCGATGAGGATGGGGTTCGTCGACTTGAGCGCGACCCCGCAGCTCTTCGAGGAGCTCTGGGGGCGGGTCAGGTAGAGCCCGAGCCCGGCAACCACGACGACCACGACGATACCGACGACGATTGCGTTGCGCCACTTCGGGTCCATGAGAACGCCCCAGGGTCTCGAGTCCCGACGCCCTCATCCTTCATAAACCCCGCGAAAAACGCCCGGAACGCGGGCGGCGGGCCGCTCCCCGCCTAGGGTCATTAGGCCGCCCGGACTCGGCGACCCGGGTGGGCACGATGGACCGCACGATGCTGATCGGGGGCGAGTGGGTGACGGCGTCCGACGAGGCGACGATCCCGGTCGTGAGCCCCTTCGACCGGTCCTCGCTCGGCACGGTTCCCCGGTCGACGCGCGAGGACGCCCGACGGGCGATCGACGCGGCGCGCGAGGCGTTCGACCGGGGTCCCTGGCCCCGGTGGCCGCCGAAGGCGAGGTCCGAGGTCTTCGTGAAGACCGCCCAGATCCTGCAGCAGCGGCTCGGCGAGGTCGCGGAGCTCGAGAGCCGCAACCAGGGCAAGACGATCAAGCAGGCGGCGGACGCGGACCTCCCGTTCACGATCGACAACCTGATGTTCTACGCCGGGGCCGGGCGCACGCTCGAGGCGCGGAGCCCGGGCGAGTTCACCGGCGACGGCACGACGATCTTCCGGCGCGAGCCGGTCGGCGTCGTCGGTTCGATCACGCCGTGGAACTACCCGATCATGATGGCGGTCTGGAAGGTCGCTCCCGCGCTGATCGTCGGGAACACGGTCGTGCTGAAGCCGGCGAGCTACACGCCCCTCACGAGCCTCGAGCTCGGTCGGGCGTTCCAGGACGCGGGCCTTCCGACCGGTGCGCTCAACGTCATCACGGGCCCCGGCGCGGAGGTCGGGGACGAGCTCTGCCGGAACGCGAAGGTCGACATGGTCTCCCTCACCGGCGACACCGCGACCGGCAAGAAGATCATGGAGGCGGCGAGCGCGAGCGTCAAGCGCGTCCAGCTCGAGCTCGGCGGGAAGGCGCCGTTCGTCGTCTTCGAGGACGCGGACCTCCCGGCCGCGGTGGAGGGAGCGGTCGTGGGCGGTTTCGTGAACGGGGGCCAGGACTGCACGGCGGCGACGCGGCTCATCGTCCACCAGAGCCTCCGGGCGAAGTTCGTGGAGCGGCTCCTCGAGCGGGTCCGCACGATCCGCGTCGGCGACCCGCTCTCGCGGTCGACCGACCTCGGGCCGCTCGTGAGCCCGGTGCAGCAGCGCTCGGTCCTCGACTTCGTGGCGAAGGGCCGGGCCGAGGGGGCGACGCTCAAGGTCGGTGGAACGGACGACCACCCGCACTTCCCGAACGGGGCGTTCGTCCTGCCGACGGTGTTCGACGGGGTCGCGCCGGACATGACGATCGCCCAGCGGGAGATCTTCGGGCCGGTCCTCGACGTCCTCGAGTTCTCCACGTTCGACGAGGCGATCGAGATCGCGAACGGCGTCGACTACGGCCTCGCCGGCAGCGTTTGGACGCGGGACGTGCGCACGGCGCTCAAGGCGGCCCATGCGCTCCGGTTCGGGGACGTCTGGGTGAACGACCACCTCCCGCTCGGCTCGGAGACGCCGCACGGCGGGTTCAAGCAGTCGGGGTTCGGGAAGGACCTGGGGACGGACTCGCTCAACGACTACACGGTCGTGAAGAACATCTACTTCGACCTCACCGGCCAGGCCCGCAAGGGCTGGCACTACACCGTCTACGGCGACCCGGCCTAGGGGCGACGATGGTCGACGGGATCCCGGAGGGCGGGCGGGGCGCGCTGTTCATCGGTGGAACCTTCCGACCTCCGGCCTCGGGCCAGTACGTACCCGTCGTCGACCCGTCGACCGGCCGCCGGATCGGGGAGGCGCCGGTCGCCTCCGCGGACGAGGCGAGCGCGGCGGTCGACGCGGCGGCCGCGGTCGAGGAGGCGTGGGGTTCGGTCCCCGGCCACGAGCGCGCCCGTATCCTGCGGGCGACGGCCGAGCGCCTGCGCGCCGACCGGGAGACGATCGCCCGACTGATCTCCTCGGAAGTGGGGAAGCCGATCGTCGACGCGCGCGTCGAGGCCGACCGGGCGGCCGGCGTCTTCGATCTCGCCGCGGAGGAGATCCGCCACCTCGGCGGAGAGAGCTACCCCGCCGACGCTTACGAGCGCCCCGCGGGCAACGAGCACCGGTTCCTCTTCTCGGTCCGCGACCCGATCGGCGTCGTCGTCGCGATCGGTCCGTTCAACTTCCCGCTCAACCTCCTCTGCCACAAGGTCGCGCCGGCGCTCGCCGCCGGGAACCCGGTCGTCGCGAAGCCGACGAGCGCCGCGCCGTTCACCGCCCTCCGCCTCGCCGAGCACCTCCGGGCGGCCGGCGTCCCGGCCGGCGTGATGAACGTCGTGGTCGGTCCGGGGAGCTCGGTCGGGAACGCGCTCGTCGACCACCGCGCGACCCGCCTCGTCACGTTCACCGGTTCGACGCTCGTCGGCAAGGGGATCGCCGAGCGGGCCGGACGCCAGGCGAAGCGCGTCATCCTCGAAATGGGCGGACTCGACCCGTTCGTCCTGCTCGACGACGCGCCGCTCGGCGCGGCGGTCGACGCGGCGGTCCGGGGCGCGTTCAGCTACTCGGGCCAGGTCTGCACGGCCTCGAAGCGGTTCCTGGTCCAGGACGGGATCGCCGAGAAGTTCGCGCGGGCGTTCGCCGATCGGGCGAAGGCGCTGCGCGTCGGACCAGCGCTCGACGAGACGACCGAGGTCGGCCCCCTCATCGACGGCGCGGCCCTCGAGCGGATGGACCGGCTCGTCGCCGACGCCCGCCACCGGTCGGCCAAGGTCCTCGCGGGCGGGGCGAGGGTCGAGCGGGGCCCCGGGAACTTCTACGCCCCCACGGTCCTCGACGAGGTCCCCGAGTCCGCCGAGGTGGTCCGCGAGGAGCCGTTCGGCCCGATCGCGCCCGTCGTTCGGTTCCGGGAGGTCGACGACGCGATCCGGATCGCGAACTCGACGGTGTACGGCCTCCAGGCGGCCGTGTACACCCGGGACATCGCCCGGGGGTTCCGCCTCGCGCGCCGGATCCGGGCGGGCGGGGTCCATCTGAACGATCCGACCAACCTGCGCTGGGACGCGCTCCCGTTCGGGGGCGTGCGGGAGAGCGGCCTCGGGCGCGAGGGCCTGCGCTATGCGATGCAGGAGATGACCGAGGTCAAGCTGATCTCGGTCAACTACGGCCTCCCGTAGCGCACGGGCGGCCCGCGACAGCCACCGCCCTAGTCGTCCGTGTCGACGTGCTCGACCGGCAGGCGCGGTCCCGGGATCGGGGGGACCCCGGGCGTCGGGACCATGTGCTCCGGTAGCGGGTGCGGCTCCCCCGGGCCGGCCGGGTAGTGCACCGGGCCCCCGGCGGGCCGGGTCACGGGCGTCGTGGCGAGGCTCTCGAGCGACTCCTCGAACGCGGCGACCCCCCGCTCGAGGAGCTCGTCCTCGATCGTGAGCGGCGCCATGAACCGCAGGACCTGGTCCCACGCGCCGCAGGTGTGCATGAGGACGCCCCGGGCGAGGAGCGCCGACCGCATCGAGCGCGCTCCGTCCCCCCAGGCGAGGCGGCTGCGGCGGTCGCGGACGAACTCGACGCCGATCATGAACCCGCGCCCCCGCACGCTCCCGACCGCCGGGTGGCGGTCGGCGAGCCCCTGGAACTTCTGGAGGAGCTGGGGACCGCGGTGGCGGGTGCGGTCGAGGAGGTCGCCCTCCTTGAGGAGCTCGAGGGTCTCGGCGCCGACCGCGAGGGCGAGCGGGTTCGCCCGGTACGTGCCGAGGTGGAACCCCCGCGGGAGCTCCCGGACGAGGTCGTCCCGGTACGCGACGACCGCGAGTGGGATCCCACCGCCGATCGTCTTCGCGATGCAGAGGATGTCCGGGGTGACTCCCGAGTGCTCGACGGCCCACATACGGCCCGTGCGGCCGAGGCCGGTCTGGACCTCGTCGGCGATCAGGAGGATCCCGTGGCGGTCGCAGAACTCCCGGAGCGACGGGAGGAAATCGTCGGGGGGGACGACGTACCCGCCCTCCCCCAGGATCGGCTCGACGAGAACGGAGGAGATCGCGTCGACGCCCGAGTGCGGGTCGTTCACGAGGTGCTCGAGGTACGCGATCGTGCCGGCCGCCCCCTTGTCGGCGCCGAGAACCGGCCGGTACGGGTCCGGGTACGGCACCCGAACGACCGTGCCGCCCCCGAAGCTCGTGGTCGAGTGGTAGCGACGCCCGCTCGTGAGGTGGACGACCCCGCCGTGGACCCCGTGGTAGGCTCCCGAGAACGCGACCGTGCCGCGCTTCCCCTGGGCGAAATCGGCGAGGTTGACGGCGGTCTCGATGCAGTCCCCGCCCGTGACCGAGAAGAAGATGCGGGCGTGGTTCCGCAGGGTCCCCGGCAGGACGTCGCGCAGCTCCTTGAGGAACCGGATCCGGGCCTCGGTGGGGAGCTCGAGGGCATGCCAGATCGCGCGCGACTGCTCCTCGAGCGCCGCGACGAGGCGGGGATGGCGATGACCGAGGTTGAGGACCGAGATCCCGGCCATCCAGTCGATGAACCGGTTGCCGTCGACGTCCTCGATCGTCGACCCCTGGGCGACCTTCGGCGCGATCGGGAAGTAGTGCGGATAGCCGACGGCGTCGGTCTCCCAGCGCGCCTGGTCGGCGAGGAGCTCGCGGGACCGCGGCCCGGGCGGGGGATGCAGGATCCGCGGGGCGTCGGGAAAGCTGAGCCACGCATCGCGACCGGTCATGGCAGCACCGGACCTACGCAGCGGTCCGCGCCATATCAACTCTCGGAGGGTGCCCGAGGTTCCCGCAGATTCGTTATCCGCCGCGTCCGTCTGGGCCTTCCGGGTCGGAGGCGGTAACGGTGACGGGCCGGGTCGACGTCCACCTCCACCTGAGCCGATGGTGGCGGGACCTTCCGCGCACGGCGTACCGGCCCGACCTCGACCTCGGGGTCCCCAGCCTGCTCGCCGAGATGGACCGGGCCGGGATCGACCGCGGACTCGTCCTCCAGCTGTTCGAGGCCCCGAGCTCGGCCGAGGGCCTCGCGGAGGGTCGTTCCGTGGCCGGGGCGAGCGGGGGCCGGCTGCACCCGGTCGCGACGGTCGACCCGACGGCCGGGGAGGCCGTCGTGCACGAGACGATCGAGAACTGGGGGCGCGAACCCGACCTCGTCGCGATCAAGCTCTACCCCGGGTACCGGGCGTTCTACCCCCACGACCCCCGGCTCGACCCGGTCTACGAGTACGCCCGCCGCCGGCGCCTCCCGGTGATGATCCACCAGGGCGACACGCTCGACGGGATCGGGCTCGTCAAGTACGCCCGCCCGATCGAGGTCGACGAGGTCGCGGGGCGGTACCGCGACCTCTCGTTCGTCCTCTGCCACTTCGGGAACCCCTGGGTCGAGGAGGCGGCCGAGATCGTCTACAAGAACCCGAACGTCCACGCCGACACCTCCGGGCTGCTCGCCCACCCGTCCGCCCCGTACTTCGCGCGGATGGTGGACCGCGCGCGGCGCCGCCTGTACAACGCGATCGTGACGGTCGGCTCGCCCGACCGGATCCTCTACGGTTCCGACTGGCCCCTCGAGGAGCTCACCGTCGCGGTCGACCTCGTCCGCGGGCTCGACCTTCCGGCCGAGGACCTCGACGCGATCCTGGGCGGGAACGCCCGTCGACTGTTCCGACTGCCCGAGCCGGCCCCGCGCCGGACCGGGTCCTCATAACCCGGCTCGAGGTCGGGGGCGCGCGCGATGGACCCCGAGGAGATCCGCCGCATCGTCCGAGAGACGAACTACGTCACGTGGCGCCGTCAGGGCGGCTGGGACCCCCTCGTCCTCGCGCGCGCGCAAGGGTCGAAGTTCTGGGACGGGGCCGGCCGCGAGTACATCGACCTCTCTTCCCAGCTGATCGCGACGAACCTGGGCCACGGCAACGCCGCCGTCGCCGAGGCGATCGCCGAGCAGGCGCGCTCGGTCGCCTATGCGGCCCCGGGGTTCGCGACCGAGGCCCGCGCGCGCCTCAGCTCGGTCCTCACCGAAGTCCTTCCGAAGGGCCTCTCCCGCTTCTTCTTCAGCACCTCGGGGACGGAGGCGAACGAGGCGGCGCTCAAGATCGCGCGCGCGGTGACCGGACGGACGAAGGTCGTCGCGCGGTACCGGTCGTATCACGGCTCGACCGCGGCGTCGATCAGCGTGACCGGCGAGTTCCGTCGTCGCGCGATCGAGCCGCTCGAGAAGGTCCCGGGGACCGTCTTCGCCCCGGACTGCTACTGCTACCGCTGCCCGTTCGGGCGGACGTATCCCGAGTGCGGCGTCGCCTGCGCCGAGTACGTCGACTACCAGCTCGAGCGCGAGGGGGACGTCGCGGCGATGATCGTCGAGCCGGTCGTCGGGACCAACGGCGTGCTCGTGCCGGTCCCGGAGTACCTGCCGCGCCTGCGCGAGATCACGAAGAAGCACGGCGTGCTCCTGATCGCGGACGAGGTGATGAGCGCCTGGGGCCGCGTCGGCGAATGGTTCGCGGTCGACCACTGGGGCGTGCGGCCGGACCTCCTCACGACGGCGAAGGGGATCACGGGCGCCCAGGTGCCGCTCGGGCTCACGGCGTCGACCGCCGAGGTCCACGACGCCTTCCGCGACCGCTACTTCCCCCACGGCCACACCTACGAAGCGCATCCGCTGACGCTCGCGCCCGCGGTCGCCGCGATCGGCGAGTACCGCCGGCTCGGTCTCCTCGAGAAGTCGCGCCGCGACGGGGAGTACCTCCTCCGCCGCCTCGGGGAGATCCGCGACGCCCACCCGTCCGTCGGCGAGGTGAGGGGTCTCGGCCTCTTCGCGGCCGTCGAGCTCGTGAAGAACCGGGCGACGCGCGAGCCGTTCAACACCGAGGACGACAAGCTGGCCGGCCGCCCCCTGGTCGTCGAGCAGGTGACGGCGGCGATGTTGAAGGAGGGGGTCTTCTGCGTCGGCTGGGTGTCCCACCTCATCGTCGCGCCGCCGCTCATCGTGACCCGCGAGGAGCTCGACCGCGCGCTCGACGTCCTCGACCGATCGCTCGTGGTGGCCGACCAGAAGGTCGTCGCCGCGTAAGGGACCTCGCGTGCCGGGGGCCGGCGGGGGACCCGTCCACGCCCCGTTCTCGTTCTCCCGCGTCGCCGCGGGCACCTGGCTCGCGTACGCGAGCTACGGCGTCCTCCTCGCGGTCCTCCCGTTCGTCGAGCTCGAGCTCGGCGGGGGGCCGCTCCTCGCGACGCTCGTCCTCGGGGCCCCGCTCGCGAGCCAGACCCTCGCGTCGTACGGGTGGGGGTGGCTCTCGGACCGTCGGGGGGGCCGTCGCGGGCTCCTCGTCGTCGCGACGGCGCTCCAGGCCCCGATCTTCCTCCTCCTGCCGCTCGGCGGAGCGGTCGAGCTCTTCGTGCTCCGCGTGCTCCAGAGCGCGCTCTTCGGGTCGGTCGTCCTCGCGACGACCCTCGCGACCGAGGAGGCGGGCCGGAGCGCGGGTCCGCGGCTCGGGTGGCTCCAGTTCGCGTCGAGCGGCGGGATGCTCCTCGGCGTGGTCGCGAGCGTCCCGCTCCTCTCGGGTCCGACGTTCCGCTTCGACTCGGCCGGGGGCTGGGCGCTCGTCGGGCTCCTCGCGGCGCTCACCGCCGTAGCGGCGGTCGCCTACGCGCTCGCGGGGGACCTTCCGCACCGGCGCGCACCGAGGGGGCCGGCGGGTGCGGGGTCCCATCTCCGCCGCGAGGTCCTCGAGCTCGCCGGCGCGACGACCGCGGTCGCGACGTTCCGGTACATGGCGGTGAGCGCGGTCCCGGTCTACCTCGCGGCCACGCTCGCCCGGCAGGGGTTCTTCGGCGTTCCGTTCAACGAGGACCAGCAGCTAGCCGTCTGGCTCGCGGTCTCCTCGCTCTTCAACCTGGCGGCCGCCCCCCTCTCGGGGCGCCTCGCCGAGCCGGTGGCGAGCCGCCGGTGGGTCCTCGTCCTCTCGGCGAGCGCGTACGCGGCGATCTGGGTCGCGCTCTTCGCCGTACCGAACTACGCCGTGACGTTCGGGGTCTGGGTCGTCCCGGTCGCCGTCTTCTTCACGGTCGCCGGGGTCCGCGAGGCGACGGACGCGAGCACCCCGGAGGAGCGCGGGAGGGCCGTCGGGCTCATGACCGCCGCGTTCAACTTCGGCGGCCTCGCGGGGGCCGTCGTCGCCGGCGTGGTCCTGAGCCTCGGCGTCGGCATCGTCCCGATGTTCGGGCTCAGCGCGGTCGGCGCGGTCGGGGCCGCGCTCCTCTGGGTCCCGGTGGTGCGTCGGCTCCCGCCCGCGCGCCCGGGCCCTAGAACCAGCGGCTCGTGATGACCTTCTTGCGGGTGTAGAAGTCGATCGCGTCCCGGCCGGTCGCGTGGAGGTCGCCGTAGAACGACCCCTTCCACCCGACGAACGGGAAGTACGCGGCGGGCGCCGGGACGCCGATGTTGACACCGATCATGCCGGCCTCGATCCGGTGCGTGAACTCCCGCGCGGCCCGGCCGTCGCGCGTGAAGATCGCCGCCGCGTTGCCGAACCTCGACCGGTTGGCGACCTCGATCCCCTCGGCGAGCGAGGCGACGCGCACGACCGAGAGCACGGGGCCGAAGACCTCCTCCTGGGCGATCGCCATCTCGGGTCGTACCCCGTCGAACAGCACCGGGGGCACGTAGTACCCGTCCGAGCCCTCGGGGACCCGGCCCCGCGCGACGACGCGGGCGCCTCCCGCCTCGCCGTCGCGGATCCACGCCAGGACCCGGTCGCGGTGGTCCGGGCGGATCACGGGCCCGACGTGCGTCGCGGGGTCGTCGGCCGGCCCGGTGGTGAGCGCCTTGACGGCCTTCGCGAGCCGTTCGACGAGCCGATCCGCGCCGGGTTCGACCGCGACGATCACGCTCGCCGCGAGGCAGCGCTCGCCCGACTGGCCGAACGCGCTCGACACGATCGCCGGCACCGAGCGCTCGAGGTCGGCGTCGGGCATCACGATGAGATGGTTCTTCGCGCCGGCGAGCGCCTGGACGCGCTTACCGTGTGCGGCGGCGGTCGTGTAGATGTGGCGGGCGGTCGGGGCCGAGCCGACGAACGAGACCGCGTCGACCCCGGGATGCGCCAGGAGCGCGTCGACCGCCGGGGCGTCCCCGTGGACGAGGTTGAACGTCCCGGCCGGAAAGCCGGCCTCGTCGATCCACCGGGCGAGGCGCACGGCCGAGAGCGGCACCCGCTCGGAAGGCTTCAGGACGACCGCGTTGCCGCAGACGAGCGCGAGCGGGACCATCCAGAGCGGGATCATGACCGGAAAGTTGAACGGGGTGATGCCGACGACGACCCCGAGGGGCTGGCGCACGAGCGTCGTGTCGACGCCCGGAGAGACGTCCTCGAGGAACGCCCCCTGCATCGTCGTGGGGGCGCTCGCGGCGAACTCCGTCGCCTCGATCCCGCGGCGGACCGACCCGCGGGCCTCGTCGATCGTCTTGCCGTTCTCGCGGACGACCGTGCGGGCGAGCTCCTCCGCGTGGGCCTCGAGGAGGTTCCGCAGCGCGAGGACCTTGCGCGCCCGTTCCGCGACCGGCACGTCCCGCCAAGTGAGGAACGCCGCTCGCGCCGCCCGGACCGCCGTGTCGACCGCCCGGGCGTCCGACCGGGGGACCCGGGCGATCACGACGCCCGTCGAGGGGTCCGGGACGTCGAGCGTCCCCAGTGCGGACGGGCGCACCCAGGCGCCGGCGACGTAGTTCTCGACCGTTTCCGCTTCGGACATGGACTACCCTTCCCCGCCCGAGCCATCGGAGGTCTTGACCCTCTCGGGTCCCGGAGTTCGGCGATTGTCGAAATTTCCCCGTCCCGCATGCCCTTTTGTAGGGGCCCCCGCTCCAAACCGCGCCGGTGGGCCCGAGCCGCCGGCGGTCGGAGGAGTGGGCCATGGACCCGAGATTCGAGGCGGCCTACGACGAGTACCGGCGCCGGACCCCCCGCTCGAAGGAACTCTGGGAGCGCGCCCAGAAGTGGAGCCCCCTCGGGGTGCACTCGAACTACCGGTTCCTCGACCCCTACCCCTTCTACGTCAGCCGCGCGAAGGGCGTCACCCTCTGGGACGCCGACGGGAACGACTACCTCGACTTCAACATGGGATTCGGCTCGCTGCAGAGCGGGCACGCCCACCCGAAGCTGGTCGAGGCGCTCTCCCGCCAGCTGGGCGAGGGGAGCGTGTACGGCTACGAGTGGGAGCGGACTCCCGAGGTCTCCGAACGGATCTGCCGCCGCTACCGGATGACGAAGGTGCGGTTCAGCACGACCGGCCTCGAGGCGACGCACCACGCGATCCGCTTCGCCCGCGCGTACACGAAGAAGCGGTACGTGCTCAAGTTCGAAGGGTCGTACCACGGTTCGCACGACACCCTCCTCGTCGGCGTCAAGCCGCGGCTCCAGGTCGCCGGCCCGCACGACCACCCCAAGTCCGCTCCGGCCTCGCCCGGGATCCTCTCCGAGGTGTCGGAGCGCACGCTCGTCGCCCCGTTCAACGACCTCGCCGCCACGCGGGCGATCGCGCTCGAGCACCGTGACGACCTGGCGGCGATCATCGCGGAGCCGGTCCCGATGAACATGGGGTTCATCCTGCCCGAGGACGGGTTCTTCCCGGGCCTCCGCGAGCTCGCGGACGAGCTCGGGGCCCTCCTCGTCCTCGACGAGATCAAGACCGGCGCGAAGTACCCTCACGGCGGCGCCGGCCGTGTCGGGGTCCGGCCGGACCTCATCACGCTCGGAAAGTCGATCGCCTGCGGCGTGCCGATGTCCGCGATCGCCGCGGGCCCCGGCATCCTCGACGAGGTCGGCCCGCGCAAGGTTGCCCACGCGGGGACGTACAACTCGAACCCCCTCGCGATGGCCGCCTGCCTCGCCTCGCTCGACGAGATCCTCACGGAGGAGGGGCTCGAGCGCTCCGCCCGCCTCAACTCCCGGCTCGCGAAGGGGTACGCGGAGGTCTTCGACGACGCGGGCGTGACCGCGTACGTCTCCGCCGACGGGGTCTCGGGAACCACGTTCTTCTCGGACCACCCGGTGAGGAACTGGCGCGACTTCTTGCGCGTCGACGGCGACCGCTCGATGCTCTACTACTATCTCTGCCTCAACAAGGGACTCATCCCGTCCGGCACGGGACCGGACGAGCAGTGGACGATATCGGTCCAGCATACCGACGCCGACGTCGACCGTCACCTCGAGATCCTCGGCACCGTGGCCGACCGCCTCGCCGGGACCCCCCAGGCCGGCGAGATCGAGGAATCGGTCTAGACCGGCTCGCACCGCGTCGAAGACCTTTCCCGGTCGAGGCCGGTTCTACGTTCGATCGCGGGGCCCGAGGGTCCGGGGCAGGCCCCGACGAGGGAATTCGAAACGCCCACCCCAGCCGGGCCGCCGGTACTCGGAAAAGGTTCGTCCGGTCCGCAGTGCATCTTCACCACGCGGCCGGACGCCGAACGCCCCCGCTCACGCGGGAACGGGCTCGGCTGTGGCCTCCGGGGCCGGTTCGATTCCCCCGGGGGTGCCCAACCACCGCCGGAATCTGCCCCAACTCGCGCGACCGCCTACCCACGGGGTAGCCGTACGGCGTGCCTGGGACGCGATCCAAGCGGGGTCCTCGCGCGGGAACTCGCGGTCCGCGAACTCCCTAACAGCGACCCCACCGGGGAGCGAGCCGGCCGTGCGGTAAGCTCGGGCAATCGGATCCGCCAGCATGCTCTCCCTCCCAGACCATGGTCCTTGCCTCTATCGACCCACGCCGACTACAAAAGGAGGAGGGCGCTTGGGAACGCGGGGTAACCGTCCTCCCGATCGCGGCCGCTCCGGCGTCACTCCGCCACCATCGACCGGCCGGTACCGGGCCGGCGGCCGGAGGGTCCGACGTGCGCGGTCAGGAGGCCCGGGCGGCCCCGTTCAGTTCACTCATGTAGGTAGTAGACTACATGTATTCATGTCGACCATGGTCAACACGATGGCCGCGACGGAGCCGGAGTCGGTCCTGGCCCTCCGGCTCGGCCGGCGGGTCGGTCCGTCCGAAGATTCAGGCGTGCCGGCGTACCGGTCCCTGGGAGAGGAGATCCGCAAGGAGCCCGCCTTCGAGCTCGCGCTGCGACGGGCGCGGGCGATGTCGAGCGAGGCCCGCCTGTTGACCCTCAACCTCCTCCACCGGAGGACGGAGCTCTGCGCGTCCGAGATCCAGGCGGCGCTCGGCGTGACGCACGCGACCGTGAGCGAGCACATGCGGTTGCTCCAGGACGCCGGCCTGGTCTCTTCGAGCCGTCGGAAGAAGTGGGTCTACTACCGGCTCACCGAGGCCGGGAGCGCCCTTACGTCTCGTGGGCCGGATCGAACGGGGGACGACACCCCGGGAGCGGACGTCGCGCCACCAAGCGCCGGCGGACCCGAACGTGCCTAAAGGACGCGACCCGGGGTGCGGCGGGTTCGGGGGAGGGATCCCGAAGGCCGGGGAGCAACGGGGTGGCGACGGAGGCTGCGGGTCGTGAGGTACCGGGGGTTCATGTCGCGGGTCGGTAGGAGTAAGCTCCTCCAAGGCCGCCGGACGGCGTGGGATGGGACCGTTCGTCGGCTCGCGATGCTGAGACGACCTCGGAGGGTGCTGCGGCCCGCCGTGATCTGGCGGTCGTCGCATAACGGGGCCCTCCGTGGGCCGAACGGGCCAGGCCCGCGCTGGCCGCAGGGGCTCCCGGAGCCTGGGGAGCGGCTGGGACCGGGCCATCGCGCTCCGGGCTGGGAGACGCGAGCGCCCGGACCCGCTCCGCAGGAGGAGCTCCGGTGTTCAGGGAGCCGGCGGGGTCGGCTCGGGGATGACCGTCCCGGCGACGTTGAACGTCGACCAGTGATGGCAAAGCGGGCACGCCATGTAGCGGGACGAGCCCAGCCGGACGGCCGTGGCCGCCGCGAGGGGGACCCACTCGTAGTCGAACGTCTTGCCGCACTTCGGACAGTGGAGCCGGGAGCGCTCCACTACGCCCGTCCGTCCGGAGCGCCGGTTCAACTTTCGAGTCCAGGCATAGACCAGGACCAGGACGACCACGATGACCACTGGCACCGACACGAGCGAGATCCAGAGCACCATCGTCACACCTCGTCCCGGCGGCGGCCGGGAGGCGGAGGAGGTGCGGTCGGTTTCCGTCCGAGGGTCGCCCTCACGGCCCGGAACACCGAGATGAACGGATCGGTGTAGACCGGGACGGTCTCATGATCCGGCCGGGGGACGACGACGCGGACCCGCTCGTTCCGCTCGGCGGCAGCGGCGTACAGCTCCCAGTCGGGGAGAGCCGCCGTGACCTTGCGGCGGATCCCCCACGAGAGCTTGCGACGATAGACGGGGTTCGGGAAGGCGATGCCGAGTTCGAGCCCTAGAGCCGGGGGCTCGGCCAGGAGGCGCAGGTAATCTCGCTCGCGAGGGCTGAACATGTCCGCTCCATGGCCCGGTCGAATTAAAGGGTTACTGTATTTGGTAACGGGCCTCGTGGGGGCGTCCCGCCTTGGAGATCGAGGGCGAACGTCGCGATCGCCCCATCCCGGCGCGCGGCTCGGGCCGGAGGAAACCCGCCTCCGTACGGACGCGGTTTCGGCGGGTCCCTCTGGCGCTCCGATCGGGCTGCGGGCCGGCCGGTGCCCCTGACCACCGTTTTCCGGGAGCGTCCCCACGCACCTAGTCCGGTGCGCGGGCATCGTAGCGGACGCGCTGCAGCTCCCGGAAGCGGAGGAGCACAGCGCCCGTGGCGATGGAGCCGATGCCCGCCGCCAGGAACGTATCGGGAAGTCCGCTCACGACGATCAGGACGCCGCCCAGGATCTGCGCGGCCGGGATCGCCGCGAAGCTCACCATGTTGTCGGTCGCGAAGTATCTCCCCTGGAGCCGTTCGGGGACGATCGCCTGCACGGTGCTCAGCCAGCTGACGTTGACGATCCCCTGCATGATCCCGGCGACGAAGAACACGGGTAGGGCGACGAGCACGGTCGGTCCCGCGACGAGCGCGAGGATGACGCCGCCCTGCGCGAAGGCGGAGTACGTCTGGATCCGACCCGTGTACCTCGTCAGACCGAACCGACCGACCAGCAGTCCGCCCGCGCCCCACCCCGCCGCGAGGAGGGCTTCGAGGGCCGCGTAGACGAGGGCCCCTCCGTGGAGCAGCTGGGTCGAGTACACCACGAGGAACGTCAGGACGAACGCGAACAGGAAGTTGAGGACGAGCGCGGCGACCGTGAGCTCGAGGAGTCCGACCGCGTGCCGCAGGTAGCTCAGCCCCTCCCGGACCTGGCGGACCAGAGGTTCCGAGCGATCCGTCCGCCCGGGCGACGTCGCGCTCACGGCGATCAGACCGATGAAGAGCGCCGCGACGAAGTACGCGACGGCGTCGATCCCCAGGCTCGGGGTCGCGCCGACGGCCACGATGAGGACGCCAGCGGCGGCGTTGCCGGCGATCCCGAACATCGACTCGGTCGACTCGAAGAGGCCGTTCGCATCGGCGAGGGACGCCCGCGGAACGAGCTCGGGAAGTAGTGCTTGGCTCCCCGGACCGAAGAACGTAGCGCACACCGAGAAGACCACGGAGGCGAGGAGCACGACCGGGAGGCGGAACCCGAGCCACTCGAGAGAGAGCACGAGCGCTCCCATCGCCACGCCCCGCCCGAGTGTAGAAAGAACGATGACCCGCCGTCGGTCGAACCGGTCCACCAGGGCGCCCGAAAAGAGGCCGAGGGCCACCGTGGGCACGAACCCGGCGACGCCCACGTAGGCGACCGCGAGGGCCGAGTGGGTCTCCGCGAACGTGAGCCAGAGGAGCACGACGTACGACAGGGCGGAGCCGAACCGGGAGACGACCCGCGCGGTCCACAGACGAACGAAGCGAGGATTCCGTGCGAGGGATGCGACGTCGCTCATGAGGAGGGCGCGCACGGCCGGCCCGCCCGCCCGGGCCGGGCGCCCACGGCGTGCTGAGCCACCGAGAGAGATCTACGGTGGGTCCGGATCGCCGGGTCAGCGGCGACCACGGCGCGCCGGGCTCCTCTCCCTCCGCGTGCGGGCTCTGCGCTCATCGTGGTTCGGGTTCGGATGGTCCCGGGTGCCTTCAATCCCGTGGTCGGCCCTTAGCGAGCCTCGGCCGGCCGCGGAGGACCGCACCCTCCCCACCCGGTGGCGGTCGCTCGATGTACCGTGAAACCGTGGGCGCCTACCGAACGGGCAAGGTCGAACGGCCCTCCGAACGGCCCTCTCTCGGGTCGATGGGGCGTTCGGCGGGCCTTTGCGCCCGCTCCGTGTCGATGGCCGAGGGGAGCGCGCGATCCGAGGCGGATGCTACCGGCGCCCGCCCTCGACGGGACCATCGAGCTAAAAATCGGGTGGGTGCCTACGGACGAAGGAGCCTCCGTGTCGGCGCGTCCTCCGGTACCACCGTTCACGCGGGAGACGGCCGCTCAGAAGGTCCGTCTCGCGGAGGACGCCTGGAATTCTCGCGATCCAGAGAAGGTCTCGCTGGCCTACACGCCGGACTCGAGGTGGCGAAACCGCTCGGAGTTCGTCCACGGAACGCGGGAGATCGTGGCCTTCCTCGAGCGGAAGTGGGCGAAGGAGCTCGAGTACCGTCTCATCAAGGAACTCTGGGCGTTCGAGGGCAACCGCATCGCCGTGCGTTTCGCCTACGAGTGGCACGACGACGCCGGGAACTGGTTCCGTTCGTACGGCAACGAGAACTGGGAGTTCGACGACGACGGCCGGATGCGCCTGCGCCTGGCCAGCATCAACGACCTCCCCATACGGGAATCCGAGCGAAGGTATCGCTGGCCGCTCGGACGCCGACCGGACGACCACCCCGGTTTGAGCGATCTGGGGCTCTGAGCGTTCGCGCCCACCTCGGCCGACCGGCGCGCCTCCCTCCCGGACCGGCTCGCTCGGCCGGTCCTCGTTCGCCCCCTCATTGGATCGGCCCGAGATCCATGGCCCGGAAGCCCCAGATGGCCGCGGCGAACGCGGCGGCGGCCAGCAGGGCGAGGATGCCCAGGGACACGAGGTCCCCGCCGCCGAGCGTGCCCGCGAACGCATCTCGGATCGTGTCGGCGGCGTACGTGAGCGGATTGCCGTAGAAGACCGCCGCGAGCACCTTCGGGGTCCTCGGCGTGATGGGGTAGTAGACGGTCGAGAGGAAGATGACGAACAGCTGAAGGAACGACTGGATCGTGAAGTAGGCGTTCGCCGAGCGGAGCCGGGTACCGAGCGCGATCAATAGCCCGGCGAAGAAGACGCTTCCGAGCGCCACGGTGAGGAGGACCGTGCCCACTCCGAGCAGGGAGAGCGAGGGGAGCCCGATGAACGGCAGCCCGACCAGCATCATGACGCCGACCCCCACGAGCGAGAAGAGGAGCGTCGTGAGCACGAGTCCGCCCAGGTACTCCGAGCGCAGGAACGGCCCGGAGAAGATCTGTTCGACCATGGCCCAGCGTCGATCGAGCCAGAACAGGTTGCCCGAGACCACGCCGCCCGTGATCATCTGGAAGGCGATCATGCCGGGGACGAGGAACGACGTGTAGGAGCTCCCGCCGGTCACGGACGAGGAGATGATCGAGCTGAACATCGTGCCCAGCACGACGATCGTTACGGCCGGCTGGCCGAAGCGGATGATCACCGTAAGGGGGTCGAGGTTCGAGGCGAAGTTCCGGACCACGAGCCGGAGCACCGGCGGGATCCTCACGTCAGTCCCTCGACGCCACCCGGCGGGAGCGTGCGGTTGGCGGGGTCCCCCACCTTGGCCGGGGCATTCTCCTCACCGTCGGCGCCTCCGACCATGCCGAGGAAGACGCCTTCGAGGGTGGCTTCCTCCACCGCCAGTCGTTCGAATCCGAGCGCGTGGGTCTGCGCCCAGTGGCTGAGCCACGGGAGGAGCTCCTCGGCCGCGCTCGCCCGGAACGCGACCTTGGTCGCCGCGGTGTCGGGGTCCTCCGGTTCGAGAAGGAGGGCGCCCCGGGACGCGAGCGCCTGCGTGAGCTCCCCACGGAGTCCCGGCGCGAGCACCGAATCGAAGGTCACCGAGACCTCCCGCGCGCCACCGTGCTTTTGCTTGAGCGCGTCGGCGGTGTCGAGGGCGATGAGCCGGCCCGTGTGGAGCACCGCGATCCGGTCGCAGAGCATGTCCGCCTCGTGGAGGATGTGCGTGGTGAACACGATCGAGAGGCCGCCGCGGGCCCGTTCTCGGAGGTAGCGGAGGATCCGTCGGCGCGCGATCGCGTCGAGTCCGACGGTGGGCTCGTCGAGAAAGAGGATCTCCATGTCGTGCATGAGCTCCCGGGCCACCTGGAAGCGGCGTCGTTCCCCGCCCGACAGGGCCCAGGGCTTGCGGCGCCGGGCCTGCTCCAGTTCGAAGAGCTCGATCATCTCCTCGGCGCGGGTCTTGGCGGTCTCCCGCGCGACGCCCCAGAGGAACGCGTACAGCGTGAGGTTCTTCTCGACCGTGACGAAATCGAGCGACTCCGACTGCAGCACCACCCCGAGGCGCGCTCGGAGGTCCCGCCCGCCCGTGCGAAGGTCCTGACCCAATACGGTCGCCGTTCCCTCCGTGGGCGGGAGGAGCGTCGTGAGCAGCCGGACGGTGGTCGTCTTTCCCGCGCCGTTGCGGCCGAGAAGGCCCAGGACTTCTCCTCGACGCAGGTTCAGCGAGAGGTGCCGGACGGCGAACCTTCCGGGCGCGTAGGAGTACCCTAGATCGCGGGTTTCCAGGGCCATCGTGTCGGACGGCATGGTGGGTCGAGGTCCCGACCGAAGAGGAGGGCATGGCTTGGCCCTTTCGCGTCCGGTAACGCCGGACCGTCCTCGGACCCGCCGCCTCGACTTCCTCCTCTTCAATCATGTCGCCGGTGGCACGAACCGCCGGGTCGGGGCTCCCCGCGGGAGCGCTCCGGTGCTGCAGACTGGGGGTGCGACGTAGTGAGGGCGTCGGAGGGCTCACCACGAGGCGCCGAACTCTTCCTCAACGTGTGGGGGGTTGTTCGATCGGTTCGCTCTACCGGCTCGGCGGAGGAGCGGGGGAAGGAGAGCGCCGGGAGCTCCTTCTCAAGCCGTCGTCCCGCGGCTCCGGTTGACACCCCCTGGGCACGACCCCCAATCCGCGAGCGGGCACGGACGGGCGTCCCGGCGACCTCCGCGGGCCGGCGTCGTGATCTCGGTCAGGTACTCCGCTGCGCGCGCACGACGCGAACGATCGCCTCCGGCGCTCGCCCGATCCGACCGTTCGCCGTGACCGCCGGCGCTCTGGGCGCCGGGGGGGGCGAGGGCGCAGAGGAGGTCGCTGCCTCGACGGGGAGCTTCGTCGCGTCCGGGGTCACGGGTGGGCGGCCCCGGTCCGGGGGGAGGACGACGGGGTCACACCACGTGGGGTTTGCGAGACGCGCGCGCGGGTGAAGGCAGCGTGCGCGGTCGTCGCCACGACGCCCGGCGTTGTGGACCTCCTGCGGCGTGACCGGCGGAAACCAGCGGTATCCCGGGCGGGGTTCGGGGTCTTGCGGTGCAGTTTCGGAGAGTAACCCCCGTCGGGCCGGAGGTCGGGGTCGATGACCTTGCGGGCGAGCATCGCTCCCCGCGACGAAACCGGCGAGGTGGAAGGCCGCAGGGGCCCCCGGCAGGCCGAGCCCGCTCTGCCCCCGCTGCGGTCCCGCGCCGAGCGATTCGAGGAGTCGCGGAGCCTTCCCTCGAAAAGCTTAAACCGCCCGGGCCGGCATACCCGTGCCGGCGAGGGTTCATGGGAGGGACTCTCGACCTTCCGGCCGAGTTGGTTCACTTCCTGAATCGCCCGGTTCCCCAGGCGCTTCTGGTGCGAGGGGCTCCCGGGACGGGGAAGACGATGCTGGCGCTCTCGCTCCTCCAAGCGTTCCCCGGTCGGCGGATCTACGTTTCGAGCCGGGTGCGTCGGGCCGATCTCGACCTCGACTTTCCCTACCTTCGCAACGTGGAGAAGTCCGGGCCCGTGTCGGTGGTGGAACCGACCGCCACGGAGCACGACCTCCGCTCGGCCGCTCAAGCGCTGGGAGCCTCCCGAGCGCTGATCGCCACCGACGACCGGAGCCGAAGTCTCCGCGCGCTCCTGTTGCCTCCCGAAGTTCTGGAGGCCTGGAGCCAGACCTCTCCCGCGACGCGAACCCTGATCGTGCTCGACTCGTGGGATGCGCTCGTCGAACGGCATGTCGGGCGCGAGGAGCGGGCCGACGACGGTCTATCCTCGCGCGAGGAGATCGAGCGGATCGCGCTCGCTCAGATGGCCGAGGGGCCGGTCTTCCTCGTGTTCGTCGTGGAGCACCGCGAAGCCGGCCAGCTCGAGTATCTCGTCAACGGGGTGGTGACGATGGAGCGGGAGACCCGAAACGACCGGACCGAGCGCTGGCTGCGCATCGACAAGCTGCGGGGGACGCGGACCACGCATCCGTCGTATCCCTTCTCGCTCGAAGGGGGCCGATTCCGGTGCATCACGCCGCTGCAGACCAACGCGATCCCCTCCTTCGGCCGCGTCGACCCGGAGCCCGGTCGCTCGCCGGGCCAGATCTGGCCAGGCTCGGCCGACTACGCGTCGTTCTTCGGATGGCTTCCCGTCCGCAAACTGACGCTCATCGAACACGATGCCGAGGTTCCCCTGGCCGCCGTGAACCTGCTGCTGAATCCGATCCAGAGCCACGTGTTCCAACGGGGGGGCCGCATCTTTCTCGTGCCCCCGCCCGGGATCCATCCGGTCGACGTGTGGGACCTCTACAAGGAACGCGTCCCAAAGGAAGCGTTCCTCCGTCAGGTGCGGATCCTCGGCATGCTGGCCCGCGACGAATCGGAAGACCTCGCCGCCGCGATGCTCCCGCTCCCGTCCGGGAACGTGGACGGCTACAATCCCCGAACCCCCGAGGCCGCGAGGTTCTTGAGCGAGAACGCGAACCCGGAGACTCCGAACCTCGCGCTCGTTTGGATCTCGGGCTTGAAGTCCATCAATTCGCTGGTGCCGGGCACCTACAACGCCGACACGCTCCCGGGCATGGCGCTCACCTACCTTCACCAGTCCCCCGTCCACACGATCTGGGTCGGGGCCGAGGACGATCCGCTCACCCAGTCGCTCCGGTCGATGGCGCGCACGCGCCTTCGACTGCTCTCCCGCGAAGGGCGGATCTTCGTTCAAGGGCTCGACCCCCGAACGCCATCGCTGGTGCTTTCGGAAGGGGACAACCTGGCACCGTACCACCTCCTCCTCGTCGTGTAGCCCCCCATCCCACTCGGGGTCGTCGGGTAAGGGAGTCGCGACCTCCGCCGTTCCGCAACGGTCGTCCGGAGACGGGCCCATGGGACCCTGAACCGCTTCACCGGGCCGCGCGCGAGAACGTGGCGGTCACGTCGGAGCTCGTCGAGGGAGTTCTGAGTGCGACCGGCGACGGTCGGCCCGGTCCTGCGCGCGGAGGGAGGCGACCGGGGCGCGATTCCGAGACGGAGTCCCGGAGGCAGAGGGTGGGATCGAAAAGGTCCCGTTGACAACCTCGTCGTGTCGTACGACGGTCACGGGGAAGTCGGGGTACACGGGGCGGCCGCTATCCCGAAGGCGTACCCCTCGCCGAAGAGGCCCCCGTGTCGGGTCCACGAGCCGGCCGCACGCGCACCTTCCTCCTCTCGGAGCGAGGCGGAACGATGCTCCACCACCAAGCGAGGACCCGGTCAGGGATGGGCGGAGGTATCGTCACCTTGGTCAGCCCCATCTTGTTGGTAAGCGCGGGGGCCTTCGCGAACTTCAACGCGGGCACTGCCGACCGGCGTACCGACCCCACGCGTCCGCGCTCCGCCCGGGTGCGTTCTTCGCGTACCTGGCGGTCGGACCCGAGCGGGCCGTGGCGGGGGCGTGGACGAGGGAAGCTTCACCCCCGGATAGGTGGATTGAGCCGAAGCGTGAGCCGAACGAGGAAGGCAGAAAGCACGTAGATGCCCGAGGCAACTATCAGCAGGAGCCCGAGAGGGACCACAGGGACCGCTACCGGCGCGCACGTCGGACAGACCGTCCCGTTGGGTCCGGTGGAGCACGTGCATGTCGGGTAGCCTCCGAACGGGATCGCGACCAGAGCGATCAGCCCCGCCACGAACAAGACGAGTCCCGGCGCGTAGGACGCCGCGGCGCGCGCTCGTGGACCCATGGTGGTATCGCGTCCCCCTCGCCGGAGTTGCGATGGAGGTGAAGGCTGGCTCCGAATATCTACCCTCGTGTCGCGGGTCCTCTCCCTCGCTCGGCTCGGGGCCTCTCCGCGCCGGTGGCGTGCTATCGTGCGGCCGTTCGACGAGCGCGGTTACCTACGGTCGAGTCGCCCCCTCGCCGTGGGGAAACTCCACGATTCGACAGCGCGGGCAGCGCCAGGCCGGAAACCGCGGGCGTTTCGTGGAGGCGCCCGCCGCGGCCGAACCGAGCTCGACCAGCGGGTCCGACGCGAGCGAGTCGCCCAATCCCGGTCCCGAGGGTCGGGTGGACCCGGAAAGCCATCCGATGGTCGCGGCAAACCAGGCGACACTCGTCATATCGGGGACGTGACCCGCCCACGTGGGCTTCGCGCACGTCTTGCAGGCCTTCGGGCCGGCCGGGTAAGGAGCGGGGGATCTCGACCCCACCGACGGGCGACCGAGGCCCACTTTCGGCGTGCCGATGCCGAGGTACCGAACCAAGTTGGGTATGCTCCCGGCGGGATTCGAACCCGCGTTGGAGGGTTTCCTCAACGTCCTCGACGGACGTTTCGAAGGCCCTCTATCCTTGACCGGACTAGACTACGGGAGCAGCCAGGGCCCCTAGTCGTTGGGGCGCTTGAAGTGTTCCGTCGTTCGCGCCCTCGGCGGTCCGCGCCGGTCCCGTGGAGGGCCCACGCTCCGCGGGGTCACTGTCCCCGGTTCCGTTGCTCGAGGACGTAGGGGCGGTAGGGGTGGCGCGGGAGGTACTCCGCCCGGCGCTGGCCGGTCGTCGCGTAGATCGTCCGCTCGCAGATCTTGCAGGCGTTGTCGGCGATCCGCTCGAAGTGCCGCGCGACCAGGAGGGAACCCGAAAGCCGTTGCGCGAGCAGGGGATCGTGCACGAGCTCGCGCACCACGATCCGCGTCGCCTGACGGTGCATGCGGTCGACCTCGTCGTCGCGGGCGAAGAGCCCCTTGGCGAGCTCCGCGTCGCCGCGGTTGAGGGCGTCCAGCGCCTGGCGGACCATCGACTCGACCGCCTGGTCCATCGACTCTAGGAGCGTCACCAGTTCCGCGACGTCGTGACCCTCGGCGGGGGTCGCGATGCGGGCCATGTCGAATCCCAGGCGCCCGATCCGGTCGAGGTGGGTCGTGGTCTTGAGCAGGGCCGCGGCCGTTCGCAGGTCGCCGGCGGCGGGCTGGCGCAGCACGAGGAAGCCGATGACCTCGTGCTCGACGTCCTGGTCGAACCGGTCGAGCTGGGTGTCGCGGTCGAGGACCGCCTGGGCGAGGTCGAGGTCCCCCGTGCGGAACGCCTGCCAGCCGTCGTGGACCATGGCGAGCGCCCAGCTCCCCATCTCCACGGCCCGGCCTTTGAGCCGTCCGAGCTCGGCGTCCAGTCCTCGAGGGTTCTCCGGGGGGGGCGGGTCGTCCGACATTATCCGAATCTCCCCGTGATGTACTCCTGCGTCAGCCGTTCCCGCGGGCGCTCGAAGAGCTCCTCGGTGGGCGCGAACTCGACGAGGCGTCCCTGGTAGAGGAACGCCGTCCGGCTCGCGACCCGCGCGGCCTGCGTGAGGTTGTGCGTCACGATGATGACCGCGAAGTCCCGGGCGAGCTCGGCAAAGAGCTCTTCGACCTTCTGCGCGGCGATCGGGTCGAGGCTCGACGTCGGCTCGTCGAACAGGAGGACGCGGGGCTCGATCGCGAGTGCCCGGGCGATGCACAGGCGCTGCTGCTGGCCTCCCGACAGCTCGAGCGCCGGCTGGTCGAGGTCGTTCCCGATCTCGTTCCAGAGCCCGGCCCGGACGAGAGAGCGGCGGACGACCTCCTCGACCGTCGACTCCTCGGCCCGCTGAAGGCGCAGGCCGAAGGCGACGTTCTCGAAGACCGACAGCGGGAAGACGGTCGGTCGCTGGAAGACCATCCCGATCCGCTGGCGGACGAGCACGGGGTTCACCGCGCGGTCGTAGATGTCCTGCCCGCGGTAGCGTACCCGCCCCTCGACGACGAGGCCCGGGCTCGTGTCGATCATCCGGTTCAGCGTGCGGATGAGCGTGGTCTTGCCGCAGCCGGAGGGGCCGATGATCCCCGTCACGTCCTTGTCGGGGAACTCGATCGAGATGTCGGAGAGGATCGTCTTGGTCGGGGCCCGGACGCTCAGGTGCTCGACGGTCAACACCGAGGCGTCCGGCGGCGGGACGTCGCCGAGGGTCGCGCTCATTGGTAGAGGCCCCGCAGGCGCTCGCGGTAGCGGTCGGAGAAGAGCTGGACGGCGACGTTGAGGGCGAGCACGATCACGACCGACAGGAACGCCGCCTGGAACGCGAGGCCGAGGAACGACCCGTAGGTCGACGGGAAGTCGTAGAACAGCCAGACGGCGCCCGAGAGGAAGCCGGTCGGCTGCATCAGGCTCGTGATCGGGGTCGAGCTGAAGCCGGCGGTGAAGAGGATCGGGGCGGCCTCCCCGAGACCGAGCGCCATGGCAAAGAAGATCCCGGTCAGGATGGTCGGGAGCGCGATCGGGAAAGCGATGCGAACGAGGTACTGGTCCCGTCGGCTCCCCATCGCGAGCGCCGCCTCGCGCTGGGACGGCGGCACGTTGCTGAGCGCGACGTCGGCCGTGCGGTAGACGTACGGGGTCATGAAGATCCCGAGCGTGATCCCGCCGGCGAGGGCCGTGAACCCCCAGTGGGTGTACAGCACGAGGAGGAAGTAGCCGAAGTACCCGAGCACGATCGCGGGCACGCCCGCGAGGAGGTTCCCGGCGATCCGGGCGACCCGGGCCACCGGGGCGGGGGCATACTCGCTCGTGTAGAAACCCGCCACGAGGCCGATCCCGGTCGAGAGGGCGGTCCCGAGAGCGATGAGGACGAGCGTTCCGAGGATCATCGGGTAGAGCCCCCCACCGGTGCCCACCTGGTTCTCGGTCAAGGTCGCCCACGTGAACGTCGGGAGGGCCCTCGTCGAGATCCAGTAGAGCATGTCGAACAGCGGGAAGAGGACCGCGACGAACGCGAGCGGGAGCGCCCAGCCGATCGCCCGGTCGAACAAAAGGCGCCGTCGGAGCCGTCCGGAACTATCGACGAGCTCGTTCCGCGGTGCGAGCGCGGGGCCCCCGGCCCCGGCCGGGCCGGTCATTGGGTCTCCAATCCTCCCGCGGCCCCCACGGTCGTCGCCGTCGCGATCTCCGTGCGCGTGAGCCGCTGGGCGAGGACGTTCGCGGCCAGCGAGATGAGGAGCAGGACGAGCGCGACCTCGACGAGGAACTTGAGAAGGTCGGGGTAGTAGAAGGCGCTGTCGAGCTGGTAGAAGATGAACGACGCGAGGCTCGTGGACGGCGAGTAGAGGCTCTCGGGGAGCCTCGGGACGGCTCCGATCACCATCGCGACCGCGACGCTCTCCCCGACGGCCCGACCGAACCCGAGGAGGATGGCGCTCCAGATCCCGAGGCGGGCCGAGCGCATGCGGACCCGGCGGGCGACCTCCCAGCGGGTCGCGCCGAGGGCGAGGCCGGCCTCGACGAGGTCGTGCGGAACGCTGCGAAGGGCCTCCCTCATCAGCGCCGTCGTCAACGGGATGATCATGATCGTGAGGAGGAAGACGGCCAGCAGGATCCCCCACGACCCGATCGCGGAGGCGGGTCCGCCGAAGCCGGGGAGCCAACCGATCGCATCGCGCATCGAGGGCTCGAGGGTGAGGCCGAAGAAGGGGGCGAGGATCACGAACCCCCAGATCCCATACACGACGCTCGGGATGCCGGCGAGGAGGTTCGTCAGGATCGCGAGGATGCGGCTCGCGACCGTGGGCAGGTAGACGACGATCGAGATCGAGAGGGCGAGGCTCAGCGCGGTGGCGAGGAGGAGCGCGAGCCCGGCGGTGAGCGCGGTGCCGACCACGTACGCACCGATCCCCCAGCTCGACCCTCCGGGATCGCCCGGCACGAAGTTGTAGAGGATCCCCCAGAACGTCCCTCCGAAGTTGTGGAGGCCGCTCGCGACGACGAGGACGGTCGCGACCGCCGCGACGAGCACGAGGGGGATCAGCGCGAGCGGGCTACCGACCCACGCCCAGAGGCTCGGCCCCGAGCGATCCGAGGCCGAGGAAGACGGAGGGACCGCGGGCTCCCCGCCCGCGGGCTCCGGAAGAGGTTGGACTCCGGCACTTCCCACGTCGCACCTCGGATCCGTCTAGGCGCTCACCGGTACCGCGTTGAGCGCCAGCATGTCGTACCCGATCACCGTGGCGGTCAGCGGCAGGAAGTTCGCCTTCGAGGCGTACGTCCCCCCGTACGTGAGCGCCCACTCGAGGAACGCCACGACCCACTTCTGGTGGGAGGTGCTCGCCGGGTGCGTGGAGATCAGCGTGTACTCGAGGTTGGTGTCCGGGTACGGCGTCGGGTCGGCGGAGGTCGCGTTCGTCCCCCCATGGCCGAGCACGAGGTTCGTCGCACCGGGCACCCCACCGAGGATGAGGCTGATCGCCACGCTCGGGGGCTGCAGGTTCTGGAGCGCCAGGTTCGCGTCCTGGCTGATGTTGGTCGGGGTCGGCATGATGTAGTTCGCCGCTCCCGCCCCGCCCGAGCTCACGGTCCCGTTGAAGTTCGCGTTCTGGTCCCCGACCGCCGCGTACTGGAGTCCCGGGGTCGCCTTGATCTGCGTCAGGTAGCTGATCCCGATGTAGGCGATGCCGTACTGGGTGTTCCCCAACGTCGTGACCATGCCCGCGTTGCCCGTCGCTCCGGGTCCCACCGGCCACGAGATCGTCGTCCCGTACCCCTGCTTCCAGCCGGCCCAGGACAGGTAGCAGAGCGACGACCACATGAAGGTGTCCCCGCTCCCGTCCGACCGGTGGATCGGGACGATCGTGTTGGAGGGGAGGCTGACGCCCGGGTTCGCGGCCTGGATGAGGGGGTTGTTCCAGGTCGTGATCGCGCCCTGGTAGATCATCGAGAGCACCGTGCCGTTGAAGTTCAGGTGCTGGGAGATACCGGGGAGGTTGTAGACGACGAGCTGCGACGAGATCGCGATCGGGACGTTGATCAGGTTGTACTGGGCCGCGGTCGCCGGCAAGAGGTAGGCGTCGGTGCCGCCGATGTCGACAACGCCCGACTCGGCCGAGCTGATACCGGTACCGCTACCGGTGGACGCCGGAGAGAGGCAGATACCGGGATTCTGGGCCGTGAAGTTCGGCGAGAGGATCTGGAGGTAGGGGTAGATCAGGCTCGACCCCGTCTCGGAGATCGTGGTCGCGCAGCCTCCCGAGGGAGAGGTAGTCGAGGACCCCCCGGCGTACTTCCCGAGGGCGTACCCCGCGCCGATCCCGACGATCAAGAGGACGATCGCGACCGCCACGGCCGCTCCGGCCGATAGCGTCCGTCGCCGGGACGTGCGGGGAAGCGACCCCGTGAGGCTGTCGTTCGTCGTCGGTGGGCTCTGGGCGGTTCCGCTCATGGCACTAGGTTCCTCCGTGCGGTGACGTGCGGGACGGGCGCCCCGAGGCGCCCGCTCGCGGGCGTCGAGGGTCGGCCGTGGGTCCGGTCTCTGGGTGGTCGATCCGTCTCATTCGTTGGCCTCGCTCGGTTCCGTGGATCTCTCCACCGCCGACCCGAGGAGGTCCTCGGTCCTCCCGGTTCCCGGTCGCCGTCACCGTCCGTCCGAGCCCTGTAAGAGATATATAGAAAGTGACTTTAGACTGTATACATGACAATAGATACATATCTGTGACGGTTTCTCACGCATTTCGGGCGCAGGTCCGACGGACGGGAGAGGCTTAGTCGCCCCGCCGGTCCGGCCGGACACGGCGCGCTGGCTCGTTCGGTTCGGCTACGACGGCCGCTCGTTCTGGGGGTGGGCCCGCCAGCCCGGACGTCGCACGGTCGAAGGCGAGATCCGCCGCGGGCTCGTGCGCTGGGGGATCGCGGAGTCGGAGGCCGACGCCTGTCTCGAGGTCGCGAGCCGGACGGACCGGGGCGTGAGCGCGCGGGCGAACGCGCTCGCGCTGCGTTCCGACCTTTCGGGCCCGAACCTCCTGAGGTCGCTGAACGGCCTCTCGCCCGAGCTCTTCTTCACCGCGGCCGTTCCGCTCGCGGACGACGCGCGGGTGCGTTCCGCGGTCCGCCGGGTCTACCGCTATCACGAGGCGGCGACGGCGCCGGACCTCGCGCGGTGGCGGGAGGCGGCCCGTCGTTTTGTCGGTACGGTCGACGTCCGTTCGTTCGGACGGGGCCTTGGCGCCGGCGCGCCGGTCTGGCGGGACGTCGACGCCGTCACCGTCGATCCCGTGGACGGCGGCCTGCAGATCGAGGTCCGCGCCCCGTCGTTCGTCTGGGGCATGGTCCGGAAGATCGTCGCGGCGCTGCGCCAACACGACGCCGGACGGCTACCGCTCGCTCGGCTCGAAGGCGCGCTCCGGGGCCGGGAACGGCTCACGCTCCCGCTCGCCGACCCCGAGCCGCTCGTGCTCTACGAGGTGGAGTATCCGTTTCCGTGGACGGTCTTTTGGCGGGGACCGACCCGCCACCAGGTCCGTTATCTCGACTCGATCCGCTCGGGTCTCTGGCAGCGGAGCCGGGTCCTCCGGGACATCGAGCCCGGGCCCCCCTCGGCAGGGGCCGGGCGAGGGCTCTAGCCGCTCGCTCCTTGCCCGGTGGGACCGGGAACGGGCGTCTCCGCCACGATCGGGGAGCGCGCACGCTGCGGCCGCCGACGAGGAGCAGGAGGCCCTCCCCCTCCGCGGCGCTCGGTCTCGGCCCCGCCGCCCGGGCGTTCGCGACCGCGGGCTAGCCGACCCGCTCCCAGCGTTCGAGCTTCTGGACGGCGCTCAGGGTGGAGCCCCGCTGGATCTCCTCGCGGACACGGTTCTCGTGCTCGAGGACGTCGAGCGCCCGGTTCGCGACCTCCTGCGCCCGCTCCCGGGGCACGACCACGAGCCCGCTCGCGTCGCCGACGATCCAATCGCCCGGACGAACGCGCTGGCCCCCGACCGTCACCTCGACCCCGATCTCGCCGTGGCCCTTCGGCTCGCCGGCGTCGGAGCTCACCGACCGGCTGAACGCGGGGAAGCCGAGGTCGAGTATCGCGTCGAGGTCGCGGATCGCGCCGTCGATGACGACCGCGGCGACCTTGCGGCCGTGCGCGCTCCAGCTCGCGAGCTCCCCCCAGACGGCCGTGGGACCCCCTCCGACGTCGATGACGATCACGTCGCCCGGCCCCGCCCGGTCGATCGCTTCGACGGGCTTCGCCCAGTCGCCGTCCCGCGTCACGACCGTGACCGCGGGTCCGGCGACCCGCACCGATCGGTCGCGCAGGCGGGGGACGATCCCGTGCATCGCCCCCTGGCGTTGCATCGCGTCGGTCACGTTCGGGCTCGAGACCTTGAGGAACGCCGTGCGCACCTCGTCGCCCGAGTAGCGGCGGAAGAGCTCGGTCGCGACCTCCGTCTGGGTCGCGATCGCCTCCCGGATCCGTCGCGTCGCCTCGGCCATCCGGGGGCTCTTCGTGATCGCGCCGCCGACGATCAGGATCTGGGCGCCCGCCCGGACCGCTTCGGCGACCGTCTCGCTGTTGAGGCCGCCCGCGACCGCGACCGGGATCGGCGACGCCTTCGCGAGCTCGCCCAGCACCGCGAACGGCGTCTTCCCCTGCATCTGCATGTCGATGCCGATGTGGAAGCAGACGGCGCCGGCACCGAGCTCGGCGGCCCGCTTTGCCCGCGCGACGGGGTCCGGGACGCCGAGCAGGTCGACGACGACCTCGGCGCCGTAGAGCTCGCCACCGCGCACCGCCTCCGCGATCGTGTCGTCGTCGGCGGCGCCGAGGACCGTGACGAGGTCGGCGCCCGACTTCGCGGCGATCTCGACCTCGAACGCGCCGGTGTCCATCACCTTCATGTCGGCGACGACGCGGTGGTCGGGGAACGCCTTCTTGAGCTCGCGGACAGCGTTCAGTCCCTCGCTCTTGATGAGCGGGGTCCCGGCCTCGACCCAGTCGGCGCCGCCGTCGACCGCCTCCCGCGCGGCGAGCATCGCCCGGGAGAGGTTCTCGAAGTCGAGGGCCACCTGGAGGACCGGACGCTCGAGGCGCATCGAACCGTCGAGGTGGCGGCCGTATTAACTGTCGATGGGTGCTCGGCGCCGGTGTCCCCCTCCCCGCCCCCGACGGTCCGGCTCCTCCGTGGTGACGCTCGGGACGTCGCGGCGCTCGCCGCCGGGTCGGTCCACCTCGTCGTCACTTCGCCGCCGTACCCGATGATCCCGCAGTGGGACGGCCTCTTCGCCGCGCTCGGCGCGACCGAGTACGCGCAGATGCACTCGGTCCTCGGAGAGGCGTGGCGGGAGTGTCATCGCACGCTCGTGGCCGGCGGGATCCTCGCGGTGAACGTCGGCGACGCCCTGCGCTCGGACGCGGGGGGCTTTCGGCTCTGGCCGAACCACGCCGCGGTGCTCGAGAGCGCGGCCCGGGCGGGGTTCACGCCGCTCCCGTACGTCCTCTGGAAGAAGCCGACGAACCGGCCGAACGCCTTCCTCGGGTCGGGGTTCCTGCCGCCGAACGCCTACGTCACCCTCGACTGCGAGTTCCTCCTCCTCTTCCGCAAGGGAGGCCTGCGCCGGTTCGCGCCGCACGACCCCCGCCGGCTCGCGAGCCGCCTCGCCCGGGCGGAGCGCGACGCGTGGTTCAGCCAGGTCTGGAGCGACGTCCGGGGGGCTCCCCAGGGCCCGCGGGAGCGGCGGACGGGCGCGTTCCCGTCGGCGATCGCGGAGCGCTTGGTGCGGATGTTCTCCGTCGTCGGCGACACCGTGCTCGACCCGTTCGCGGGGACCGGGACGACGCTGTGGGCCGCGGTCGCCTCGGGACGGAACGCGGTCGGCGTCGAGTGGGACCCGGTCGTCTATGACGAGCTCACCCGGAGGGCTCGGGCTCGGGGGCTTTGGCCGCCAGCGCCGTCGGCTCCGGGGTCGGGGGCGGGGTCTCCCGGTGGTTGAGCTCCTCGTCGATCGCCGCCCGGAGGTAGCGGAGCCCCGTGTCGCCGAGCCGGTCGAGGTGGAGGAGGAGGTAGTGCAGGTAGAGCCGCTCGGGCCGGTGCGACGGTCCGGGTCGGCGTAGCGGGTTGCCGGCCGCGTCCGTGAGGAGGCGGTGGCGCTCGATCGTCTCCTGGTGATGCTCGTGGTCGGGGCCGTGGTAGCGACGTCCGGTCGGCCCGACGAGCGGCGGGTAGACGTGGTCGATCGGGTCGTACTCGTCGCCATCCGCGGGCGCGATTGCGGGGCGAGGAGGAAGCTTCGCGATCTTGCCTTCGAGGTACGGATGGACCGGACGGGCCGGGTCCTGGAGCTCGCCGATCGGGCGGCCCGCGACATCCTCGACGATCGCCTTCAGGCTCCAGCTCGTCCGACGACGGGCGGGCCCTTCGATCGTCGCCTCGCCGCCCACGGCCGGACCCGGCCCAGTACCGGCCTATAAACCTCGCTTTCGACGGGCAGCCGCTCACGGCGGCGCCGGGGGCTCCGGGCCGAGCGCCCGGTTGAGGAACTCGTACTCGGGCGTCGAGGCAACGAGCGCCAGCGGAAGGTGGAGGTCCCCGATCCGCCAGAGAGATTCCGAATACCCCGCCTCACGCGGCAGACGGGCCTTCGGAAGCCACTCCGCCTCGGCGTCGGTGAGTCCGAAGAACTCTCGGGTACCGGGCGACACCTCCCGAAGGCGGAGGAGCGCGGTCGCGTAGAGGTTGCGCAGGGTCGATCGTCCGCTCGCGTGCTCGAGGAAGTCGTCCGGGTTCTGGCTCAGGACGAGCACGCCGGCGTTGTAGTGGCGGATGTGGCGGACGACGCGGTCGAGGAACCCGGCGGTCGCCGCGTGTCGTACGAGGAGGTGCGCCTCGTCGACCAGGAGGAGCTTCGGTCCGGGCCGCTCGCGCAGCCTCCCGTACGCCCAGTCGAGCACGTACGCGAGATGGAACGGGAGCTGGTCCTCGGCGACGCCCCGAAAGTCGACCGAGACCGGCCCCGCGTCGAGGCGGAGGGTCGTCGGGCCGTTGGCGCCCGAGAGCGACCCGGAGCGGAACACTTCGAGAAGGGTCGCGAGCCGGTCGCTCGCCTCCCGGCCGAGGGTGACGCTCGCCATCAGATCGTCGAACGTCGGGACCTCGGGACCACGGTCGTAGAGCCGGGAGACGGCCGTGTCGAGCGCGGCGGCCTCTTCGTCGCGAAGGCTCGGAAAGAGCGCTCGCAGCATCGCGCCGACGCGCGCGGCCTTCTCCCGCCGGTCCCCGCCCGTCGTCACGGGGTCGAGCGGGTTCAGCCGGCCGCGCTCGCCGTCGGCGAGCCGAACGACCGAGCCGCCGAGGGCGCGGACGAGCGATCCGTACTCCCCGAGCGGGTCGAGGACGATCAGGTCGACCTCGGGGCGTAGCCACCGCGTCCGCAACGCGATCAGCGCCGCGGCGAACGACTTGCCGGCACCGGTCGAGCCGAAGATCCCCCACGAATGGCTCGAGTGCGACCACCGGTCGAGGAAGACCGGGCTCGCGTCGGCGAGCGCGAGACCCACCAGGACCCCCGCCGGCTCGAGAACGCTCTCGTCCCCGAACGGGAAGAGGGCGGCGAGCCCGTCGCTCGGCAACGTCTGCCAGTACCCTCCCGGCCGGCCGTTCGTGACCCCGAAGTCGGCCGGCGCGAGCGCCGACGCGACCTCGTACCGGGGCACGCGAGTCCGGAACCCGAGCGTCGCGAGCCGCTCGACGAGCCGGGTCCGCGCGGCCTCGACGCGGGGGCGCGACGGACCCCGGGCCACCAGGCAGAGACCGACCTTCCAGAGCTCCTGCGCCCTCCGGGCGATGGCGCTGCCGAGCTCTTCCGCGCTCTCCTGCTCGGCCTCGAGCTCCGCCGTGTCGCCGTTCGCCCCTCCGCCCGAGAGCTCCGCGGCCGCGACCGCCCGGGCCGCCTCGAGAAGAGCGAGGGCCCGCGCCGGCGGGATCCGGTGGGCCTCGAGCACGAGGTCGGCCGGCTCGGTCGCGGGCAGGACCCGACCGAGGAATCCGAACGGCACCTCGGTGGGGAACTGGCGGACGAGGAGCGGGGCGCGGTAGTGTCGACCGACGCGCTCCCAGGTCGCCCCCTCGACCTTCGTCCGGGTCCGGGCGGCCGGGTTCATCCGACCCTCCCGACCGGCCGCGGTGTCCCCGGGCCGCGTCGCTCGACGAGCCACAACGGGACGAACGAGAGGCCGAGGAGGAGCGCCTTGAGGTTCTCGAGCTCCGGAACCGGGACGAGGAAGACGACGACCGCGGCGCCGACGAGGGCGGCGGCGGCCAGCCGGTCGGACCGGACGACCTCCCGCCGCGCGGACCCGCTCTCGTGCAGGCGGGAGAACCATCCGGCGACCGCGAGGGCCGCGAGCGCGGCGGTGAGGGCGCTCAGGAACGGTGCGACGATCGAGAGCCCGCCCGCGACGACCGCGCTCCCGACCGCAGCACCGAACGCCTCGAACTCGGCCGGAGGGCCCGGTGGCTCCGTCGCGGTCATGGGCCTCCGGGCGGGATCGGCCAACCGAACCGTCGGCCGGCGTCGGCGAGCTCGCGGTCCTTGAGGCGGACCGCCCGCAGCCCGAAGGCGGCGAGGCGGTCGATGAGGCGGGCCGCCTCCGCTTCGAGGGAAACGACCGCTTCGGTACCGGTGACGGAGGCGGCGACCGCGAGGTAGACCCTCCGGCCCGAGCGCCGGCGGCACAGGAGCTCCACGAGCTCTCCGTACCCCGCGCGGGCCTCCCGGTCGGGTCCGGTCGAATCCGATCGCACCGGAACGAACGGTGTCGCGCGGAGCGGGACCGACGTCACGTAGAGGGCGACGGGGCCCTCGGTCGCGCGAAGGAGCTCCCGGTACAGCTCGAACCGATGGGCGAGGTCGCCCGGGGGAAGGTACGCGACCGGCGTGCCCCCCGATCGGAGGACGATCGCGAAGCGTGACGGGCCGACGCGGAAGAAGCCGTTCCGCAATAGAGGGGAGAGGGGGCCGTCGCTCACGACGGCCTCCCGACGGACGGACCGGAACCTCCACCGCGCGAACGAGAGCGCCCGCTCGTCGACCGCCTGGCCGTCCGGACGCCACACGGCGAGTCCGAAGCCGGCGGCGACCAGGGGCAGCGCGACGCCCGGGCCGAGCGCCGGGGCGAGGACCGCCCCGACGGCGGCGTACGCGAGGAACTTGAGCGCGTCGCGGGCCGAGGGGAACGGCCCGAGGCGCAGGCGGCGGTCCGTCCGTTCGGGGAACGCCACCCGGGGTGCCTCGGTCGGCATCTCATTTCGCCCCTCCGCGGGGGCCCGGGTCGAAGCGGCCGGGAGGCGCTCCAGACCCGCCCGCCCGGTGCGACAGGTGCCGCACGAGGTGGAGGGCCCCGTGGCCGACGAGCTCGACGGCCGCGAGGGGCGCCGCGACGGGCACCGCCGCGCTCCCCGCCGCCCGGGTCGCCCCGGCGAACGCCCGCCCGATGGTCGGGCTCGACCGAGCGGCGCTCGCCGCCGCCGGCTTCGCGGGCCCGACCGCAGCGGACGACGCGGCCCCCCAGCCTCGCTGCACGCCGGGGTGGATCGTGCTGCCGCTGCCGGGGAAGCCGAACGCGACGAGCTGGGTGCCGGCGAGGGAGAGGAAGTAGGGGGAGGCGACGGCGGTGCCGAGGAACGCGACGAGCATCACCGGGTTCGGGCTGCCGACCGCGAGCTCGAGCGGGACGACGAGGACGCAGGGAAGGAAGACGAGCTCCACGAAGAGGAGCCACGCACGCCGCGCGAGCGGTGCGAGCGGGCGGATCGGCCATAGGAGGCTGACGAGCGGCAAAAGGACGAGGAGGACGGCGAGGACGGCGTCCCGGACCCCGACCGCGAGCACGAGCGCGAAGACGACGGCGAACTGCACGATCGCGAGGACGAACGCGACCACCCCGTTGTCCCAGGAGAAGCTGTACTCCCCCCACCCGGCCAAGTGGACCCACTGCTGCCAGGCCCCGCCGTCCCAGCCGGTGAAGACCGGATAGAGGGCGCCCCCGAGGCCGAGGATCGCCCCCGCGATCGGCACCGTGAAGTTCGCGGCGACGACCGCGAGGACGAGGCGCGGAA
Organism: Thermoplasmata archaeon; assembly: GCA_021798415.1. Taxonomy (GTDB): domain Archaea; phylum Thermoplasmatota; class Thermoplasmata; order Lutacidiplasmatales; family UBA184; genus Lutacidiplasma. Next base: position 2,803 of record JAJZGO010000003.1, on the reverse strand, counting down.
GGAGCCCGTCGAGCGTGGCCGCCCAGCGGGCGACCAACGGTTTGGCGAGGTAGGAGACCGCGACCCCGAGGGCGACCAGGGTGATGGCCGGGTCGACCACGTTCGCGATCGTGAAGGTCGAGAACCGGGCGGCCGAGGCGAGGAAGTTCGTCGGGTCCGAAGCGCCCGCGGCGAGCGATGGGTAGAGCGCCCCCGTCCCGAGCTCGGGGACGAGGAGGTGGTCGTACGTCGGCCCCGTCACCGCCGCGACGAGCGCGGTCAGGTTCGCAAAGAAGAGGAACAGGATCGCGCGGATGAGGTCGCCGAGGCTGAGGCCGAGCATCCCGCCGTACGCTCCTACACGCCCGTCAGGACCCAGTGCGCGAGGCCCCAGAACAGGCCCGTGATCGCCGCGGTGAAGAGGAGGGTGCCGACCAGCGCGTCCCTCGCCCGGTCCTTGGCCTGGACCTTCTTCGTGATGTCGTTCGAGAACCAGCTCAGGGCGACGCGGGCCCAGACGAGCGCGAGGAGTCCGCTCCCGGCGAGGCCCACGAGCTCGACCAGCCGATTGACCGCGGCGGTGAAGTTCCCGACCGCGGGAGAGGCCGCCGAGCCCGACGGTGGGGGGGCCGTGTTCGCGGACGGTTTCGCCGCGGCAAAGGCCGGAAGGAGCGCGAGGGCCACGAGGAGGGCGACGAGCAGCGCGGCCCCGAGGCCGGCGGGGGTGCGCCGCCTCCGAAAGGAGCGGGTCACGCGCGCGTCGACCACGCGAGCACCTCCTCCCCGTCCGCCCCGGTCTCGGAGCGGACCGTCCCCTCGGCGACGAGGCGGTCGAGCGTGGAGCGCGCCCGGGCGAGCGGGACCCCCTCCTCCTCGGCGAGGAGCTCGACGGTCGACCGGTCGACGCCGTCGGCCGGCTCGATGATCCCCCGCAGCACCGCGACCGCGTCGGGCTCGGGCGCGGGTCCCTGGGGGGAACGGTCCCGGCGCCGCCAACGGGTCCACACGCCCGCCGCTCCCAGCGCGAGGGCCACCGCGAGCGTCGTGCCGACCGTGACGTCGAGCACCGGGGGGGCGGTCGAGGGAAGAGGGGGCGCGGACCCGGGCGGCGGGGCCGACGGCGGCGGCGAGGACGGTGGAGGCGAGGACGCGGGCGTCGAAGCGCTCAGGTTCACCGTCGCCCGGGCCCCCAGCCGATCGAGGACGGCGACCGTCAGGCCGAACGCGCCGGTGCCGTTGACGACCCACGAGTAGGAGAACGACCCGTCCGAGGGGGCCGAGAGGTTCCCCTCGACGCCCCGCGTCGCGTTCGCCTCGACGACGAACGGCGGGAGGCCGCCCTCGATCGTGAGTCCGAGCCGAAGGAGTGTCGAGTTCCCGTCGCGGCTCGCGTTCAGGCCGCCGTCCACGCGGAGGGGGGAAACGAGCGGCGTGGGGAGGGCGGCCCACCAGCCCGCCCCGTCCTGGTCCACGACCGCGACCGTCACCGATACGTTCCCCTCCTCGGAGAACGTCCCGTTCCAGTCGAAGCCGGCGGCGGTGACGAGCGAGCCGTTCTGCGGGCTCCCGAACGCCGGGACGAGCGAGGGAACGACCGCCCAGAGGTACGGACCGTCGCCCGCGGTGACCGTGCCCGCCACCTCGACCGCCGTTCCGTTCGGCGTGACGGTACGACCCACCGCCGCCGACGCGAAGAGTCGCGGCGCGACCTCGAGGGTCGAGGAAGAGTTCGCCGCCACCTCGCCGACTCCGTCGACGACCGTCACGGTCGCGACGTAGCTGCCGGGACGGCCCGCGAGGATCGGGAGTTCGACGGTCCCGTCGGTGGCGAGCGTGGTCGACGAGAGGTTCGCCGTCCCCGAGAGCTGCCAGGAGATCGCGAACGGGGGCACTCCGCCCGTGACGGTCGCGCTCACGCCCGCGACGCGTCCCGCTTCCGCGCTCGCCGGCGGGGTCACGACCTCGAGCCCGAGCTGTGGCTCGACCGGTTCGGAGAGCTCGGCCGAGGCCGGGGGGACCTGCGAAGAGACCGGCACGACCTCGAACTCGACCTGCGCCGTCCCCGGGTTCGCGAACGTGCAGCTGAAATTCTCGGCGGTCGCGTCCGCCGGGGGCCGGCGGGCGACGCCGCCTCCCGGTCCGGTGCAGAGCGATGCGGAGCCGTACGCCGTCGGAGGGTCGATGACCACGCCCGCGAACCCGACCGGTACTCCGACCTCGGCGACCGTCGTGGAGGGGCGGATCCCGACCGCGAGCCCCCCGCTCGAGTAGAGCGGTTCGTCGGTCGACGCGTTCGCGCGCTGACCGGACGCATCGGTCGCCACGACGGTGGGTCCGAAGTCGCCGGCCGGGAATCCGTGACCCAACGAGAACGCGCCGGTAGCGCTCACGTTCGCGAACGAGACCGCCCCGTCACCCCAGGCGACCTCGAGCCGGTACGGGGGAGCGCCTCCGACCAGGACCCCCGAGAGGTTGGCCACGGCGCCCGCGGGTACCGGGTCCGGCGTGACCGTGAGCCGGTCGAGGGCGAGAGGCGCCACGACCGTGACGTTCGAGCCGGCGGTCGCGTCGACGACCGTCTCGTCGGCGCCGCAACGCACGACCGTCGCGGCCTCCACACGGACCTCCGACGTTCCGGGGTCGAGGGAAGCCGCGGTGAAGACGGTCGAGTTCTGGTCGGACGACGCGAGGGTTCCCGCCCCGGGTCCCGGCGGGTCCGACCAGCGGTACCAGAGGGGGATGTTCTCGCACCCGGGAGGGAGCCCGGTCCAGACCGCCGCGAGGGCCGTCGAGTTCCCGTCGCGCATCCACCAGGACGACGGGT
>JAJZGO010000157.1 GCA_021798415.1 Thermoplasmata archaeon | reverse complement strand
CCACAGCTTCTCCGGGTACGAGCGGGAGCTCCGCTACCTGCTCGAGGGCAAGTCCGCCGCCGTCCGTTCCTACGCCCGCTCCCTGCCTCCGCCCGACCGGTCCGAGTTTGAGCGGGTCATCGACGAGCCGTTCCTCGTGATCCGGGGGGCCGGCTCGCTGGGCCTCGACCTGGTCGCGCTCCGGCGGGAGCTCGCGTTCCCGATCGAGGTCAAGGCGTCGGCCGAGCCGGTGATCCGGTTCACGGCCGCGAGCGGACGCGCGAACCTCCAGCTCGAGGCCCACCGCAAGGCGGTCGGCCGCGCGGGTCTCACGGTCCTCTACGCGTACCGACGTCTCGGCCTGCGCGGCGAGGAGGCCTGGCGTTTCTACGTCGCGAACGCGGGATCGTCGTCGGGCGTGCTCGGGCTCGTCTGCCGACGGCTGCCGGCCGTCGGGGCGACCCGGGAGGGGAACGGCATCCTCCGATGGGAGGAAGGGGTCCCGCTCTCGAAGTTCCTCGCGCGGACCCGGTTCCTGCTCGAGCGGCCGGAGGGCCCGAGCGCGTGAGCGTCCACATCGCGTCCGTGGGGATGGGCCGGTACGGCAAGCGCCCGGAAGGCCTCTTCGACCTCGCGGCGGAAGCCGCGCGGCGAGCGCTCGAGGGGGTCGGCCGCAAACCGGTCGACCTTCTCGTCGGGGGAACGATGCTCGCGCACGGCCCCTACGGGGCGGAAGCGTTCCTTCCGCGCCTCGCGAGCCACCTGAGCCTCGAGTCGGCGTCCGGGTTCCGGGTCGACTCCGCGAGCGGGACCGGCGGCATGGCGTTCCACGCGGCCGTGCTCGCCCTCGAGTCGGGCCGCTTCGAGCGGGCCCTCGTGGTCGGGGCCGAGAAGATGACCGACCGCTCGACCGCGATCATCACGAAGGAGCTCGCCGCCTCGCTGCACGCGAGCGAGGTCGCGGTCGGGGCGACGATGCCGGCGCTCGCGGCGCTCATCACCCAGCGGTACCTCGAACGCTACCACCGGACGACGGACGTCTGCGACCTCGCGTCGGTCCACGCCCGGGCGATGGCGGTCGACAACCCGAACGCCCAGTTCCAGAAGGCCGTCAGCGCCTCCGAGGTGGCGACGAGCCGGCCGGTCGCGCTCCCGCTCCGCCTCCTGCACTGCTCGCCGATCTCGGACGGGGCGACCGCCCTCGTGCTCGAGCGAGGCAAGGGACCCGCCACCGTCCTCGGGCTGGGCCAAGGGTTCGAGGCCCTGCGGATCGTCGACCGGGACGACCTCACCTCCTTCGCGGCGACGCGGGTCGCCGCCCAGCGGGCGTACGAGTCCGCGCGCCTCACCCGCAAGGAGATCGACGTCGTGGAAGTGCACGACGCCTTCTCCCCGTTCGCGCTCTTCCACATCGAGGACCTCGGGATCTGCGGCCCCGGCGAAGCGGCCGAGTGGTTCGAGCGAGGGTGGGTGCGACGCGACGGACGCGTGCCGGTGAACCCGAGCGGCGGCGTCGTGGGGCGCGGCCATCCGGTCGCCGCGTCGGGCCTCGCCGAGATCGGGGAGGTCGCTCTCCAGCTCCGCGGAGAGGCCGGTCGCCACGCGGTCGCCCGGGCCCCCAAGATCGGTCTCGCGCACGCGATGAGCGGGCTCGCGTCCCACAATTTCGTGACGATCCTCGGTCGGGAGGGCGCGTGACCGCGGAGCCGGAGACCCTCGAGATCTCCCGCTGCGCGTCCTGTCAGGCCCGTTTCCTCCCCACCGACGCGCCGTGCCCAAGGTGCGGGTCGACCGAGCGGGAGCCGTACGCGGTGGCCGCCGGCGGCACGGTGCTCGCCTCCACGGAGCTCGTCCATCCGGCGGCCGGTTGGGAGAGCCCGCACCGGCTCGCGCTCGTCGAGGTCGCGGAGGAGGTCCGGCTCCTCGCGATCGTGGACGGCGAGCTCCCCGCCGTCGGGTCGGCCGTCCGGGTGCGGCTCGAGGGCGATATCTACCGCGCCCGAGCGGAAGAGGCGCCCGGACCCGAACGCGGGGAGGGGGAATCTCCGAGGACCGGAGCTCCCGGCGCCTCCTTTGAACCCCCGAGGTGAAACCACCACTGGATTAGCAATCCAGCGCCTTACCGGGCTGGGCCATCCCCGCGCAGGGCGACCGAGCCCGGGCCACGCCTTAAAGCTTATCCGGAACCGGTCGCGCCCGTCGCGCAGGCGCCGCCTCCGAGGTTATTATCCGGGCCGTGCTCGGCGGCCGAGGACGCCGATGCGGGTCGCGAAGGCCGGAGTGGTCGGTGCGGGGACGATGGGGGCCGCGATCGCCGAGGTGCTCGCGTTCAACGGGATCGAGGTCGTGCTGAAGGACGTGGACGGTCCGCTCGTCGAGAAGGGCCTCGCCCGGGTGAAGGGGATCGTCGACGAGCTCGTCGCCTTCCACGAGGGCCGCGCCGACCATGAGCTCGCCCGGATCCGCGAGATCGTCGGCGAGCTCTCCGACGAGCAACGCGCGAAGGCGCGGGCGCGCCTCGCCCCGAAGGTGACGCGCGAGCGCGGCGACGAGGTCGTTGCGCGCGTCCACGGCACGACCGACTACGCGTCGTTCGCGGACGTCGACCTCGTGGTCGAGGCGGTCTTCGAGCGCGACGAGGTGAAGCGGCCCGTCCTCGAGGCTCTCGACCGGGTCCTGCCGGACCACGCGGTCGTGGGGTCGAACACCTCGTCGCTCTCGATCACCCGGCTCGCGCGCGGCTTGAAGCACGTCCGCGAGACGCTCGTAACGCACTTCTTCAACCCTCCCTACACCCTCCCGCTCGTCGAGGTGGCGGGTGGCGTCGATACGCGCGAGGACGTGGTCACGGACACGATCGATTTCCTCCAGGGCCTGCGCAACCACCGCTACCCGCTCGTACCGATCCGGGTCCGCGAAGCCCCGGCGTTCGTCGTCAACCGGCTGCTCATCCCCGTCCTCAACGAGGCGTGCTTCGCGCTCGACGAGAACCTGGCTTCGTCCCGGGACATCGATCTCGCGATGAAGACCGGCGCGGGGATGCCGATGGGCCCGTTCGAGCTCGCCGACATGATCGGGCTCGACGTCTCCCTCGAGGTCGCCGAGACGCTCTTCCGGGGGTTCGGCGACCCGAAGTACCGGCCCTCGCCGCTCCTCCGCCGACTGGTCGACGCCGGGCACCTCGGCCGGAAGACCGGCCGCGGGTTCTACGAGTACCCGACCTGAGGTGCGAGCCCTCGGCCGACCCCCGGCGGTCGTCCCGGGCCCCGGCCGGTTAGCCTTTTGGCGGAGGACGCGGTCGGGCCCCCGATGCGGTTCCCGTCGGCCGAATGGGCGGAGGCGTACCGGCACGCGCTG
>JAJZGO010000156.1 GCA_021798415.1 Thermoplasmata archaeon | reverse complement strand
CGGTGCGCTCGACCTGCCGGCCGCGACCGGCGTGACCGCGCTGCGGCTCGACCCGGACGGGATACGGGTCGACCGCGAAGCGCTGAGCGGGAACGCGGTGGCCGTGGAGCGGATCGTCCGCCGGCCCGCCGTCGTGGCGGTCATGGCCGGCTCGGGCGCCCCGTCGGCCCCGGCCGCGGCGTCGGTCGACCGCCGCACGCATCCCGTCGCCGCGGCCCCGGCGAAGACCGAGCGCTCGGAGCTCCGCCGGAAGGAGGGCGGACAGCTCGAGATCGAGAAGGCCGACCGGATCGTCACGATCGGGCGGGGCCTCAAGAAGAAGGAGGACCTCGCGATCATCGAGGCGCTCGCGAAGGCGCTCGGGGCGGAGGTCGGCTGCACCCGCCCGCTCGCCGCGGAGTCGGGGTGGCTCTCGGACGACCACTGGATCGGCCTCACCGGCCACCGGGTCCGTCCGAAGCTCTACGTCGCGCTCGGCGTCTCGGGGGCCGTCCAGCACCTCGTCGGGATGCGTTCTTCGAAGGTCGTGGTCGCGGTCAACAAGGACCCGAACGCCCCGATCTTCGCCCAGGCGGACTACCGGATCACGGGGGACCTCTATCAGATCGTGCCCGCCCTCACGAAGGCGCTCGCCTGAACGGGCGGCGGCCGTTCGTCCCGGCCTCCCCCCGCGGACGGTCCCACGGCGGCGGAGCGATCGACCCCGGGACCGCGGCAGGGTAGGCGACCGCCCCGGTGCTCGCGCCTCGGGGAGGGGTGCGGTTCGGCGCACGCCGGTGCCCGAGTTAGAAAGCGAACTCCTCGGAGCGATGCGAGGGCGAGCGCTGCGGGGCGAAGCGATGTCGGGCTACGAGGTGGGAGAAAGCCACGCGACCACGAGGACCACGACCCCGAGCAGGAGGAAAGCGACCTTCAGACGATACCCGACCGCTCGGCTCGGCCCCATCACCGGATGGATGGAACGAGGTAGGATATACTTTCGTGGCCGCACCGGAACGGGACCGCCGAGCCGACCGACCCGATGGGAAGAAGTAGGAGCGAAGCGACTTCCCCCGAGATGCGGCCGAGGGCGGAGGGCGTCGCGATCGTCGGGGCCGGGAACATGGGCATCGCCCTCGCTCGCGGACTGGCCGCGGTCCTGCCCAGGGCCCGCCAGCGGGTCGTCCTCAGCGGGCGCGACGCCTCCCGCGTCCGCGCGGCGGCGGAGAAGGTGGGCGTTCGGGCCGCCCGGACGAACGCCGAGGCGGTCCGCGGAGCGTCGACGATCGTCCTGGCCGTCAAGCCCCAGATCGTGCCGGGCGTGCTCGCGGAGATCGGCCCCGAGCTCGCCCCCGGCGCGACGCTCCTTTCGATCGCCGCCGGCGTCCCGACCGATTACCTGGCCGATCGGGTCCCGGCGGGCGTCGGGGTCGTCCGGGCGATGCCGAACGTCGCGGCGGCGGTGCGGGCCTCCGCGACCGCCTTCTGCGCCGCGAAGACCGCGCGAGCGGTCGACCGGCGCCGGGCGCGCGAGGTCCTCGAGGCGATCGGAGTCGTGGTCGAGGTCGACGAATCGCTCATGGACGCGGTCACCGGCCTGAGCGGTACCGGGCCGCTCTACCTGTTCCTGATCCTCGAGAGCCTCTCCGACGCCGGCGTCAAGGTCGGCCTCTCCCGCGAGGTCGCGACGCGCCTCGCGATCCAGACGCTCGTCGGGGCCGCGCAGTTGGTCCGGACGACGGGCGAGCATCCCGCGAAGCTCCGGGACCTCGTCACGAGCCCGGGCGGGACCGCGATCACCGCGCTCCACTCCCTCGAACGGAGCGGGCTCAAGGCGATGCTGATGGACGCGGTCGAGGCCGCCACGCGGCGCTCCGCCGAGCTCGGACGGGCCCGTCGCGACGCCGAGCCCGCCCCGTCGCCGTCGGTCGCCGCCACCCGCGGACGTCCCCCGGCCTAGAGGGTGCGCATCGCCTTCAGCAGGTCGCGGCCGAGGGTCAGGTTCGAGACCCGGCCGGCGCGGGACGAGCGCAGGAGGGCGCTCAGGTGAGGCCGGTCCGAGCCGTCGACGAAGTACGCCCGGTGGAGAAGGGAGCCGAGCATCTCCGGGTAGAGGCCGTAGAGGCGGGGGTTCGCGAAGACCTTCGCATAGTGCCGGTGCGTCGCGAGGTGCTTGAGGACGAACGACGACGCGAGGCGCGTGCGGTACCTCTCGAGGAAGGCTGCCGAGCCGTCGTGAGCTCGGGCGGCCTCGGCGGCGACCTCGCCGGCGATCCGGCCGGATTCGACGGCGAAGTCCATGCCGCGGAGAGTGACGGCGTTGTTGAGGAACAGCTGGGCCGACGAGCCGGCGAGCAGGTAGCCGCCGCCGCTCATCGGCGGCACGTCCGGCAGTCCACCCTCGTTGACGATGCATCCGCTGTACTCGAGGAGCGTCCCGCCCTCGAGGTAGCGCGCGAGCAGAGGGTGCTGCTTGAACTCCTCGAGGACCTCGTACATCGCGACCCGGTGCTCGACCACCGACTTGAGGTTAAGGATCATCCCGACCGAGAGCGAGTCCTGGTTCGTGTAGAGGAACCCGCCCCCCTCGACGCCGGACGGCAGGCCGGTCGCCGTCATCTGGAACCCTTCGCGGCCTTTCAACTGGAACCGACGCTCGATCTCGCCCGTCGGAAGCCCGATCACCTGCTTCACGCCGATCCCGACGGTCTCGGGCCGGGCGTCCGGCTCGAGTCCGTCGTGGCGGGCGGCGAGCGAGTTGAACCCCTCGGCCAGCACGACGACCTCGGACCGAAGCTCCTCGTCCCCGAGCCGTATCCCCACGACCCGCCCGCTCTCGGTCACGAGCCCGTCGACCCGGGACCCGTAGACCGGCGTCGCCCCCGCCGCCTCGGCCTTGGCGGCGAGCCAGGGGTCGAGCTTCGCCCTCAGGACGCTGAACGAGTTGAACGGTGGCGCCGCGAACGCCGCGTCGTAGAAGTCGAAGGACGTCGCCTGGGTCGGCGTGAGCAGAGTGAGGACGTTGCGAGCGATCGCCCGCTCGACAGGGGACGGGTCCTCTTCCCAGAACTTCGGGAACATCCGGGCGAGAGCGTGCGTGTAGAGAAGCCCGCCCGAGACGCTCTTCGAACCGGGCCGAGCGCCCCGCTCGACCAATACGACCTGCGCGCCCGCCTTGGCCGCCGAGTACGCTGCCGAGGACCCGGCGAGACCGGCTCCCACCACGATGACGTCGACCTTCTCCACGGAGCCTCCCGACACGACCGCCCTTTTTGGGGTTTCGACCCTAGCCCCCGTTTCCGGAGAGGTCAGTTCTCCGGGACGGACGTCGCGGCCAGCTCGGTACAGATCTGGTAGAGTCGACCGG
>JAJZGO010000155.1 GCA_021798415.1 Thermoplasmata archaeon | reverse complement strand
GCTTTTTCCGGATCTCCGTCGCGCCCTCGCTCACGGCACAAGGCTTTACGCGCCAGCTTCTCCACGCGGGGGTCGAATGAGCTCCCGAGGCTTCGAGCAGGGTGGCCGGTCCGCGCGACCCTCGGCCGTCGTCCGGCCACGACGTTTCCGCCGCACCGCCGCCCTCCGGGATTGGGTGGCCGAGACCGACCTCGAGAGCCACCGAATGGTGCTCCCGCTGTTCGTCCGGCCGGGCGACGGAGGCCCGACCCCGGTCCCGTCGTGCCCGGGCGTGGCGAGATACCCGCTCGGGCGGCTCCGCGCCCTCGGCCGCTCCCTCGCCTCGGAGGGGGTGCGTTCCGTCCTGCTCTTCGGGGTCGCCCGCACGAAGGACGCCGAAGGAAGCGACGCGTGGTCCGACACCGGCCTCGTCCCCGAGGCGGTCCGCGCGCTCAAGAAGGGGGCTCCCGAGCTGGTCGTGGCGACCGACGTCTGCCTGTGCGCCTACACGACCCACGGCCACTGCGGGGTCGTGAAGGACGGTGACGTGGAGAACGACGCGTCCGTCGAACGACTTCAGCGCGTCGCGCTCGCGCACGCGCGCGCGGGCGCCGACGTCGTGGCTCCGAGCGCCATGATGGACGGTCAGGTCGGTGCGATCCGGCACGCCCTAGACGACGCGGGCTTCGAGGGGACCGGCGTCCTGGCGTACTCGACCAAGCACGCCTCGGCCTTCTACGGACCGTTCCGGGAGATCGAGGGGTCGTCCCCCGAGTTCGGAGACCGCGCCGGCTACCAGATGGACCCCCGCAACGCGCGCGAAGCCCTCCGGGAGATGGCGCTCGACGCCGCCGAGGGGGCGGACATCCTGATGGTGAAGCCCGCCCTCACGAGCCTCGACCTGCTCGCGAGGGCGCGGGAGCGCTTCGACCTCCCGCTCGCGGCGTACCAGGTCAGCGGCGAGTACGCGACGATCCACGCCGCCGCCGCCCGCGGGATCGTCGACCTCGAGAGGGCCGCCCGCGAGACGCTCGTCGCGATCCGCCGAGCCGGCGCCGACCTGATCGTCACCTACTTCGCGCGCGACGCGGTCCGCTGGCTCCGGGAGGACCGGTGACCGGACCGACCCCTTCCCGAGGAGGGGGCGCGGAGGACGGTCCCGGGACGGAGGAGCCCCGGGACGTCGTCAAGTACACCTTCTACCGCGTGGAGCCGGAGTGGCGGCGCCTCCCCCGCCCGGAGCGGGAGGCGGGAAAGGCCGCGCTCGTCGACGTGCTCGAGCATCCCCCCGAGAACGTCCTCGTGGGCACCTACTCGCTGGTCGGGCTGAAGGCCGAGGTCGACTTCCTCGTCTGGTCGGTCGCGCCGGCGCTCGAACCGGTCCAGACGCTGCACGCCCGCGTCCTCGGGACCGGGCTCGGGCCGTTCCTCGCGACCCCCTACTCCTACCTCGGGATGGCCCGAAAGTCCGAGTACCTGGGGGGGCACGCGCACGGCGGCGAGGGCAGCGGCACCCGGCGCCGCCCGGGCGATCGACCGTACCTCTTCGTCTACCCGTTCGTGAAGAAGCGGGAGTGGTACGGCCTTCCGTTCGAGGAGCGCCGCCGCATCATGGGCGAGCACTTTCGCATCGGCCACAAGTACCCTCGCGTCGACATCCACACCGGCTACTCGTTCGGTCTCGACGACATGGAATTCATCCTCGCGTTCGAAGCCGACCGCCCGGACGAGTTCCTCGACCTCGTGAACGACCTACGGCCGTCGGAGGCGAGCCGGTACACGGCCCTCGAGACCCCGATCTTCACGTGCGTCCGGACCTCAGCGCGGAGGGCGCTCGACCTCGCGGACGGCCTTCCGTGAACCGCGGTGTCGGCCCCCGGTCCCGGGCCCTCTTCCGGAGGGCATCGCGAACGCTCGTCGGCGGGGTCGACAGTCCGGTCCGGTCGTTCGCCGCGGTGGGCGGGAGCCCGGTCTTCTTCGCGCGCGGCCGCGGGGCGTATCTCGTCGACGAGGACGGCCGACGCTACCTCGACCTCGTCGGCTCGTGGGGAGCGAACCTCCTCGGCAACGCCCCCCGGTCGGTCGTCGGAGCGGTCCGCCGGACCGCGTCCCGGGGGCTCTCGTTCGGGGCGCCGAGCGCTCTCGAGCACGAGCTCGGCGAGCGGCTCAAGGACGCGGTCCCGACCTTGGAACGGTTGCGCTTCGTGAGTTCGGGGACCGAGGCGGTGATGAGCGCGATCCGGGCGGCGCGCGGACGCACGGGCCGCTCGAAGATCGTCAAGTTCGCGGGCGGGTACCACGGGCATTCGGACGGCCTGCTCGCCCGGGCCGGTTCGGGCGTCGCCGCGGGGTCGCTCCCGGACTCCGCCGGGGTCCCCCGCGCGATCACGCGGGAGACCCTGGTCGCGCGGTACAACGACCCCGACTCGCTCCGCCGGCTCTTCGAGCGGTGGGGAGAGTCGATCGCCGCGGTCGTGGTCGAGCCGGTCGCCGGCAACATGGGCGTCGTCCCTCCGCTCCCCGGGTTTCTCGCGGCTCTCTCGGACCTCGCGCATCGCTCGGGAGCGCTCGTCATCGCGGACGAGGTGATCACGGGCTTCCGTCTGCGCCGCGGGACCGTCGCCGAGACGCTCGGACTGCGCCCGGACCTGGTCACGCTCGGCAAGGTGATCGGGGGCGGGATGCCGGTGGCGGCCTACGGGGGCCGACGGGCGGTGATGGAGGTCGTCGCCCCGGTCGGTCCCGTCTACCAGGCCGGCACGCTCGCCGGCAACCCGGTCGCGATGGCCGCCGGCATCGCCACCCTCGCCGCGCTCACGGCCTCGCGCTACCGCAGGCTTGAGGAGACCTCCCGGCTTCTCGAGCGCGTGCTCGTCGAGGCCGCCGCCGAGGTCCGGGCGGAGCCGTTCACGGTCCAGCGGGCCGGCTCGATGCTCGGGCTCTTCTTTGCGCCCGGACCGATCACGAACGTCGAGGAGGCCGAGAGGACCGACCGCTCCCGCTACGCGAGGTTCTTCCACGTCGCGCTCGACCGCGGGATCTACCTGCCTCCATCGGCGCTCGAGACCGCGTTCGTCTCGATGGCGACGGGACCCGCCGAGGTCGAACGGGCGGCGCCCGCGTTCCGTGCGGCGTTCCGGGCCTCCCGGGAGGACTCGTCGTGACCCGAGACCGCCTGACCCGGGCGCTCTGGGGCGAGGAGACCGACACCGTCCCGATATGGCTGATGCGTCAGGCCGGGCGCCACCTGCCCGGCTACCGGGCGCTCCGGCGGGACCACCCGATCCTCGAGATCGCCCGCACCCCGGAGCTCGCGGCCCAGGTCACCCTCGAGCCCATCCACCGCTACGACGTCGACGCTGCCGTTGTCT
>JAJZGO010000154.1 GCA_021798415.1 Thermoplasmata archaeon | reverse complement strand
GAAGATGCGGGCGAGGCGCGCGAGGCGGTAGACGGCCCGGTCGCGGCCGATCCCGAGCGTGCGCGCGGCCCGCACCACGTTCGGCTCCACCGAAAGCCGCTCGAGCAGCCGGACGTCGAGCGACGTGAGCGACCTCGGCCAAGTCCCGGTCATCGCGGCTCCTCGGTCGAGGAAGCGACGAGAGGCTTCAACGCTGGGGTCTCGACCGAGAGCGCGACCTCGTCGCCGACGCGAACGTTCGGCACCTCGCCCGGGGCCGTCCGGTGGAGGATCAACGGACCGTGCCGCAGCGCGACCGTCCATCCCGCGGACGACCAGCGAACGGCCTGCACGCGGGCGTTCGCGCCCGCGCCCGGGCGGGACGTGAATCGGAGGGCGTCGTTCGGCACCGCCACGCCCGCCGGTCCGCTCGCGAGGGTGAGCGCGCGCACGAGGTCGCTCGGCGGGGCGCGCGACAGCTCCTCGGCATCGAACAGGTTCGCGTAGCCGAGGAACCGCGCGACGAACCGGTCGAGCGGCGCGCGCACGAGCGCCTCGGGGGGCCCGTCGAACCGCACCGACCCCTCCTCGAGGACGACGAGGCGGGAGGCGAGCGCGAAAGCCGTCGCGGGGTCGTGCGTGACCAGGAGGAGCGGGATCCGCTCGGTCTCGAGGAGGTCGGCGAGAAGGCGCAGGAGCTCGTCGCGGCTCTCGACGTCGAGCGCCGCGAGCGGCTCGTCCCAGAGGAGCGCCTTCGGGTCGGAGGCGAGGGCGCGGGCCATCGCGACCCGCTGGCGCTCGCCCGAGCTCAGCTCGCGCGGGTAGCGGTCGGCGAGCGCCGTGAGGCCGAACCGATCGAGCCAGTGGGCCGTCCGGCCCTCGACGTCCCGACCGCCGCGAAGCCCGATCGGGTACCGGACGTTCTGTCGGACCCGGCGGTCGGCGAAGAGACCGAGGTTCCCGGGGACGAAGCCGAAGCCGCGTCGCTCGGGCGGGAGCGACCCGATCGACTCCCCGGCGAGCCGCACGGTGCCGCCCGAGGTCGAGAGGAAGCCGGCGACGGCCCGCAGGAGCGTCGTCTTCCCCGCGCCGCTCGGCCCGAGGAGAACGGTCGCGCTCCCGAGCGCGACGCCGAGCGAGACGGGCCCGAGCGTGAAGTCGCCGCGCTCGATCACGAGCGACTCGATCTCGAGCGCGCTCACGGCAACCACCGGCCGGCGAGGCCCGAGAGCCCGGAGCGGTCGAACCCGCGGACGGCCAGGAAGATGGCGAGCGCGACCAGGACGAGGAGCGCCGACGCGCCGACCGCGGCCGTCGGGTCGATCCCCCAGTAGGAGTAGATCCAGACGGACGCCGTGCTCGTCGTCGGGCCCGACCACGGGGGGCTCGGGGAGACCGCGAAGGCGAGGATCAAAAAGCCGCCGACCTCGCTGACGCCCCGGGCCCACATGAGGAGCGCCCCGGTGAGGATCCCGCGCGCGGCGGAGGGGAGCGTGACCGTGACGAGCGCCTCGGTCGGGCTCGCCCCGAGCGAGCGGGCCGCCTCGAGGACCTCGTCGTCGACCGCCCGGAAGGCGAGCTGGCTCGTCAGGACGATGTACGGCGCGCCGACGTAGACCATGACGAGGACGACGCCCGCGGTCGCGTCGAGGACGGGGATCCCGAGCGCGCCGGCGAAGTGCCCGACCGGGCCGTTCGGCGCGAAGAGGAGGAGGAGGCCGATCCCGACCACGAGGTGGGGGACGACGACCGGCACCATCACGACGGACTCGAGAAGCCGCCGGCCGGGGAAGCGGAACCGGGCGAGCGCGTAGCCGAGGGGGATGCCGACCAGGAGCCCCGAGCCGACCGCGAGCGCCGAGGCGAGGAGGGTGAACTCGAGCGCGGTGCGGAACCCCGGGTCGCCGGCGGCGACGCCGAGCCCGCTTCCCCCGGCGTAGACGAACAGCGCGACGAGGGGGAGGACGAAGAGGCCGACCAGCGACGCCGACGCGGCCGCGGCGAGCCCGCGTCCGAGGGCGGACGAGCGGTCCATCGTCGTTCGGCCCTCAGGCGAGCAGCGCCGCGAGGTACGACGGGAGCGGCGCGACCCCGTCGGGCGCGGTGCCCGCGAGCGCGCCGGGGAGGCTCGCCGGTCGGTCGGTGAGGATCGGGGCGAGGGGCACGAAGCCGTTCGCGGCCCAGGTCGCCGCGGTCGCGTTCGAGAGCAGGTAGGCAGCCGCCGCGACCCCGAGCCCGTACTGGGGCGCCGCGCTCGGCACGGTGAGGGCGAACAGGATCGGGGCGCCCGCGAGCACGGAACTCCCCGACCCCGAGAGGACCGTCGTGCGGGCGCTCGAGTACGCCGCCACGCTCGACGGGTCGATGGCACCGAGGTCGACGGAGGAGTTGAGGGTCACGTAGCTCAGGTGGTTCGCGATCGCGTACGACCGGTAGAGGAGGTACGCGTTCACCTCCCCGGTCGAGAGCGCGGTCCCCGCGACGTTCTCGGCGACGTACTTCGCGTTCGCCGTGGGCGTCGCGAGCGCTCCCTCGGGGTTCGAGAAGAAGTGGCCGTAGAGCGAGCCGTTCTGGTGGGCGAGCGCGTCCTCGAGCTCGAGCGCGAAGATGGCGTTCGCGCCGAGCGGGTCGACGCTCGCGTTCGGGACGCCGAGGACGACGCCGGGCCGCTCGAGGACCGCGAACCAGTTGGTCGAGTCGATCCCCGCGAGCGCGCTCGCTCCCGGCGCGTAGGCGAGCACGAGCGGGTCGCTCGCGAAGACCGCCTCCCAGCCGGTCACGGAGGCGTGCGGCGGCTCGGAGAGCGACGGGATCGTGCGGAAGTCCGCCGCGACGAAGAGGTCGTACGGCGCGCCGGGCAGCGTGAGCGCGACCGCGGCGGCCGAACTGCCCTCGTAGAGCTGCGCGGCGATCGGCGCCGCGACGCCGGGGGTCTCGTCGGCGAAGGCGGCGAGGATCCCGGGAAGGATCGGTGCGAGGCTGCCGGCGGCGATGACGGCGAGCGTGGGAGTCCCCGTCGCGGCCGACCCCGACGGCCCGCGCGCGAGGTACCCGCCGGCGAATCCCGCGACGACCGCGAGGACGACCAGCGCGATCGCGACGAGGCGCTGCCGCACGGGTCGCATCGATGTGGGAAAATCCCACATCACTTAAAGGTGTCGACGGGCACCGGACCGCGACGCGCCCCCGGCGCGTAGCGGAACCAGACGACCCCGACGAGCGCGGCGAGCGGCACGGGGCCGAACGACCGGCTGTCGCGGCTTGCGTCGGCGCGGTCGCCGAGGAGGTACACCGACCCGGGCGGCACGACGCCGCCGTCCGGCCGCGGTTCGCCGGCGAGCGCCGCGACGCGCTTCAGGAGCAGGCGGAGATCGGAA
>JAJZGO010000153.1 GCA_021798415.1 Thermoplasmata archaeon | reverse complement strand
GGGCCTCACGGAGGTCGAGCTCGACGAGGTCGGGATCGACGTCACGCGCCTTCACGCGCGCCTGCTCGCCGCGCGGATCGGGCCCCCGTGCCCGGCCCGTCCGCCCACGACCGTCGCCGAGGCCGTCCACGAGCTCCGTCGAGCGTCCCCGGTCGTGCTCGGAGGGACCGAACCCGGCCACACGACGGACGGGGTCGCGGCCCTGCTCGCCGTCCGTCTTCGCGCCGCGCGCGTCGTCAACGCGACCGACGTGGACGCGGTCTACGACCGGGACCCGCGGACCCACCCGGACGCCCGGCGGATCGCCCGGCTCACGTGGGAGGAGTTCCGCTCCATGGTCACGGCCGCCACGTCGGGCGAGGCGGGCCAGAACTTCCTGTTCGACCGCCTCGGCGCCGAGAGCCTCGCCCGGGCGGCGATACCGCTCTGGGTCGTATCGGGACGCGACCTGCCGAACCTCGAGGCGGCCCTCACCGGACGAACGTTCCGCGGCAGCCGGATCGGTGGATGAGCCCGTCGGGGGTCCCGCCGAACCGCTAATACCCGGAGCACTGTCCGCCCGACCATGCACCGCATCGCCTTCCTCGGGCCGCCCGGCGCGGGCAAGGGGACCCAGGCCACCGTCCTCGCGGCGGAGCTCGCGATCCCCCACCTCTCGACGGGCGACCTCTTGAGGGCGGAGGCGGCGGCGCGCACGCCGCTCGGCCTCGAGGCCGACGGCTACATGCGGTCCGGACGCCTCGTGCCGGACGCGGTCGTCCTCCGGGTCCTCGAGGAGCGGATCGGTCGGCCGGACGCTCGCAACGGCTTCCTCCTCGACGGCTTTCCCCGGACCGTCGCCCAGGCGACGACGCTCGAGTCGGTCGCGCCCCTCGACCGGGTGGTCTTCTTCGACCTTCCGCGCGACGTGCTCGTGGACCGGCTCTCCAGCCGTCGGGTCTGCCCGACGTGCCGGACGGTCTACAACCTCCTCAGCCATCCGCCGCGGGTCGCGGGACGGTGCGACCGGGACGGCGCCGAACTCGTCCAGCGACCGGACGACCGCCCCGAGGCGATCGCGACGCGGCTCGCGGTCTACGCCGAGACCACCGCTCCCATCGTCGACTTCTACCGGGCCCGCGGACGCCTGAGGACGATCGACGCGACCGGAACCCCCGACGAGGTCGGTCGGCAGGTCCGGGCCGCGACCCGCTGATCACGCCCGGGCCGGGTCGATCCTCAGGACCTCGCCTCCGACCCACCGGCCCCCCTCCCGAAAGAGGCGGACCCCCTCGAGATACCCCAGCGCCGGGCCCCAGGACCGTGCGGCGGTCGGGAGGGCCGCCGCCGTCCCGAGCTCGATGAGTTGCGCGTGGGAGACCAGGAGCAAGCGACCGCCGTCGCGCACGCGCTCGACCTCCGTGGCCCAGAGCTCCGCCTGGTCGTTCGCGAACCGGCGGACGATCCCCCCGCGTTCCACGAGCTCGACGACCCCGGCGAACGACGACGGCGAGGCCTCGGCGAGGCGGTCGCTCACGGCGTCCGGGACCGAGCCGAGGGCTTCGAGCTCATACTCCACGCGGAGCCCCATCGCCTCCGCCGTCTCGACGGCTCTCGGACGGGGGGAGGTGACCACCCGGTCGAACCCCGGCGAACCCGACCCCACGCGACGCGCCAGCGCGAGGCCGGCCGGGCTGAGGTGGGGGTCGGCGGCGGATCGGTGGCTGTGCCGACGATGCTCCAGGACCCGCATGGCCGAGCCGCCCGCGCCTACCCGACGCAGAGTTTATAGGCCGACCGCCGCTCCTCGGAGCGTCCCGGCTTAGCTCAGTGGTAGAGCGGGGGACTGTAGGCGTGACTGCCGGACCACCGGCGGCCCCCGTGGAGATCCTCAGGTCGCCTGTTCGAGTCAGGCAGCCGGGACCTGAGGCGCCGCCGGTGGGGTCAACTCATTTTGACTAACCGCTTAAGAAGGGTACCGGGGGCGTGTCGACCGACATGGGCGAGACGATCGGGCCTCCCGCCGGCGCCGGGGCACATCCTTTCGATGCGTCCGGCCCGCGCGCGCTCGCCCTCGAATTCCTGCGGATCGCGGTCGGGCTCGTCTGGGCGCTCAACCTCGTGTTCATCGTGGACCCCCAGAACCACTGGTTCGCGAACTTCTCGGCGACCGCGCTCTCCTACGGTCCGACGACGATCGGGGGACCCGGTCTCGCCCAGTACGTCGGCGCCCACGCCGCGGTCTTCTCCTGGCTCGTCGCGATCGTCACGACCTACCTCGCCGCCGCGTTCCTTCTCGGGTTCACGACCCGTCTCGCGTGCCTCGTCGGAGGGGTCTTCTCGTCGGTCCTGCTCGCCACGCAGGTCGGGAGCACGTTCGTCTTTCCGGGCGGCACCGACGTCGGGGAGCACCCCCTCTACCTCGTCATCTACATCGCGCTCGTCGTCGGCGGCGCGGGACGGGCGCTCTCGGTCGACCGGTGGCTCTCGGAGACGTTCGCCCGCCGTCGCGCGGCGCACGCCGCCCGTGGCCTCCCGGCCCCCCGACGGGCGTGGACCGCCGGTCCGAGCTACCGGTTCTTCCTCGCCTACTTCACCGCCGGCATCCTCGTGTCGTTCGCCGTGACCGTCGGCCTCATGGTCGCGGTCCCGTCGAGCACGCCGAACGGCGGCGGACCGACCCCGGTCTACTACGAGAACCTCACCGTCTCGTTGAACCCCCTCAACGGTTGGCCCCAGTACACGCCCGCGAACTTCACCGTGCCCGCGGGCCGGGTCGTCTTCACGATCACCGACCATGATTCTCCGATGAACTGGTCGCAATGTCCGTGCGTCGTGAGCGGAACGGACAAGGTCGTCGAGATGGTCAACGGGTCGCCCGACCACATCGTCCCCTCCTCGAACGTCGCCCACTCGTTCAACATTCCCCAGCTCGGGCTGGACGTCTACTCCCCCGGTCAGAGCGTGGTCGTGTTCACGGTCGACCTCGTCAACCCCGGCACCTTCGTCTGGTTCTGCATCGTCCCGTGCGGCGCGGGGGCGAACCCGTACACCTCGCCCCCGATGGGAACGCCGGGGTTCATGACCGGAACGATGACCGTGAGCTGACCGGCCGGCTCGGGGCCGGGCGCGCCGCCCGGGCCGACCCGCCGGCGGGCGTCGCAGGGGCTAAGGGGGGTGTCGGGCTGCCCGACGGTCGATGACGCCCCGTGGCCGTGCGCTCACCCGCGACGACCGCGCGCTCGTTCGCGCCGCCGAAGGGGCCCTGCGCGCCGGGTGGGTCGAGGGGCGCCACACGGTCGCGGCGGCCGTCCGCACGCGCAGCGGCGCGGTCTACCTCGGGCTCAACCTCAACGGGAATCACTCGCCGTGCGCGGAACCGGTCGC
>JAJZGO010000034.1 GCA_021798415.1 Thermoplasmata archaeon | reverse complement strand
CGCGGGTCGAGCCGCAGGATCCGGTGCCCGGTACGCTCTCCGCAGTTCTCGCAGAAGAGCCCGGCCGCGAGGAGCCGGGGGGTCGGCGAGCTCGCGCTCTCCTCCTCGTCCGCGGTCGGTTCGGGTTCGCTCATCGGGCCCGGGACGCCCGACCGGGGGCATATGGCTTGCCGGTCGCGCCCGGGCACGGAGCCGGTGGCGGACCGTCAGCTTGATTTTGTCGGACGCCCGCGCTCCGGGGATGACCGGTCCCGCGGCGGTGTCGTTCTGCGCCACGAACCTCAACACGGTCGACCGGCTCCCCGCGTCGCTCGACAGCGTCGAGCGGATCGGCGTCGCGCTCGCCCGGCCGTTCGAGATCGTCGTCGCCGACGGCCCGAGCGATGACGGGGCCCGCGCGTATCTCGAGGAGCGCGCGCGCGGCTCGGCCCGCGTCCGCCTCGTTCCCCACACGGAGCGGAACCGCGGACACGGCCGCCGCCTCGCGTTCGAGGCGAGCGTCGGCGCGACGATCGTCCCGTTCGACACGTCGATCGCGTACGGCGGCGAGTACGCGCAGCTCCTCGACGCCTACCTCCGCCTCGCGACCGACCGGATGCTCTTCTCCGAGATCTGCGCGCTCCCTCGCTCCTCCGTCACCGCGGTGGGGGGCTGGCGGGACCTCGTCGGGGGCGAGGACATCGACCTCTACGCGCGGGTGATCCGACGCTTCGGCGTCATCGCCTACCCCACCGGCCGCCCCGACTCGCAGTCGCGGACGATCTCCGCGGTGGACCGCCAGATGCGCTACGTTCGGGGGTCGAGGCTCGGCCGGGTCGCGCGCATGTACGCGGTCCAACGGGACCAGATCGTCGGGGCGAACTATCGCGTCCGCGACCTGATGGGGTTCAATCGGCGCAAACCGTGGTTCGCACGCGTCGCCCTGCGCGGCTTCTTCACGCTCGCGTTCGTCGGGTCGCGCCTAGGCGGGCTGCCTCCGTTCGACCTCGGCCGGAACAACTACCTCGTCTTCCGCGACGCCCTGCTCGAGTCGATCGTGCGCGCCGACCACCGGGCGCTCGACGTCGCGCTCGGTTCCCCGCGCCTCCTCCTCACCGCCGACGAGCGCGAGTACCTCAGCCGCGCGCTCCCCCGATGGGCCGAGTACGCGGCCGCCGAGCCCCCGATCCTCGGTCCGAAGTGACGAGCGGTCGCGCCGATCTCCGGATCGACGTGACCGCGCAGTACAACACGACGGGTCTCCCCAACTTGCCGAGCTCGCTGATCGAGGAGATACGCGGCGCCTACAGACGATGTGAACCGTTCCTCTCGACGCTGCCCACGCAAGCCGAACGGGACGAGCGCGAGGTTCAAACGCGTCGACTGCTCCTCAAGGTCGCCAGGTTCACCGAGGAGGAGTTGAAGGAGACGGACATCTCGACACTTCCCGACGCCGAACTCGCCCGCATGGTCGAGGAACGAGTCGGTCACCGGTCGGCGGTTTCCTCGATCGAACGTGTGTATCCGACTTCGGAGGCGGGAGGGATGCTCGCCAACGGCTGGGTCTTCGTGTCCCCTCTCGGATTGAACCAAGCAGTCCTCCGGCAGCCCAACGGAAACATCCTTGCGCGTGTCTCGGGGCTGTCCGGATCACGCGTCTGAAACGGGCTACGGAGCCCACGAAACCACGACGCGGGCGTGAACGATTGCCCGCCCACCAAAACCATTCCTCGCCCTTGACCGATCCCTCGGCGACGTGCACGAGGGCTCCGTACGCCTCAGGTCAGAGCGCTTGAGGCGATCGCACGAGGAAGCCTGCCCCCCCCCAACACTTGCTCCACATCACTTAGAGGCACCTCATGCCGCTCACAACACGACACATTCCTCGTCGGCAGTTTTATATCGAGACTCGAAAGTCAGTCGGCGGCCCATCCGGCATCGGCACGGCTGTGAAGCAGACGAATCTCGTCCAGCGCCGAAACGCATTGGGCCTGTGCGTGGCCCTTGTGGTGGTGTTTCAGCTGGCACCAACGGCTATCTCGGGAGGGGGCTGGCCCTCGGGGTCGTTAGCTCTGAACGGCCCGAACTCCCATGAACTGAGTGGTCCCGGGTTCTCCGTCCCATCCACCGGTCGTGCCGCGGCCGCTCCCCTTTCGGGTGTCGGGGTCCAGTTGGGAACCGCGGTCGAATCCCTGGCGGCGACGGCGCTTGTCCCGGTAGTTGCCAATACGTCTGGACAGGTCACATACTCGGGGATAGAAGAGCAGGTCGCCTACAACCCGTCGGCGCTGGCCTTCGTCGGTGTAATCAACGAGTCCGCTTCCGCGGCGGTGGATTTCACCTTTACGGAACCGGTGGCTGGGCTCGCCCTAGTCCGGGGAACCGGGACCCTATCGCTCGTCTGGGATTCCACCATCGTAAACGAGCTCTTGTTTCGGTCCCAGGTTGATCGGCCAATCCTCACTTCGGTCACTCTTGTCTACGTTCAGCTCGGAGCCGAGGCGAGTTCCATTGAGAGCAAAGTGAATGTCACCATCTCCGAGGGCTGGAATAGCGTGGGACCGAAGGCCATCGGTGGCAACGCCACCAACTCGGGTGGCAGCGGGCAGGTCACCGCCATGGCTCAGAGCCCATCTAACCCGGACGTGCTCTACGCTGCGGGGGGTATTGCGGGAGCCACGCAGTCTCCTGCCTGGGTCTTCGGGAGCGCGGGCGGAGTCTTCCGATCGACGGACGATGGGGGGAACTGGTCGCCTGAGAACAACGGGCTCGGGGGTCAACCGGTCAACGCTCTCGCCGTCAATGCCACCGATCCACTCGAGATAGTGGCTCTGACCAGCGATGTGGGTGGTGTCTCGGGTGGTGCTATCTACAAGACCGTGAACGGGGGAGACTCTTGGCAACAGACATATCCGACCGGGGGAAGCTGGGCTCGGCTCCTGAACGGAACACTTTACGCCGCCACCTTCCACGGGCTCCTGACGTCGCACGACTTCGGTTCCACGTGGACCTCGGTCGCCTCCTTCCCTGGAGTGGTCACGACGGCTCAGGTGGCGGCTTCCGGCGCCGACTGGTGGGTCGGGGTATTCCTAGCGAACCAAACGGTGGTCCTTGAACGTTCGACCAACGAAGGAAGGGCTTTCGTCCCGACCGGGTTCTTCCCCGGGTACGAAAGCGCGAGCGAAATCCAGCAGAGTCCTACGAGTCCGCAAACCCTTTGGAGTCTGGTCTACGACGGATACACTCCGGCACCGAACCTCTTCGTTTCGTCGGACGGAGGTGCCTCGTGGGCCGCCCTCAACGATTCCGCCGTGAACATTACCGTCCCCGTCGTTCTCGGGACAATTTATCAGAGCCCGCAGGCACTAGCAATCGATTCTGTCAACGGAAGCACCATCTGGGTCGCAGGGCCGGGATATCTTTACGAATCTACGAACGGCGGCGCGCACTTTTATTGGGCTACTGCTGGGCCGCTTTACAACGGCCCTGCCGGGGGTGATAATCGCCTTCTCTACATCAGTCCGGTGTCGAACCGGACGGTATTCCTGGGAAGCGATGAGGGCGTGGAACGATCGGCCGATGGAGGGACCACATGGGTGGCGCTCAACAATCGGTCCAACAATATGCTGTATGCCGTTGCCGCCTCGGGGCGCAACATCTACACGGTCGCCCAGGACTGGTCGCCGCTCTACTCGAACGATGCGGGGGCTTCCTGGCAGCAGGCGGGGTATGGCAACGAAGAGGGATGGGCGCAGCTCGATCCCTATGACAGCTCCGTCCTGATTTTCGCGAGCTCCATTACGGCAGCCAACCCACCGGTGGTCGTCTCGTTAGACGGAGGCACGACAGTGTTCAGCTCGAGCTTCGCATCCCCCGGGGCTCAGAACTCCTTCAAGCCTCCTGAAGGGGTCGCCTTCGTCAATGACACGAACAACACGATGTTCCTCATCTCCCAAGAAGGGGTCTGGAAGAGCGACAATTCGGGGAAGACCTTCACCTTGCTCGCGGGTTCGCCGACGAACGGCACCGCGGTAGCGACAGATCCCGGCCACCCTGGAACTGTCTATGTCTCGAAGGCGTTTGGCGCTACATACCGTAGCACTGACTGGGGAAAGACATGGATCGACTGGTCACCGAACACGTTCTGGGATCTCGCCGTTGACCCCAGTAACAGCTCGATCCTAGCGGGCGTCGCGTTCAGCTACACCACCGCGACTTACAGCTACTCAACCGTCGAGCTCAGTTACGATTCGGGCCGGAACTTCTCGTTGCCTCCGTCACCGATTAACATGACGGAATTCTTCTACACGCCACCGACCGTGACTTTCACTTCGACGGCCCCCGGCCCTCCCAGTCTAATCGCAACTGGCGGCCAGGGGATATGGGCCACCCAGAATCTAGGGGATAGCTGGACTAATCTCGATGCCAACCTGCCGGTGACGGACGTTAGCAACCTGTGTCTCGAGCCCAACGGATCTGCGTATGCGTCGACGTGGGGGTCTGGCGTGTGGTTCACCACAGGCTTACTGAGTCCCCCGAGTCTCCCGGAGGCCCCCGTACTTATCGGATGGCTCCCGAGCAACGCCTCGGTGTTGGTCAACGGCACCCCGGTGGCCTCTCGAGCCGGATTCTTTGAATCACCCCTCTCGAACGGCACGCTCGACATCGAGGTTCGGGGTAGCGTCCCAACGAGAACTGCCCTGCTCTCGGCAGTTCCGGACGGGGCGTACTACCTCAACGTCAGTGCCGCCACGACCACCACGCGCGTACGAGCGGCGAACCTCCCCTCCTCTCAAGACTGGTCGGTCGGAGTGAATGGAACTGTGTATACTCTCGGTGCCAAGGGAGGTTTGCTCCCGGTTCCGCTTGGCCCATCCGTCGTTCAGCCGCTCAATGCCAGCGGACTCTACACAATCTGGGGCGGGCAGGGGCAGATCCGTCTTGACAGCTCGCTCTTCCCGTCGTCACTTTCCGTCCCGTACGCGGGGGTCCAGGATAGTTTCGTCGCCAACGTTTCCTCTCAGGTCAACATCAGCCCGCAGGCAGCGGCGTACGCCGACGGAGACCTCCTTTGGGTTGGCGGTGGAGGCCTCACCGTCTTGAACGCGAGCAGCCTAGCGACGGTTCCGGGCCCTCCGGCGGGCTTACCGTCGCCGGTGGCTATCCAAGCGGTGACGAACTATTCGGGAGGATTCCTCCTGGCCGGTGGCTGGTCGGGTCGGGGGGCGGTGCTCTACTCTTACAACCCCGTTGATCAGACGCTTACCAACCTCACCGCCGAACTCCCGGCCGGCTGGTTCAGTGAGACGGGTCTCGAGCTCAGCACGGTTCAGGTCACCGCGAACGGTTCCATCGCCATCGCCGGGGGAGCTCAGTCCGCCGTCTGGGTTGGCGAACTCACGCCGGGGCATCGGTTCCTCAATTGGAGCTCTGTCATTCCCTCCGATTTCGAACCGTACTTCCCCTATTTCCCCGACAACGCTGTTCTCTCCGTCTACGTTCCCTCCTGGAATGGACTCATCGTCGCCGTAGACGGTTACAAGATCCCAAACGTCGCCACCGCCGTTGGCGCGTTGAACCTTTCGAACGGGGAGTTTACCGACTGGAGCTACGACTTCCTTCCTGCTCTTGGGCAGATTGGCCAAATCCCCCAGTCAGCGACGTCGTATGGTCCGGCGGCCGAGGGAAGGTATTACGACCTTTCAGAGAGCGGCTTCGCGACCGACGGCTCGGCGGTTATGGTTGTCGGGATCACCGGCAGCGGGGCGCCATATGAAGCCCTCTGGACCGCGGGGGGAATCGAGGATCTGTCAGATCTCTTTCCCGCGAATCTCGTCTTTACCCAAGCGGGGTGGAACGGGAACGTCTTCATCTTAGCTGGTGCGAGTCTCACGAACCTCACCTCCCCCGTGTGGGCGTTCGATCCGTCTACGGGAGTGGCCTCTCCAGTGGCGTTGAGCGGGCTCCCGGGCGCGGGACTCGCCGAAGCGCTTGCCACGCCGTCGCCGAATGAGTCGGCGATCGCGACCATGTGGATCTCGCAACAGGGCATCTACGCGGTAGAGCACTTCTGCACTTTTGTGATCCGGTCGCAACCGGTAGGGACAGTGGCGGGGACGGTCTCCCCGGGGAATGCGACCGTACTGTGGGGCGGGACGCCCGAACAGGTGGTCAACGGGACGATCTCTATCCCCACGTTTAACCGGACAGGTTCCCTCCTCGTCGAGAGCCCCGGCTACCAATCAGTGGACCTGAAGGTCAACGTAACGCCGTTCCAGACTACATCCCTTTCCATCCGGTTGCTCCCAAACGGCCGATATCCCGTGGTCTTCACTGAGGCAGGTCTTCCGACCGGCACGAACTGGTCGGTTACGTTCTCCGGCCAGGCCCTCTCGACGACCTCGGGCTCGATCTCGTTCGTAGCGGGGAACGGAACCTATCCGTACGCGGTCGGGATTGTCGCTGGGTTCACCTCGACACCCTCCTCGGGCAATGTCTCCGTTAACGGGGCGTCGACCTCGGTTGCGATCAACTTCCGAACGGGTTCGACCTACACGGTCACGTTCGTCGAAGCCGGGCTGCCGGCGGGTACCATGTGGTCGATCGCGTTCAACGGAAGCTCCTCGCAGAACGCGGCCGCCGGCGCTCCGATCGCCTTTTCGGTCTCCAACGGCACGTTCTCCTTCACGGTTGGTGCGATCTCGGGCTACACGTCTAACCTCACCTCGGGATCGGTCCGTGTACACGGTGGACCCGAGACAGTCAACGTTCAGTTCTCCGCGTCGTCGTCCTCGCACACCTTCCTAGGGCTGCCGTCTTGGGAGGGTTACGGGCTGATTGGCGTCATGGCCCTGATCGTCGTCCTCGGGATCGTCTTCGGCGCCCTGCGCGGCCGGCGCAAGACCGCGGGCTCGCCGCCGACGGGAACGACGGCACCGGAGGGTACCTCACCACAGTCAGCTTCCCCGCCCCCCGGAAAGCCGTAGGAAGTGGCATGTGACGCGCCCCCTTCCGCCTTCGATGCGCCAAGTTGCGAGCGCTCTCGTAATTCAAGGCGCATAGCACTCCAAGCTGGAGGAGTGCGCCGCCGAGGATGGCTCTGTGGTCGTGCGCGTCAAGTCGTCACTTCGTGCCCACGCGGCAAGACCTGTCTTTGTCTCTATATGGGAATGGGGCTGCCCGAATTTGAATCGGGGTCCCGGGCTCCCAAAGCCCGAAGGATGGACCAGTAGAGCGGACCGAGGCGCATTCCTCGCGCCCGTAGCTACCCCACAGCCCCACATGCCCGGCTAGACCGCGTCGACCCGTTTCAACGTTCGGCCGATGCGGCATTCGACCGGCGCGCCGTCCACGGCCTCGACCCGGTAGCGTTGCTTCGTGGGAAGCGAGGGCCCCGCGCACGCCCACCACGTCGGGCAGTCGAGCCGCCGGCACGGGTACCGGCCGACCTCGACCGAACTCCCGACCGTCGCCGACCGGGTGTCGACGACCAGCGACCGAGGCACCGGCTTCACCTCGACCACGTGCGCCGCCGACTCCTGGAGCGCGCACGGGTGGGTGACCGGGCGGACCTTCGTGACCGTGTAGCGCCGGCCGGGGTCGAGCGTGAGGCACGCGTGCCGGTACGGGCAGGTCCGGCAGACCGGGCCGCCGCCCTCGTAGACGAACTCGAATCCCTCGCGCGCCTGGGAGATCGCGAGCAGCGTGATCTCCGCCATCCTACTCGGCCACCCCCGTGACGTTCGCGAGCCGTTCGGCCGCCTCGCGCGAGAGGCCGTTGTCGCCGAGGATCGTGTAGCGGTCCGGTCGGATCGAGTGCGCGAGGACGAGCGCCCGGACGACCTCGTCCCTCGTGACCCCGAGCTCGCGCGCGGTCGTCGGCGCCCCGATCGTCAGGAGGGCGTTCTTGAGATGTCGCCAGTCGCCGCCGTGCAGGTACATCATCATGATCGCGCCGACGCCGCACTGCTCCCCGTGCAGGCTCGGACGCTCGCTCGTGCGGTCGAGCGCGTGGCTGAAGAGGTGCTCGCTGCCCGAGCACGGCCGGGACGAACCGGCGACGCTCATCGCGATGCCCGCGACCAGGATCGGCCGGATCGCTATCCAGACCGACTCCTCGAGGTTCGGCTTGATCGACCCGGCGTGATCGATGATCTCGCGGGCCGCGTACTCGCTCAGCGCGGCCGCCGTGCTCGAGTACTCCTCGTTGCGCAGCCGCATGGCGAGTCGCCAGTCGAGGATCGCGGTGACGTTCGAGATCACGTCCGCGCACCCCGACGCGAGGAGGCGGAAGGGGGCCTGGACGATGAGCTCGGTGTCGGCGATCACCCCGATCGGCACCGCCGCCTCGGTGCTCGCGACGTTCTCGGTCCCGTGCAGGGAGGCGCGGGGGGAGGAGATCCCGTCGTGGGCGGCGGACGTGGGGAGGCTCAGGAACGGGACGCGGAGGCGGTGGGCGACGACCTTCGTGATGTCGATCTTGCTGCCTCCGCCCACCCCGACCACGAACCGGGCGCCCACGGACCGGGCCTCGGCCTCGACGCGGGCGACCTCCGCCTCGGTCGCCTCGTGCGCGACGATCGTGCTCACCTCGAACCCGTCCGCGCCCAGGATCTCGGCGGCGCGACGGCCGGCGAGCACCGCCGTCTTCGGTCCGGTGACCACCGCGCCCCGCGGGGCGAAGTCGAGCTGGCGGCACGTCTTCGCGAGGTCCTCGAGGACCCCGTGTCCGACGAGGACGACCCGGGGAAAGACCATCTGCTTCGCCTTCCCGAAGAGAGCCTCCGGGCCGAGCGTGCTGGATCGCGAGAACGTCTCCGGCCCGGCCATGGTCCGAGAGGGCGGACGAGGGGAGGTCGCTCTTTAGGGTATCCGTCGGCGGCGACGGCCCCGCCCCCGGCCCTACCGGCCCGGAACGTCGCCCCAGAGGAGCTTGTGTTCCTGCAGCATGACCCGGACGTCGAGCCGGTCGGCGAGCACCCAGTCGGCGAGGCGGCCGGCGTCGGTCTTCCAGACCGGCTGGAGGACCACGGTCGCCGGACCGGGATAGCCCCGGAGGACTCGCTTCGCGTAGAGGTAGTCGGCGCGGTCGCCGATGACGAACTTGAGGACATCCTGCGGCCGGAGGAGGGGGAGGTTCTCGAAGCGGTTGCGGGCCTCCATGCGCGAGGACGGGCACTTCACGTCCACGCTCAGGATGGCGCGGGAGAAGCGGGTGTACGGGCGGACGTCGAGCGATCCGCCGGTCTCGATCACGGTCGTGACGCCTCGTCGGCCCAGCTCGCGCACGAGGGTCTCGGACTCCCGCTGGAGGAGCGGCTCGCCACCGGTCAGGCAGACGTGCCGCGTGCGGTTCCGGGCGACCTCCCGCAGGATCGAGGAGACCGAGCGCTCGCGGCCCGGCCCGAAGGAGTAGGACGTGTCGCACCAGGCGCAGCGCAGGTTGCAGCGTGCGGTCCGGACGAACGTCGTCCGGACCCCGGTGTGCGGACCCTCCCCCTGGAGGGAATGAAAGACCTCGATGATCCGCATCCACGAGGTCCAGTCGCGGGCACCGCTATAGGGGCTTTGCCCCGGCTCGGGGAGAACCTCTCCCGTACCGAGAACTCCTCAAATACCGAGGTCGCGTCAAACCCACGCGATGGAAGCCGCGCGGGTCCGCCACTGGCAGGTGGCGTGGGCAAAGGCCGGGGTCTCGACCGGCCGGCGGGTCCCGGGGCGCACCAAGTACTATGCGGTGATCGCCTACCCGGGCACGAGCGGCCTCCTGCACGTCGGCCACCTGCGGCAGTTCGCCTACGCCGACCCGCTCCACCGCTACCACCGGATGCTCGGCGAGCAGTCCCTCTTCCCCTTCGGGGTCCACGCCTCCGGGCTTCCCGCGGTCACGTGGGCCAAGCGCGTGAAGGACCGTGACCCGGCCACGCTCCGCCAGCTCGAGCGCGCGGGAGTCGGCGAGAGCGACCTCGCGCGGCTCGAAGACCCCGAGACGGCGGCCCGGTTCCTCGGGGAGAGCTACCGGTCGGTGCTGCGCTCCCTCGGGGTCCTCGTCGACGAAACGACGTACCTCACGACGGTCGACGCGGACTACCGGGCGTTCGTCCGGTGGCAGTTCGGTGCGCTGCACGCCGCCGGGGCGCTCACGCAGGGAACCTACTACGCGTCGGTCTGCCCCGTCTGCGGGCCGGTCGCGGTCGACCCCTCCGAGACCGACCTCTCGTCGGGAGGGACGGCCGAGGTCGTTCGCTTCACGACCGTGCCGTTCCGTCTCGAGGACGGCCGGATCCTCCTCGCGGCGACCCTCCGGCCCGAGACGGTGTACGGCGTCACCAACCTCTGGCTCCGGCCCGGGGAGAAGCTGGTCGTCTGGCACCACGGGTCGGACGCGTTCGTCGTCAGCCGGGCGGGCGGTGAGCGGCTCGTCGAGCAGCACGGCGGCCACCTGGGTCACGAACTCCTCGCGTCCGAGCTCGTCGGGCGGACGGTCGTCGTGCCGCTCGCGGGGCGCTCGGTCCCCGTCCTCGAGAGCGGTCTCGTCGACCCCGACGTCGGCACCGGGGTCGTGATGAGCGTCCCGGCGCACGCGCCCGCGGACGCGGCGGCGCTCCGCGAGCTCCCCCCCGACGCCCGGGAGCGGCTCGGCGCCGTCCCCGTGATCCTCGAGATCCCGGCCGACGCCCCCCTGACACCGTCCGAGTCCGAGCTCGTCGCGGGCGCCGGCACGCCCGCCGAGCGGGCGCTCGCCGCGCTCCGAGTGCGGAGCCTCGCGGACGCCGACGCGCTCGCCGAAGCGACGGAGCGGTCGTACCGCCTCGAGTTCGTGCGGGGCCGCATGACGGTCCCCGAGCTCGCGGCCGTGCCCGTCCGGGAGGCGAGGGACCGGGTCGCCCGCCGGCTCCGCGAGGAGGGACCGAGCTTCGAGGTCCAGGAGTTCTCCGAGCCCGTCGTCTGCCGCAACGGCCACTCGGTCATCATCCGCCGCGTCCCGGACCAGTGGTTCCTCCACTACGGGGACCCGGCCTGGAAGGCGTCCACGCTCGAGGCGAGCGCACGGGTCTCTTCCTGGCCGCCCGAGTTCGCGCGCGAGCTCCCGGGCATCGTCGAGTGGTTCAACGACCGGCCCTGCACGCGACGCGGCCGCTGGCTCGGGACCCCGTTCCCCTACGACCCCGAGTGGGTCATCGAGCCGATCGCCGACTCGACGTTCTACATGGCCTACTACGTCGTGCGACGGTTCGTCTCGACCGGACGGTTGCGGGCGGAGGACCTGACCCCGCCGTTCTTCGACTACGTCTTTCTCGGACGCGGGCCGGGCGAGCCGACGGTCGACCGCGCGCTCCAGGAAGAGGTCCGCGCCGAGTTCCTCTACTGGTACCCGCTCGACCTCAACATGGGCGGGAAGGAGCACAAGCGGGTCCACTTCCCCGCGTTCCTGTACACGCACGTCCGGCTCCTTCCCCCCGAGCTCCTCCCGAGAGGGGTCTATGTCACCGGCTGGATCACCGGGCCCGCGGGCGAGAAGCTCTCGAAGAAGGAGGTCGGAACGAAGGGCGGGCGGATCCCTTCGATCGACGAGGCGCTCGAGCGGTGGGGACCGGACCCTTTGCGGCTCTTCTACGTGCTCGCGTCGTCGCCCGCGCAGGACATCGAGTGGGACCCCGACCTCGTCGACACGATCGCGGGGCGGCTCGACGACGTCGAGCGCGCGGTTCGCGAATCGGCCGGCGACTCCGCCGGACGGCCCGAGCTCGACGCGTGGCTCTCCTCCCGGATGCACGACCTCGTGCGACGCGTGCGCGCCGCCTACGACGCGGGCGAGCTGCGCGACGCGGCGGAGCTCACGTACGTGGCGATCCCCTCGCTCCTGCGCCGGTACTACGCCCGCGGCGGGGTCCCCGGGGCCGCGACCCACCGCGTCGCCGGGGCGTGGGTGCGGCTCCTTTCGCCGATGACGCCCCACCTCGCCGAGGAGCTCGGCGAGGGCCGCTTCGGCGGACTCGTCGCGGTCCAGCCGATGCCGTCGCCGGACGACTTTCCGGCCTCCGAGGTCGCCGAGGCGCGCGAGGCGTTCCTCGAGCGCGTCGAGGAGGATTTGAGGGCGGTGCTTCGGCCGGTGACCGAGCGCGGAGAGCCCGTCCCCGAGGAGGCGATCTTCTACGTCGCGCCCGCCTGGAAGGCGACGGTCGAGTCGTGGGTCCGCGAGGCGTCGGAGCGGGGCGAGGCGCTCGGCGTGCGCGAGGCGATGGAGCGCTCCGCCTCCCACCCCGAGGTGATGGCGCGCCGCAGCGAGCTCGCGAAGTACCTCCCGCGCGTTATAGCGCTCGTGCGGGCCGAGCCCCCGCCGGCCCACCGCCCCGTCGACGAGATCGAGACCCTGCGGTCGGCCGAGGGGTACCTCGTCCGCCGCTTCGGGTTCCGGTCGATCTCGGTCTACCGCGAGGAGGAGGCGGCCACGTTCGACCCGATGGGCCGAAGGGACCGAGCGCGTCCCGGGCGCCCCGCCTTCTACCTGATGCGGCGGCCGGCGACCAACGGATAGGCTCCCGACCGGACCCGGGGCGCCGCGGTCGGCGCCGAGGCCCTCAACGGCCCTTGCGAGGGACGGCGCGCGGCCGGCGGAAGTTGAGGTGCATGCGCGACGGTGTCGGGTGGGCCGAGACCTTCCGGTACTTGGCGGAGCCTTTCGCCGAGTAGCTCTTGTCGACCGTGCCCGAGATCTCGAAGTAGATCAGCTGCCCGACGGGCATCCCGGCGTAGATGCGCACGGGGATCTTCACGCTCATCTCGAGCGTCCAGAAGTTGCAGAACCCCTCGTCGCCCTTGCCCGCGGTCGAGTGGATGTCGATCCCGAGTCGCCCCACGCTCGACTTCCCCTCGAGGAACGGGACGTAGCCGTGGGTCTCGGTGTACTCCTCCGTGACCCCGAGGTAGAGCTGGCCCGGGATCAGGACGAACCCCTCCTCGGGAATGCGGCACTCCTCGACCGGGTTCGCCCGCCGCGCGTCGAGGGCCGCGGCCCGATAGACCGCGAGGTACGGTCCCAGGTGGACGTCGTAGGAGTTCGTCCCGAGGCACTCGGGCCGGAACGGGCGGATGACGATACGGCCCTCGCGCAGAGCGGCCCGGATCTTCGAGTCCGAGAGGATCATCGCGAACCGCGCGCCGAGCCGCCCCCGCTATTTAAGGGGCGGGCGGGCCCCCCGGTGGACTCGAAGGCGACGGCCGCGTAGCCGACGACCTCCCGCATCGGGGTCACCTCGCCCGAATGCCCCCACTTGAGGAGGCGAGCCCCGAGCGGGCGGTCCGCGGTCGCCGCGAGGAGGACGGTCGTCGGCGCGAGTCCGCACATGGAGATCTCGTTCTCTCGCACGGTCGCGTAGAGCTTCCGGGCGTCCCGGGCGAGGATCGCGTCGATCGCCAGCCGGTCGAGCCTCTCTGCCGTGCGCGGGGCCACGTAGTGGGAGAAGTCCGTCGAGGCGAGGAGGAGGACGTCCCGACCGCGCACCGCGTCCCGGACGATCTCGGCGACCTCCTCGAGGTGCTCGAACGACCGCTCGTGGACCATCAGCGCGACGAACCGGGGCTTCGGGAGG
Source organism: Thermoplasmata archaeon (assembly GCA_021798415.1). Classification (GTDB taxonomy): domain Archaea; phylum Thermoplasmatota; class Thermoplasmata; order Lutacidiplasmatales; family UBA184; genus Lutacidiplasma. The sequence goes on along the minus strand of JAJZGO010000034.1, from coordinate 1,195 downwards.
ACGTACTCGAGGAACGGCAACTGCACCTCGATCGAGTGCTCGGCGGCGTGCGCGCGCTCGTCCACCTCGACCGGGCCCTGCTCGAGGGCGCGGACGAGGTCCGAGTCGACCTCGCTCGGCCCGAGCGGCGTGAGCCACGCCCGACTTGAGAGCGACGCGCCCCGGCTCGTCCCGTGGTGGTCGACCCCGAGGACGAGCACGGTCGCCGGCGGCGGGTCGGCGGCGACCAGGGCGTAGGCGTGGGCGGCGATCGGGCCGGAGTAGACGAGCCCGGCGTGCGGCACGACCGCCGCGGCCAGCCGACGCTCGGACGCCCGGTGCCGCGTCGGGAGCTCGCCCGGCCCCCGGGCGTCCGTGAAGCACGCCTCGACCTCCTCGGCGAGCGCCTTGCCGTCGGCCGCGTAGAACTGCCCCGCGACCGCGGCCCGCCGGAACGAGCGCGTCACCTTCGTTCCCTCCCTAAGGGTTCGCGAGCTCGGCGACCACCGCGCGCGCCTCGGGCTCGGAGAGCGGCGGGCGGTGGCCCGCGCGGAACGGATTCGACTCGCCGTAGCGCGGGATCACGTGGAAGTGGACGTGAAAGACGATCTGGCCAGCCCACGCGCCGGCGTTCAGGGCGACGTTGTAATCCGGGGCCAGGCGCTCGGCCCTCCGGCAGACCTCGTCGAGCGTGCGGACGAGGGCCATCTGGTCCTCGAAGGGGATGTCGGTCAGCCGCGCGCCGTGACGCTTCGGGATCACGAGCAGGTGGCCCCGGGTGAACGGGAAGATGTCGAGGAACGCGACCGTCGTCGAATCCTCGTAGACGATCCACGCGGGCGCGCGCCGGGCGACGATGTCGCAGAAGACGCACTTCGTCCCCGGAGCCGGGGAGCCCTCGTCCATCGGACGACGGGAACCCGGTAGAAACTAAAGGGTTGCCGCGCGCTGCGGGCCCCTTTACCTCATTAGGAGGGCCGCGCCTGTACATCCGCGATGCGGGCGGGCTGGCACGGGCTGGTCGCCGTCGTCGCGGTGGCCGTCCTCGTCTCGGCGCTCGGGCCGGTGGCGGACGCCCACGCCTCGACCTCCGTCGGTCCCCCGACGGACGTGGCGGCATCGCTCGTCACGGACGCGAGCGCGGTCCCGAGCGGGGTCGCGGCGCAGCCGATGCCCGGCGACGCCCGGGTCTCGCTGACGCTGACCCTCGTCGCCC
>JAJZGO010000033.1 GCA_021798415.1 Thermoplasmata archaeon | reverse complement strand
GGGAGCCCTCGTCCATCGGACGACGGGAACCCGGTAGAAACTAAAGGGTTGCCGCGCGCTGCGGGCCCCTTTACCTCATTAGGAGGGCCGCGCCTGTACATCCGCAATGCGGGCGGGCTGGCACGGGCTGGTCGCCGTCGTCGCCATGGCCGTCCTCGTCTCGGCGCTCGGGCCGGTGGCGGACGCCCACGCCTCGGCCCCCGTCGGTCCCCCGACGGACGTGGCGGCATCGCTCGTCACGGACGCGAGCGCGGTCCCGAGCGGGGTCGCGGCGCAGCCGATGCCCGGCGACGCCCGGGTCTCGCTGACGCTGACCCTCGTCGCCCCGCATCCCTCCCTCGAGTCGGCGTTCCTTTCCGCCGTCAGCGACCCCGCCTCGCCGTCGTACCGACACTTCCTCACCTACGCCGAGTACGTTCGAGCGTTCGCCCCGTCGCCCGGTGCGGTCGCGGTCGTCGTGGCCACGCTGGCCGCCGGGGGGGCCCGATCGGTCGCGGTCTCGCCGGACCGGGCCGCGGTCACCGCGACGCTGACGCCGCCCGAGGTGAGCGCCCTCTTCGGGGTCTCCCTCGTGGAGTACCGCCTCCCCGGCGCGCGGACGGTGTACACCGCGACCGGGACGGCCCACCTGCCGCCCGGTCTCGCCGGACGGGTCGCGGCGGTGGACGGCCTCTCGAGTGCGGCGAACGCCGGGCTCTCGCTCGACCTCGCGCCGACCGCTCCGCGGCCCTGGGCCGGGGGCGCCGGCCCCTCCCAGTTCGTGATCGACAACCCGAGCGGGGACTCGTGGTTCGTCGGCTCCGACTACACCCGGGCGTTCCAGGCGAACCGGCTCTTTCCCGGAACGGGCAGCGTGCCGAACGCGACGTTCCCGACGAGGGTCGCGATCGCGACGCTCCTCGCCGGGGCCTTCAACCAGAGCACCGGCCAGGACCTTCCTCCCTGGGACCCCGCCGTCCTCAGCGCCTACTTCAACGGGACGCTGCCGGCCGCCTGGCCGCACCCCTCGGTCGTCGGCGTTCCCGTGACGATCGGCTCGCTGACCCCTCCGCCGCCCGGTTCGTTCGGAGGTCTGAACGACTCGACGCTCGATGAGTTCGAGAACTCCCTCGACGTCGAGATGGCGGGGAGCCTCGCGCCGGGGGCATCGGTGTACAACTTCTACTTCGCGGGCAGCCTTCTCGCGGGACCGACCCCGACGGGGGCGATCGCGGACGACTTCGCCCAGAGCCTGTCCGAGGCGCTCGCGTACAACTACTCGCCCGCGCACCTCGCGGTCGTCTCGGGCTCGTTCGGCCTTCCCGATCTCAACAACTCGTTCTGGAACGTCGAACTCGCCGCCGCGGCCGCGACCGGCGTCACGGTCGTCGCGTCGAGCGGGGACCAGGGGAACGCCCCCGACAACCTCACCGGCCGGCAGGACGGGCCGTGGCCGGTCTGGCCCGCGAGCGCGTCGTTCAACACCTCGGGGGCCGTCTCCGTCGGGGGCCTTTCGCTCTCCCTCTCGGGCGCCCCGACGAGCTTCTACAACGGCACCTCGCTCAACCTCTCCTACGACGCGTCGGTCGCCGGGGTCGCGTCGGCCTCGGCCTGGTACGCCTCGGGCGCCGGGTCGGGCACGGTGGCGGGCACGGAAGGCGGGATCAGCACGGTCTACCCCGAGCCGCCCTGGCAGCTCCGCTCGGCCGCCCAGCTCGAGATCGTCAACGCGACCCTCCGTCAGGGGGCCACGACGCTCGGACGGGCGGAACCCGATGTCGCGCTCCCGGCCAACGCGACGATCGCGACCGTGGTCGCGAACGCTTCGGGGGCGATCTTCTTCAGCGTCCTTGCGGGCACGAGCGTCGCGGCGCCCGTCTTCGCGGGGCTTCTCGCCGACGTGGTCGCGGTCGAGAGCGCGCGGTCCCCTTCCGGTTGGGCGCCGCTCGGGTTCTTCGACCCCACGCTCTACCGGATCGCGAGCTTCTACGAGCTCTTCCCCGGGAGCCCGAACGACCCGTTCTACGACGTGACCAACGGCAGCAACTACGTCTTCTCCGCCGGGCCGGGCTGGGACGCCACGACCGGCTGGGGCGCGGTGATCGCGCCGCTCCTGCTCGCGGCCGACGAGAACGCGACGGTGCGCGGCTACACCTACATCGGCCCCACGCCCGGCCTTCCGAGCCCCATGGCCCCGACCCCGCCGGTCCCGTGGCTCCTGGCCGTCCTCATCCTCGCGGCCGGCGGCGCGACCGCGATCGCCCTCGTCGTCGTCTTCGCGCGGCCGGGCCGTTCCCGCCGCGCGCCGGTCGTGCCGTACGGGGCCCAGGGGCTCGGGCCGTCGTCGTTCGGCCCGGGGGTCCAGGGGAACGTATACCCCGGAGCCACGTTCCTGTGTCCGTACTGCGGCACCGTGCGGCCGGCCGAGCCGGTGCGGTGCTCCCGGTGCGGGGCGCTCTAGCCGGGAGCCTTACCGCGCGGGCATCGGGTCCTCGGGAGGCGCATCGGCCGTCCCGGGCTCGATGGGCGGGGCGTCGGGCAGCGCCGGGGCCTCGGGCACGGGCCCTTCGGACGCGACGCCGGGGTCGGGCGTCTCGGCGGCCCCCGGGGGCGTCGGCGACGCCACTCCGAGCTTCTTTTCGAGCATGCGCCGGATCTCCTCGGGACGCGTCGACGCGAGCCCGAAGTATTCGGCGAACCGGCGCGTCGTCGTGAGCTCGAGCGTCGAGCCCTTCGGCTCGGTGCGCACGAGGCCGATCCCGCGCAGGTGCTGGACCTCCTCGTAGGCGACGTCCCCGATCATCCGCACGAGGTTGCTCTGGAGGATCGGTTGATGATAGGCGACCAGGGTGAGCGCCTTCAGGGTCCGCGGCGCCATCTCGACCGGGGTCACGGACTGGACGGTGGGCACGAACCGTTCTTGGAGCTGGAGCGCGTACCGCTCGCCGACGCGACGGACCTCGAGCGCCGACTGGCGGTGGGAGTACGTCTGCTCGAGCGTGCGCAGCGCGCGCTGGACGGGACGGAAGTCGTCCCGGCCGAGCGCGCTCGTGAGTTCCTTTACGCTCAGCGGCTTTCCGCTCGCGAACAGCACCGCTTCGACCTCGAAGACGAGGTCGTCCATCTTAGACGGCATTCCTACGGCTCCTCCGCGACCGGTTGCCGCGCCTCGGCCGTCCGAACGACCATCACCGGCGACACGCAGAGAACCTCCTGGTGGAGCTCGATCGAGCCTTCGCGGGCGAGGAAGAGGGCGGCGAGGAAGATCGCGACCAGTCGGTCGCGGCCCTCGAGAGGGTTCCAGAGGTCGAGGAGCGGGAACTCCTCACCGGCCGGGCGGCGGAGCGCGGCCGTCCAGGCGTCCTCGAGGTCGCGCTCGGGGACGTCCCCGTGAACGAGGACCTCGGGCGGCGCCCGTTGCTCTTCGCGGAGGCGGTCGCGCAGCTCCTGGATGCGGATCGACCGGCGGGCGTCGACCTCCGCCTCCCCGAAGGCTCGGACGAGCTCGAGGAGCGAGACCGGACGGGTCTCGGGGTGTCGGACCATCTCGACGAGCGGGGAAGCGTCGGGCGACCCGAGCACCGCCGTCGTGACGTCGACGGCCTCGGGGCTGTCGAGGAGCGGCAGGTACCCGTCGTCGACGGGGTCGGAGTCGGCATCGAGGCCGGCCGTCGGCGCGGTTTCGGGGGGCGTCCGCAGCTTGAGGAGCGCCTCCGACTGGAGGTAGAGGATGCTCCACGCCATGTAGAGGAGGCGACCCGCGATCGCGAAGTTGACCTCGCCGTCGGTCTTTACCCGCTCGAGGTACGACTGCGTGAACTTCACGAGGTCGATCTCCCACGGGTCGAACTCCTCTTCCATCACGAGCTCGAAGAGGAGCGCCATCGCCTTCTGGAACGGGTCCGGGATCACGACGTGGATCCCCTCGCGCAGGTTCTCGACGAGCGAGAGGTACCGTTCGAGGAGCTGCGAGGTGTCCTCGGACTCGCCGAGGAGCGAGCGATGGAAGACCAGGTAGCGGAGCACCTTCTCGGCCGCCTCGCGGGGGACCGCGTTCGGCGCGACGAGCCCGGTCGCCTCGGTCTCGGAGATCGTCATCGGGCCTCCAACGTCGGCAAAACGGCCTCGGGTCCGCGCGCGTTCTCGCGGCTCTCGACGTCGTGGATGTCGTCGAGGTGGATCCCGACGACGCGCGAGCAGCCGTCGCCGCGCATCGTCACGCCGAAGAGGTGGTGCGCGAACTTGAGCGTCACCTTGCGCAGGCTGATCACGACGAACTGCGCGCGTTCGGCGTTGTGTCGGAGCATGCGACCGACGTACTCGGCGTTGAGGCCGTCGAGCGACATGTCGACCTCGTCAAAGACGTAGAGCGGGCTCGGGTCGTAGCGCTGCATCGAGAAGATGAACGCGAGGCTCGCGAGGGACTTCTCGCCGCCCGAGAGCTGTTCGAGGCGGGCGACGGTCTTGCCGACCGGCCGCGCGCGGATGAGCAGGCCGCCCGCGAGCGGGTCGTCCGGGTTCTCGAGGGCGATCTCGCCTTCCCCGCCCGCCGAGAGCTCGCCGTAGATCTCGCGGAAGTTCGTGTTGACCTGGCCGACGACCTCGCTGATCTTCTCGCGCTTCTTCTTCTCGATCTCGGTGACGAGCGCGATCAGCTCGTTCTTTTCGGTGGTGAGGCGGGCGGCCTCCGACTGGAACTCGTCGAGGCGGGCCTTCTCGGCGTCGTACTCCTCGACCGCGCGCTGGTTGACGTCGCCCAGCGCCTGGAGCTGCTGGTCGAGGGAGGAGATCCGCTTCTTGAGCTCGTCCATGGTCATCGGCTTCTCGTCAGGCTCGGGCTCGGGGAACTGGCGGAGCGCCTCCTCGAGCTCGCGGGCCTTCTGCTCGGCCTGGGCGAGGCGCGTCTCCTCCTGGGTGAGCATTCCCTTCCGGGTCTCGAGGTTGGCCTGGACCTGGCCGAGCTTGCCCGTCACGGAGAGACGTTCGTCCTCGAAGAGCCGCTTCTTCTCGGCGAACCCCTTCGCGGCCTCGCTCTGCTTCGCTTCGACCGACTTGAGGGCGTCGAGCGCCCCCCGAGCCTCCTGGAGGGAGTGCTCGGTCCGGCCGATCTCCTTCCGCTTATCCGAGGCTTCGCTGCGGACCTTCTCGAGCTCCTTGGTCCGGGCCTCGAGGTTGGTGCCGAGCGCTTGGAGCGACGCCCGGATCCCTTCGAGCTCCCCGTTGACCCGGACCCGCTCCTCGGAGGTCTTCTCGATCGCCTCCTGGAGGGTCCTGAGGCGCGCGGAGAGCGAGTCGGGGAGCTGGCTCAGGTACTGTTCCTGGGCCTTCTGGATGGCGGCCTTGAGCTCGGCGACCTCGGTCCCGAGCTTCGCGAGGGTCCCTTCCGACGAGGCGAGCGAGGTCTCGGCCTTCTTCTGGTCGGCGACGGCGGCCCCGAGCCGTCCGCGCGCCTGGGTGAGCCGTTCGCGAGCGCTCTGGAGGTCCTTTCCGAACGCTTCCCGGGTCGACTGGTGCGCCTGGTCCTCGATCGATCGTTTCGCGAGCTCCTCGGCGAGGACGCGGATCCGCTCGGCGGCCTTCGAGAGCTCCACCCTCGCGGCCCCTTCGGCCGCGCTCTTCTCGCGGAGCTCGTCGCCGAGGCGCTTCAGTTCGACCGCGCTGTCCGCGCCCCGTCCCTGGACGGAAGGGTCGAGGAAGCCGCCCGAGATCGCCCCGGTGGCCTCGATGAGGTCCCCGTTCAGCGTGACGAGCCGGACGCCGCCCATCTGGGCCCGCGCGCGGCCGAGGTCGTCCATCACGACCGTCTCGCCGAAGACGTACCAGAACGCGGGACGCAGCGCCTCGTCGAAGCGGACGAGGTCGATCGCGAACCCCTGCGCTCCCGTAGCCTTCGAGGTCACGAGCGACTTGCCGTGGGGCCGGCCGGGGAGCATCTTGTTGAGCGGCAGGAACGTCGCGCGACCGCGCTTCTCCGAGCGAAGGAGCTTGATGCACTCCTCGGCGATCTGGTCCGTCTCGACGACCAGCGCCTGGAGCCGGTTGCCGCCGGCGACCTGGAGCGCGACCTTGAACTTCGGATCGATCTCCGCGAGCTCCTCGACCGTGCCCCGGATCCCGGGGACCTTGTTCATGTTGCGCTGCGAGAGGAGGAAGTCGACGGCGGCGAGCTGGTTCGGCCGCGCGCCGGATTCGGTCCGGGCCTTCATCCGAGCATCGAGCGCCATGTACCGGCGGTTGAGTTCGAGGACTTCCTGGCCCAGCCGCTCGGTCTCCGCCGTCAGCGACTTCTCCTTCGATTTGAGCGAGTAGAGCTCCTTCTGGAGCTCGCCCGTCGCGGGTCCCCCGGACCCCTTGCCGGGTCCGGCGTCCCGCGAGCGCAGTTCGAGGTCCTTCACCTCGACCTCGCGCTCCCGGACGTCGTCCTCGAGCTGGGCCTGGGAACGTTCGGCGCCCTGGAGGGCGGCGTGGGCGGCCTCCCGCGACTGCACGGCGGACTGCCACGCCTTCTGCTTCGCGTCGAACTGACGCTCGAGCTCGAGTTGCTGCTTGCGGGCTCCGGCGAGCTTGTCCGGGGACTTCCCGGGGGGGGCCGCCGCCGATTGCATCTCCCGGCCCTGGGTCTCCGCCCGGGCGGCGAGTTCCTTGAGGGTCGCGGCGAGCTTCCCTTCCTGGACCTGGAGCGAACGGCGCTGCGTCTCGTCCGAGGCCGTGGCCGACGCGAGCTCCTTGACCTGAGCGTCGACGGCTTCGAGCGCCTCTTTGAGGTGGCCCAGGCTCTGGTCGAGGCGCGCGTAGGCCATCTTCTTCTCGTCGAGCTCCTGCTTGAACTTCACCGCCGCGGCCCCACCGGCCTCGGCCACCTCGCGGTCGACGGCGTCGATCGAGCGGGTCAGCTCGTCCTGGCGGGTCGCCAGGGTCACCCGTTCCTTTTCGAGCCGGCCGAGCTCCGCGCGCACCGTTTCCACTTGATGCTGGCACGTGGCGAGCTCGTGCTCGGCGAGACGGTGGCCGGCGCGGGCCAGTCGGGCCTCGGAGCGGCGCTTGTCGTCGTGGAGCTGCTTGTACTGGATCGCCTGGAGCCGCTGGCCCTCGAGCGAGGCGAGACGGCTCTTGATGTCGGTGAGGAGGGTCTGGATCCGGTCCAGGTTCTGGTCGAGGTCCGTGCGTTTCACGGTGGCCCGTTCGAGCTCCTCGTCGTACTGGCTGATGCCGGCGAGGCGTTCGAGGAGGCCGCGGCGCGGAACCGGTCCCATCGTGACGACCTTGTTGACGTCCCCCTGCTGCACCAGGTTGTAGCCGTCCCCCGAGAGGCGGGCGTGCGCGAGGAGGCCGTCGATCTCGGTCTGGGTCGTGCGGCGGCCGTTCACGTAGAAGTAGGAGTAGTAGCCGTCGGGGTTGCTGGGCGTGAGCTTGACGTACCGAGTGACCTCGACCTCGTCGCTATCGGAGGGGAGGAGCTTGTCGGAGTTGTCGAAGACGAGCGAGACCTCGCATTCGGTGGCCGGCTTCTTCGACGAACCCCCGTTGAAGAAGAGGTGCGTGAGGCGATCGGCCCGCAGTGCCTTCGAACTGGTCGGACCGAGGACGAAGAGGATCGCGTCGGAGATGTTCGACTTGCCCATGCCGTTCGGGCCCGCGACGCCGCTGAAGCCGGGCTGGAATGGGATCTCGGTCGAGCCCGCGAACGACTTGAAATTCCTCAGCTTGATCCGCTTCAGGTACATCGAGCGTGTCTCCCCGTCGGTCCCTTTCCCGGCTCGTCCGTCGCCGACGGCCGCCCGTTTGTCGGACGGTTGTCAGCGCGTCATGCCGAGCCCTGTCCGCCATATTTAACCGTTGGCTCCGAACGGAACTGTTCAGAATCGGGTGGTGGAGGGGTCTCGACTCTTTCCTGTTCGGTTAGCGGGTGGTCGAGCAAGGTCTTCGAGGTGCGGCCCGCAGCCCGGACCACATTTCAATACGCATCGGGGTGTCTGACAAACAGCTAGGAGCATCCTCCAGCGGTTGAATCGGCTCCTGTTTTCTGACCTGCAGACACCCGCGCCGGTACAAGTGTCTGACACGCGGATTCGGCAGGCTCTTCCCTGCACGTTTCAGCTTTCACCAGCATCGCAAACCACTAGGAGTGAATCTGCTTCGTCGGGCTAGGTGACGGTCGATGGAGGCCGAGCTCCTCGCGCCGTGGCCGGACGAGAGAACGCCTGCTTTGGCAATCGTCGCTCGAGGCGATCAGATTCGCTCGTTGTCCCCCATCCAATACGAGGTGCGTTCCCAGAGCCGCCCTGGGCGAAAGTATGCGGTCGTCGTTCGCAAAGAACGGTGGGGCTGCTCGTGCCAGTATCACCGGTCCACCCATCGAGTTTGCATCCACATTCTTGCCGTCCGCTATCGGGAAGGATTGGGTGACCCCCCGGACCGAGACCTTCCGCCGCCCGAGTGTCCCAAGTGCGGCTCCTCTCAGGTCATTCGCTTCGGCCGGCGTCACAATCGCTCGGGGATCGTTTGTCGCTATCTCTGCAAGGCGTGCGGGGGCCGCTTTACCCACCGCAGGGGAGCGCTCCGTCTCCGATGCGATTCCCGAACGGTCGCCCTCGCTCTCGACCTGTACTTTCGCGGACTCTCGCTCCGGAAGGTCTCGGACCACCTGAAGCAGGCTCACGGCGTCTTCGCCGCCCCCAGCACGATCTATGATTGGATCCGGCGCTTCGCCCCAAAGGCGGCCCGATGGATGGACTCGCTGGGGGCTCGAACGGGGGATCAGTGGCATGTCGACGAGACGGTCGTAACGTCGAACGGGAACCCCCGCTGGGTCTGGAACCTAGAAGATGCGGCGACTCGATATCTCATGGCCACCCACGTAACGAAGCTGAGGCGGGTGCGCGACGCGCGGGTCTTGATACGACGTGCGAAGCAAGCGACGCCCGATCGGCCACTCGCGGTCCTCTCCGACGGCCTTCCGGCGTATCGAACGGCGATCGGGCGGGAGCTCGCCTTCCGAAGCGGGGCGGAGGTCGTGAACCCGCACCACCGCGTGCCTTCCATCCGTGCGAAGGTGTCGAACAACCTCGTCGAACGCCTTCACGGTACGGAGAAGGAACGGATCAAGGTCATGAGAGGGTTCCACGGAAACAAAGGACCCACGTCGATCCTGGAGGGTTTCCGGGTCCACTATAACCTGGTGAGGACCCACGGGGCGCTCGGAGTGACGCCGGGAGTCGCCGCGGGACTGCCGGACCCTGGCTCGTTCCGATGGAACGAGATTCTTCGAGACTCGTCTCGGAGCGTCCCGAAGGGCCAAGCGGAGATCGTCTTCCTCGTGAGTTGACCGCCACGGAAGGCGCCCGAGACCTTACGCACACGGAGTGAAGGCGAGCGCCCGGCCGCCGTCGGGTCCTCCCGTGGCGGACAGGTTATCGACTGGCCACGTTTCGGAATCCGACGGGCCAGATTCAAGCGGAATGAATCGACCGCCCGGAACTCCACTGACCCGCCGCATGGGGAGACATTCGCGGGGTTCGATTCCACGAGGGAGTTCTCGAACGTAACGCTCGAATCCCGAGGGAAGAGGGTCGATGGCTCGTTCCCATCCGGAGTGCTGCCGGGCCCGATCGATGCGAACCCGGCATAGCCTCCCCAGCCTCCCGATGCGACGTCCACTCGGTACGGTTGAGTGCAATGAAGGTTCGGCCCCGATCCCCAGACCATGACGTTTCGCAGAGCGACCACGGTGAGACTCGTTCCGCAGCCCACGGTGGCCGCGGCTCCATTACTTGCATCGGCTCCGTCCGTCTCGGTCAGCCCGCCCCCGCCGCTGTAGTACCCGCGGGGTTCCTTACGTTCCCCCTAACCTCGCCTTCGAAAGGCGAGTTCAGCCAAAGAGACGGTATCAACGCCGGGGTCCGAACCGCAACGCTCCCCGTCTCGAACGCCGTGTGAAGCACTGGCCCCCGGCTCAGCCCGAGAGTCGGACCGAGCAATGCCAAGCTCGCGGCGACGACGGCTGCTGCCGCGCCGGAGGCGAGGCGTCGTCGACGGTTTCGACGGCGGTGGTGCATTCAGCGCCGCCGTTTCCATTGAGCAGCGAGGTGAGTGCAAGGGCCCGAATCTAGGTTGCCGTCGCGCGGAGTCGATGCCGGAACCGCCAGGAAGCTCAGCACCCAGCTCCCATCCGCATGGAGCAGTGTCAGGGTCGACCACCCGAATCCGGGCACTGGCGGCCCGCTAGCGGGCCGCCACCCAAGTTCTGGACAGAACCGCTCCGAACGGAACTGTGAGTCCCGGGCTGGCGTACGCCGGAGGGAAACGCAAAGTGGTCCCCGCCGTGGGGAACCGCGATGGGGAACCTGCCCACCTCGGGGGTCGCCCCGGGGCGAGCCCCGACGGGGACGCCGCTCTTGATCGTCTTCGCGGGACTGCCCGGGACGGGGAAGTCAACGTTGGCCCGGGAGGTCGCCTCCCGACGGGACGCGGTGTGGCTCCGCGTGGACACCGCCGAGGCGGCGATGCTCAAGGCGGGACTCCCTCGTTCGGCGGAGACCGGCCTTGCGGCGTACATCGTCGTTCGCGATCTGGCCGCGGAAGAGCTCCGGCTCGGACGGAGCGTGGTCATCGACGCGGTGAACGGTGTCGAAGATGCCCGCGCGATGTGGCGCGACTTGGCGACAGAATCCGGGGCCTCGCGCTACGTCGTCGAGGTCGGTTGCTCGGACCCGGTGGAGCATAGAAAGAGGGTGGAGTCCCGGAGCGCCCCCACAGCCCCTTTGCCCCTACCGACCTGGGAGGAGGTTCGCGATCGCGAGTATCTCGCATGGGACGAACCCGTCCTCTCGGTCGATACCGTGGCACCGACCGATGAGGTCCTTCGGCGAATCCTGAGCCTCCTCCCTCCCAAGGAGGGCGATTGACGGCGGACGCTCGACCGAAGGACGGGATGCCGTCCGAGCGACCGGCGTTCCGCAAACGCTTTTATTGAGCACCCTCCTCGCCGGGGCGAATGCGTCGTCTCCTCTCGGAGGACTAGGCCCCCGCGGCCCACCTCGCCCTGCTCTTTTCCGGTCGGTCGTCATGGACGTCCTCGACGCGATCCGCTCGTTCCGCCCGTGCCTGCAGTATAACCCTCGCCCGATCTCGCCCGAGAAGCTGAAGACGATCCTCTCGGCCGCGCGGCTCGCTCCGAGCCAGCGGAACCTCCAACCGTGGCGGTTCGTGGTCGTTCAGGACGACGAACGCAAGCGCCTGCTCGCCCAGGCATCGAACCGCGGCAAGCTGATCGCCGAGGCCCCGGCGGTGATCGTCGCGTTCGCCGTCGAGGAGGATATACCGGTGACGATCGGGGGGTACATCTCGGCCTATCCTCTCGACGTCGCGGTCGCGGTCGACCACCTCCAGCTCGCCGCGACCGCCGAGGGGCTCGGCACGAACTGGATCATCGAGTTCCACGAGGACAAGGTCCGCAGCGTACTGAACGTCCCCGAGGGGGTCCACCCGATCGCGGTCATCCCGATCGGCTACCCCGCGGAGACGAACGGAGGGGCGAAGCCCGCGAACGAGGGACGCAAGAGCCCCGACGAGGTCATCGCCTACGACGCCTACCCCTGGTAGTCCGGCGTGACCGACCTCACGTTCGTGAGCACGAACCCGGGCAAGTTCCGCGAAGTGGAGGCCGTCCTGCGGCCGTACGGCATCCGGACCCGATGGACGCGCCGGTCGTTGCCGGAGCCCCAGGTCGAGACGCTCGAGGAGGTCGTGGACGCGAAGCTCGACGCGGTCCGCGACCTCAAGGGATGGGTCCTCGTGGAGGACTCGGGCCTCTTCATCCCCTCGCTCAAGGGGTTCCCCGGCGTCTACTCGGCGCATTTTCTCAAGATCTGGAAGTTCGGCCCGATCTACGAGCTGCTCGCCCGCCGGGACCGCCGAGCCTACTTCCGGACGGTCGCGGGAGTGGCCCACGGACGCCGCCGCTGGACGTTCGTGGGGGAGGTCCGGGGGTCGATCGCGCCGAAGCCGAAAGGACGCCACGGGTTCGGCTACGACCCGATCTTCGTCCCCGCGGGCTGGGACCGGACGTTCGCCGAGGTGCCGGCGGCGTCGAAGAACGCGATCTCTCACCGGGCCCGGGCGGTCGCCAAGGTCGGCGAAGCGTTCGCCCGCGGGCGCCTCGCCCGATAGCGAGGCGGCCGAGCGGATGGCGGTCGTCTCCCGCGCCCGGCCGCTCGAGCTCGACCGCGCGCCTCCCTTATGCTCGCGTACCGTTGGGGGACGCATGCTCGTGGACGAGCTCGGCGAGTCGCCGATCCTTTCCCTCATCGACCGGATCTTCGAGCTGAGACAGCGGGGAGAAGAGGTCCTCGGCCTCCACATCGGGGAGCCGGACTTCGACACTCCCGCCGGGATCCGGGACGCCGCCGCGCGGGCGATGAACGAGGGGCTCACGCACTACGTCTCGGCCCAGGGAATGCCCGACCTCCGGCGGGCGATCGCCGAGCGCCTCCTCTCCCGCCACCGCATCCCGGCGACGGCCGACGACGTGGTCGTGCTCTCCGCAAAGTTCGCGATCTACGCGACGCTGCTCTCCACGCTCTCGCCCGGCGACGAGGTGCTCCTTCCCGACCCCACGTACCTGTTCGACCAGCCGGTCCGCCTCGCGGGCGGTCGTCCGGTCTACTTCCCCCTGCGCCCCGACTTCTCCCTCGACCCCGGGGCGCTCGAGTCCGCGGTCACCCCGCGGAGCCGGCTCCTCGTCCTGGTCTCCCCGGCGAACCCGACCGGCCGGGTGATGCGGCGGGAGGAGGTGAAGGCGGCGCTCGAGGTCGCCCGCGACCACCGCCTCACGGTGGTGAGCGACGAGACCTACGAGTCGCTGATCTACGAGGGCACTCACTGCGCGCCCGCGAGCGTCGCGAACGGAGAGGTCCCCGTCGTGACGATCGGGAGCTTCTCGAAGGCGTACGCGATGACGGGCTGGCGCGCCGGCTACGCGGTCGCGCCGCCCGAGGTCCGCGGCCGTCTCGTGAAGGTCATGGAGCACACGCTCACCTGCCTTCCCCCGTTCGTTCAGCGGGCCTGCCTCTGGGCCCTCGAGAACGCCGGGCCGGACGAGGCGAGGTTCCGGACGACGTTCCGGGAGCGCCGCGACCACCTCCTGAACCGGCTCGACGACCTCCCGGGGCTCACGTACGTCCGGCCCGAGGGGGCGTTCTACGTCTTCCCGTCGTACGACGTCCCGATGTCGTCGATCGAGTTCGCCCACCGCCTGCTGGACGAGGAGCACCTCGCGCTCGTGCCGGGGGTCTCGTTCGGACCGAGGGGCGAGCGTCACGTGCGGATCTCGTACAGCAGCCCGGTCGCCCAGCTGGACGACGGCATGCAGCGCCTCGGTCGTTTCCTCGATCGGCACGGGGCGAGACGCGGAGGCCGCTAGGCCCGCCCCTCCCGGCTTTTGTATACCGACTCGATAGCCGGCGGCGTGTCCGCAACCCCGCGCGTCCACGACCTGACCGCCGTTCTCCAGACCCACATGCCCGTGTGGCCCACCTCGCCGCTGCCCGTCTTCGAGCCGGTCGGGCTCGTGGCCCGCGACGGCTACGCGATCGAACGGGTGAACTGCCTCACCCACACGGGGACCCACATCGACGCTCCGTACCACTTCCTCGAGGACGGGCTCACGGTCGACCAGATCCCCCCGTCCGAGCTCGTCGGTCGGGCCGCGGTCCTCGACCTCCGAAAAGACCTCTCGGGGCCCGTGATCGGGCGGGACCTCCTCGAACGCCACTGGCCCGCCTCGTTCCGCCCCGAGATCGTCCTCCTCGAGACCGGCTGGAGTCGCGAGCGGGCCCCCACGCGACGGTACCTCTACGAGTTTCCCGGCCTCTCCCCGGACGCCGCGGCGTGGGTCGCCGACCAGAGGATCCGGGGGATCGGCACGGACACGCTCGGGATCGACCCGTTCGCGAACGAGAAGTTCGAGGCCCACAAGGTCCTCCTGAAGCGGGGGATCTGGATCCTCGAGGCGCTCGACCACCTCGACGCGCTCACGGAGGACCGCCCGTACACCCTCGTCGCGGCCCCGCTCAAGATCGCCGGGGCGAGCGGCGCGATGGCCCGCGTCTTCGCCCTCGAGGCGTAGGGGGGACGGTATGCCGCTCGCATCGGGTCTGCGCGGTGCCCGCGTCCTCGTGACGGCCGCGAGCCAGGGGATCGGGTACGGTGCCGCGCGCGCTTTCCTGGACGAGGGGGCCCGCGTGGTGGTCAACTCTTCGAACGAGGCGCGGATCGCCCGCGCGACCGGGAGCCTCTCCTCGTTCGGCGAGGTCCACGGGGTCGTCGCGGACCTCCGGGAGAAGGCCGGCCTCGACCGCCTGCTCGAGGAAACGGTCCGACACCTCGGCGGCCTCGACACGCTGGTCTACGTGACGGGGTCGCCGCGCCCGGGGGTCTTCATGGAGCAGGCTTACGAGGATTGGGCGGAGGCGTCGCGCCTCCTCGTCGTCAGCCCGGCCTACCTCGCCCGCAAGTCGGCCGACGCGATGCTCGCCGGCGGGCACGGTGGACGAATGGTCTTCCTCACGTCGATCGCGATCCGAGAACCGATCCCCACCATCGCCACCTCGAGCGTATGCCGGATCGCGGTCGCGGGCCTCGTGCGCACCCTCGCCCGCGAGCTCGGGCCGAAGGGGATCCGCGTCAACGGCATCCTGCCCGGCTACATCCGCACGGGTCGGCTCGACGAGGTCATCGACGACGCCGCCCGCCGACGCGGAACCACCCCCGAAGCCCAGCGTCGCACGCTCGAATCCGAGATCCCGCTCGGCCGGGTCGGC
>JAJZGO010000152.1 GCA_021798415.1 Thermoplasmata archaeon | reverse complement strand
CAGGCGGCGAGTGACCGTGAGCACGAGGTCGGTGGCCGTCGCCCCTTCCGGCAACGCCCCCGTGAGCTCCACGCCGACCACGACGGGCGGCGCGAGGAAGTACGGCTCGCCGAGCATGACCGCTTCGGCTTCGATGCCCCCGACGCCCCATCCGAGCACCGAGACGCCGTTGACCATCGTCGTGTGGGAGTCGGTCCCGATGAGGGTGTCCGGGAACGCGACCGACCCGCCGTCGGTCTCCCGGGAGACGACGACCGTTGAGAGGTACTCGAGATTCACTTGGTGGCAGATCCCGTTGCCCGGCGGCACGATCCGCACGCCGCGGTAGGCGCCTTTGGCCCACCGAAGGAAGCGGTAGCGTTCGGCGTTGCGCTCGTATTCCCGGTCGAGATTGAGGGGGAGCGAGCGGGACGAGCCGAAGCTGTCGACCTGGACCGAATGGTCGATCACGAGATCGACGGGGACGACGGGGTCGATTCGGCCCGGGTCGATCCCGCGGGCGTGCGCCGCGTCCCTCAACGTCGAAAGGTCGACCACGACGGGGATCCCGGTGAAGTCCTGCAGCAGGACCCGCTCGGGGTAGTACGCGAGCTCGGCGTGCTCGTCGAGGCGGTCGCCGTTCGCGAGCGCGACCACGTCTTCGCGACGCGTCTGCCGCGGGTCGAAGTGACGCGCGATGTTCTCGAGGAGGACCCGGACCGTGCGCGGCCGCCGTGCGAAGCGGGCGGGGTCGACCCCGGCCAACCGCTCGACCCGGTACACGGTCGCGGTCTCGGTTCCGAGCGCCCGGGATTCGGCGAGGCCCAACGGGTCAGGGACGGTCATGGTCGAAGAGAGCGTCAGGGGTTTTTGGGCTCTTGCCTCCGCCGGGTCCGAGCCCCCCGGGCGCCGACTCGGTCGCTCGGCCGCTCGAGCGCCCCGCTTCAGCCGTCGAGAGGGATCGACTGGTCCCATCGAAGTCCGCCCCGGTCCCCGGCCCTCAACGGCACCGACCCGGCGCGACGGCGAAGCTCGGCGCGGTCGCCGGCGTCCGTCCGGACGACCACGAGTTCCTCCCGGCCCACGGACCCCGCGGTGACGACGCTCGCGGCGAGTCCCCCGGTGCCGGCCGCCTCCCAGCGGAGGTCGGACGCGTGCACGGCCTCGGACCCGCGGGGACCGGGCAGGACGTTGTAGCCGAGGAAGCGCGCCGCCCGTTCCGTGCCGGGCCGGGCGTAGACCTCGGACGGGCGCCCCACTCGCTCGAGGCGGCCGTCGAAGAGGAGGCCCACGCGGTCGCCGAGGAACAGCCCCTCCTCCCGGTCGTGCGTCACGTGGATCGCCGCGATCCCCCGCGCGCCGAGAACGCGCCGGAACTCGGCGTGGAGTTCCGCCTTGAGCTCGACGTCGATCGAGGCGAACGGTTCGTCGAGCAGGACGAGGCGCGGCCGGGCCGCCAGCGTCCGCGCGAGCGCGACGCGCTGTCGCTCGCCACCCGAGAGCTGGTCCGGTCGCCGGTCCTCGAACCCCCCGAGCCGCAAAAGGCTCACGAGCTCGTCGACCTCTCGGACGACCTCGGGCCGTGGCCGCCGGCGCAAGAGCGGAGCGTAGGCGATGTTCTCGTAGACGGTTCGGTGGGGGAAGAGGGCCGGGTCCTGGAACATCAGTCCGATTCCCCGCCGATGGACGGGCCACGCGCTCACGTCGACGCCGCCGAGGACGATGCGGCCGCGGTCCGGGGGTTCGAGCCCGAGGACGGCGCGCAGGAGCGTGGTCTTTCCGCTCCCGTTCGGACCGAGCAGGACGAAGAACTCTCCTTCCGCCACGGTCAACGAGATGTCGCGCAGGACCGGCCGACCGTCCCACGACGCCGAGAGCCCCGTCACCTGGAGAAGCGGCTCAGAGCTCGACACGTCGACCTCCGACGGCGATCACGAGAAAGACCGCGAGGCTGAGGAGCAGCAGGAGCCCCGCGGCCGCGTCGGCGACCGCGAAGAGACGGCTGTCGGCGAGCTCGTAGAGCGCGACCGGCAGCGTGGTGAGCCGGGCCGTGACGAGGAAGTTGGTGGCGGTGAATTCCCCGAGCCCGAGCGCGAACGCGAACAGTCCGGCGGTGGCGAGGCCGTCCCGGACCCGGGGAAGGTCCGCGTCGACGAACGCGACCCATCGGGACGCGCCGAGCGCTTCGGCTCCCTCGCGGACCGACGGAGAGAGACCGGAGAGCGGGATCTCGATGCTCTGGAGCGCGAACGGGAGAGCAAGGATCGCCTGGCTGACGATCACGAGGATCCAGACGTTCGGCGCCCCTCCGAGGAGGGGCCGCCAGAACTGGGCTAGCGCGATCGCGAGCACGACCGGCGAGAGCAGGAGGGGAACGAACAGCACGAGCCCGAGCGCGCCCGCCCGCGCGCGGCGGCCCTGGACGGCGAACCCGAGCACGATCCCGAGGAGGAGGGCGACGACCGCCGCGCCGGTGGCGAAGAGGAGCGTGTTCGCGACCAGCCCGACCGCGCTGACCCCGAGGCGAGCCGTCGTCGCGTTCGAGAAGAGGGCGACCCAGGCGCTCCCGGGCCCTCGTCCCCCGATCGGCGCGAGCGTGCGGTCGAGGACGGCCGCGAGGAGGACCACGACGCTCCCGACGACGAGCGCGGTCTCGGCCGCGAGGGCGACGCCGGCGACCGAGCGCGCGGGGGCGGAGCGCTGGCGCGGCCGCGCCCGGCCCGAAGTGCCGCGAAGGCGCCCGAGCAGCGCGAGGTAGACCACCGTCGGAAGGAGGAAGAGCCCGACCATCGCGAGCGCGAGGACGCCGGCGGCGGTCGGATCGAGCCCGAGGGACGCGAGCGACCAGATCCGGGCCTCGACCGTGTAACACCGGGGACCGCAGAGGAGCAGGGGCGGTGCGAACGACAGCGACGAGAACAGGAACGTGAGGAGCCCGCCCGCGGCCGCGCCAACCCAGGTCGGGGCCCCCCATACGTCGACGTACGCGCGCGCCGGCGAACCGCCGAGCGAGGCGACCGTCTCCTCGAGGTCGCGCGGAGCGCTCTCGCAGCCGGCGGAGGTGAAGAGGACGACGACCGGGACGTTGAAGGCGAGGTTCGCGACGACGATCGCGGGAAGGCCGGAACCGAACGTCCCGAGCCACGGCACGGCCGACGAGAGCACCCCGTCCGCGCCGAAGAGGTCGAGGACGCCGAAGACGACGATCAGGCTCGGGAGGAGGAACGGGACCAGGAGGAGCGAGCGCAGGACGTCACGCCCGGGAAAGGCGTACCGGCCGAAGAAGACCCCCGCGGGGTACCCGAGCGCGACCGCGAGCGTCGCCGAAAGGCTCCCTTGCTCGAGGGAGTTCTCGATCGACGCGACGTTGAGGGGGCTCGAGACGATGGCGACGATCCCACCGAGACCCCCGGCCGCCGCGGCGGTGCTCGCGAACAGGACGACCGCCGGCAC
>JAJZGO010000151.1 GCA_021798415.1 Thermoplasmata archaeon | reverse complement strand
GGCCCGCACGTCCAGCCCGAAGTTGCCGAACCCCGTCTTGATCTTGCCGATCGACTTCGGGCGGTCGTAGTCGAGGTGGAACCGTCGGCCCTTCTTCGCGATCCGCGGCACCGGCAGGTACGGTCCGAGCGTCTCGCCCGCCGCGAGGACCCCGGCGCCGGGTCCCCCGCCGCCGTGCGGGGTCGCGAACGTCTTGTGAAGGTTCAGGTGCGCGACGTCGAACCCCATCCGCCCCGGGCTCGTGATCCCGAGGATGGCATTGAGGTTCGCCCCGTCGTAGTACAGCATGCCTCCGACCCCGTGGACCACCTCGGCGATCTCGAGGATGTCGCTCTCGAAGAGGCCCGCGGTGTTCGGGTTCGTGAGCATGAAGCACGCGGTGCGGTTCGACACCGCAGCCCGGAGGGCGGCGACGTCGACGCACCCGTCCTTCGACGGGATCTCGCGCGCCGTGAACCCGGCCATCGACGCGGAGGCCGGGTTCGTTCCGTGGGCGGTGTCCGGAAGGAGGACCTCGGTCCGGGTCCCGGACTCCCCCTTGTCGCGGAAGTACGCCCGTACCATCAGGAGGGCGGCGTACTCGCCGTGCGCCCCGGCCGCCGCTTGGAGCGAGACCTCGGGAAGGCCGGTGACCTTCACGAGGATCTTCTCGAGCCTCCAGAGGAGCTCGAGCGCTCCCTGGGCGGTCGCCTCGGGCTGGTAGGGGTGCATCTCGGCGGCGCCCCGGCGTCGGGCGAGCATCTCGGAGACCTTCGGGTTGTACTTCATCGTGCACGACCCGAGCGGGTAGGTCGAAGTGTCGATCCCGAAGTTCATCTGGGAGAGCCGGGTGAAATGCCGCACGACCTCGGGCTCCGAAAGCTCGGGCCAGCGCACGGGCACCTTGCGACGGAGGCGCTCGGGGATCCCCGGGACGGCGGCGGGGGGATCGTTCGCCCGACCGGAACCGAGGTCCCATATCGACGGCTCGTCGTAACGGGCCTGCCGGAACGTCATGAGCCCCTTCCGACCGCCCCGACCGCGGCCTTCGCCGCCCGGGCGTACTTCGCGATCTCGCGTTCCCCGACGAACTCCGTCGCGGCCACGAGGATCCTCTCGGGGGTCGCCGTGGCTCCGGGCCGGGGGTCGGCGAGCGAATGGCCGCCGAGCACCTTGCGCCGGCGCAGGCGGTCGAGGAACTCTGCGGCCGTGCCGCGCGTGAGCTCGACCGTGAACTCCCCCAGGTACGGCGCGTCGAACCGGGGGGCGAGCAGCCCGTCGATGCCGGCGAGCGAGGTCGCGAGCGTCCGCGCCTTCTCCGCGAGCGTCGTCTGGAGGCTCGCGAGGCCCTTCGGCCCCACGACGCTCGCATAGACGACGAACGCGAGCGCCATCAGCGACTGGTTCGTGCAGATGTTCGAGGTCGCGCGGGACCGCCGTATGTGCTGCTCCCGCGTCACGAGCGTCAGGGCGTAGGCCCTCTGGCCGTCCGCATCGAGCGTCGCGCCGACGATCCGGCCAGGCGCCGAGCGTACGTGCTCCCGGCGGCATGCGAACAACCCCAGAAGGGGACCGCCGAACGACGGCGCGATCCCGAACCCCTGTCCTTCTCCGACCACGACGTCCGCTCCGTAGTTCCCGGGCGGCTCGAGCACCGAGAGCGAGAGCGGGTCCGCGCTGAGGACGAGCGGCACGTCGCCGATCGTCGCCTTGAGGTCGGCCACCCCCTCGTCCACGTGGCCGAAGCCGTTCGGCACGTCCGCGAGGACCCCGAAGACGTCCTTCGAGGCGACCGCGCGCCGGACGTACTCGAGGTCGAGGCGGCCGGTCCGGTCATCGAACGGGATCTCCTCCACCTTCAGGCCCGGGCCGCTCGCGTAGTTGCGCAGGACGCTCTTTTCCTCCCAGGGAAGGCTCTCCGGGACGAGGAACCGGTGGCCCTCGTGGAGCCGTCGGGCGAACAGGAGCGCCTCGCCGGCGGCGGTCGCGCCGTCGTAGAGCGAGGCGTTGGCGACGTCGAGCCCGGTCATCTCGACCCAGAGGCTCTGGAACTCGAAGAGGGCGCGCAGCATCCCCTGGCTCGCCTCCGCCTGGTAGGGGGTGTACGCGCTGTAGAACTCGCTGCGGGAGAGCATCGCGTCCACCGCGGCGGGAACGTAGCGCGCCGCGAGCCGTCCGCCGAGGAAGCTCGCGAAGCGGGAGAGCGGTCGGTTCCGCTCGAGCAGTTTGTCGACCTCGGCGACGACGTCGCGCTCGTCGCGACCGGCGGCGATGCCGAGCCGGCCGATGCGCGCCTTCTTCGGCACGTCCGAGAAGAGCTCGTCCACCGACGAGATCCCGAGAGCCTGCATCAGGGAGGCTTCTTCACCGGGTTCGTCCGAAATCCACCGAGTCAAGCGAGATCCCCGGGACGGCGGGAGCGGTACCCAAGATAAATCGGTTCGCTGGCCACGGACCGTTCGCCGCGGACGGCGGGCTTCGGTCCCCTCTCGTCCGGTCGGAGGTTCGTCGGTCGGGGGGTCTCGGGCCTTTCGACCTCGCGACCCGGCCGGCGCGGCAGCAAACCTATTCGGGCGACCCGGCTCCCACCGCGGAGCCGACGATGGGTCGAAGCCGAGTCGCCGCTGCGCCACGCACGCCCCGGGCGCGCGCGCCGCCCTCCGTCGGGATCCTCGACATCGCGTTCCACCGGGCCTCGCTCGTCACCCCACGGGGGGAGACGAAACCCGACCGCGACCGGATGCGGGCCGAGCTCAAGGTCGTCCGCAGCTCGGCGACGGTCGGCCGTCACCTCCGGCTCGAAGCGCGCCGATTCTCGCACCCCGAGCTGACGGAGTTCGAGCGGTCGCTGGTCGACGGGGCGTTCGGACGGGGGACGTTCGACCGGTCCCTCACCCGCCTGCGCCGGGCGGAGGAGCGGATCCGCGGGCTCGCGCGCGAGGCGACCCGGGAGACGCACCGGACGGACGGACCCGACGCTCTCGGCGACCTCATCCGCCGCTTCTACGGTCGACTCTCGAGCTTCGTGAGGGAGATCGACCCCGACATCGAGCGGTTGAGGGCGATCGGGCAGTTCCTGGACCAGCGCCCCCACCTCGACCCCGCGGCGCCCACCCTGGTGGTCGCCGGGTTCCCGAACGTGGGGAAGTCCTCCCTGGTCGCCCGTCTCTCCTCGGCGCGGCCGAAGGTCGCCGACTACCCGTTCACTACGCTATCGATCGCCGTCGGCCACGCGGACCTCGGGTTCGACCGGCTCCAGGTCGTCGACACTCCGGGCGTTCTGGGGCGGGCGAAGCGGTCGAACCCGGCCGAGAGCGAGGCCCGGAGGACCGTCGAGGGAGCCGCGACGATCGTCCTCTTCGTGCTCGACCCTACGGACCGCAGCGGGCACACTCTCGAGGAGCAGGAGGCACTGCTCGCCCGGTGGATCGCGGAGTTCCCCCACCTTCCGATCGTCGCGGTCGAGACGAAGTGCGACATCGCC
>JAJZGO010000150.1 GCA_021798415.1 Thermoplasmata archaeon | reverse complement strand
GGGCCAGTTCCGCGCGCGCGAGCCGCGGGGCCGAACGACCCCCGACACCCGGGCGAGTCGCCCTCAGTTTCCCACGGTGATGCGGTTGCCGGGTCCCAGGGCATACCAGAGGAGGATCCCGGCCAGGATCAGAATGAGCAGTCCGATCGGACCCACCACGAAGAGCAGCACGATGCCTACGAGAATGATCAAGAGGGCGGCTCCAAGACTGATTCGGTGGACGGTCATCAAAGCATCCAGCCCCCCGCGAGGGATGACGCTTCGCTTGATTCAGATTGAGCGACCGCTTATCGGTGGCCCCCGGGATTCATGGTCCATGACAGCGAAACGCAGGGAGACGATCTCCTTCCTGGAAGGGAAGAAGATGCCTCGCCGAGTACGAGTAAAGTTCACCGCGGCGAATTCGAAGGGCGCGAAGCACGTCTCCTTCCTCGAAGGCAAGAAGGCGCCGAGGCGGACGCGGGTGACCTTCAAGGCCAAGAGGGCCGCGAAGGCACGCGGCCGCTAGAGCGACGAAGTCCCCTCCCCCCGGGAAGGGTGCGTACACCCTTCCCGGTACCCCGATCCGAGGACGGAGCGAGGTCTCCGATCCTTCCAGCGTCGACCGGCCCCGATGGGCACCTTGACCCGTGCGCGACTTCTTCCCCGGAAGGAAGCGGTTCCATCGCCCTTGTTCGGGCGGACTCGATCCGAGGCGAGCGCGGGTCAGGGTCGTGCCCCACGAGCGGCCTTCCCCCAACTAGCGCGGGGGTGTGCGATGCAGCGTCGCATCATACAGACGGGCGCACCACGGGCCACGGAGCCGCTTCGACGGCCCCTCGAAATGCGGGGGTCGCGCTCCCGGCTCGACAGTCCGCATCCTCCTGAGGGATCGACTCCTGCGCGGGCGCTCCGCGGGGCTTGCGCGGCCGCACCGGCGGCTTGATTCGAATCAAGGAGAGCGCTATCCGCGCGCCCCGGCATGAACGTTCGGTCTTCGGGCCGGAATGAGTGTCAAAATGAGCTTCGCACCTAAGCATGTCGCGACCGTGGGCCTGAGCGTACTCGTCGTGGCGGGGTTGCTACTGGCGGCCCTCCTCGTGTCGGCTCCGACCACCGCCGCTCCGAACTCGGTTCCCTCATCCTCGGTCGAGTCTCCGGCTGCGGGGGCCAGCGTCGGAGCTGCCGTGGCGTGCGGGCAGCTCCCGGTCCCGCTCGCATCGGCGTCGTCGTACGCAGTCCTGGCGAGCAGCACGGTCACCAACACCGGGGCGACCGCCATCACCGGAAACCTCGGGCTGAGCCCGGGAACGTCGGTGACCGGCTTTCCTCCCGGAAAGATCACCGGCCTCGAGAACGTGACGACCCCGTCCGCCGCCGGGGCGGAGGCGAACCTGACGATCGCCTACAACAATGCCACGGCCCGCACGAACTGTCCGGTGAGCGTAGCCGGCAACATCGGCGGACAGACGTTGACCCCCGGGCTGTACAAGTCAACCTCCTCGCTCGCGATCTCTTCCGGGGATCTCACCCTGAGCGGGGGCGGCAACCCCAACGGCGTGTTCATCTTCCAAGTGGCATCGGCGCTCACCACGACCTCGGGTCGGGCCGTCATCCTGACGGATGGCGCTCAGGCCGGGAACGTCTTCTGGGTGATCGGGAGCTCGGCCACGCTCGGAACGACCTCGGTCATGAAGGGAACGGTCATGGCACACGACTCCATCTCGATGTTGGCGGGCTCGGTCCTCGACGGGCGCGCGATGGCGGAGACCGGTGAGGTCTCGCTCGCCGGGAGCACGCTCGTGGTGCCCACGCTCGCTTCTCCGCCGACGTACGCGGTGACCTTCACGGAGAGCGGACTTCCGGCGAATACCTCCTGGTCGGTCGAGCTGGCCGGCGCCGCGGTGAGCTCCCTCTCCTCGACGATCGCGTTCAGCGTCGTGAGCGGAACGTACGCCTACTCCACGACTGTAGCGGGATACATTGCGACCCCTTCGTCCGGCAGCCTGACGGTGAGCGGGGCGGCAGTCCACCAAGCGATTGTGTGCGCGCGGGCCGCCGCGGGGAGCTACAACGTCACGTTCACGGAGTCGGGATTGCCCTTGGGAACGAGCTGGTCGATCACGCTGAACGGAGCCACGACGAGCTCCGCGACCTCGTCGACGGGGGTTGCCGTGCCGAGCGGGACCTACGGCTATACGGTAGGCGAGATGTCGAACTACAGTTCCAACCCGTCCTCGGGCAGCGTGACCGTCAACGGCACCTCGACCGGCCCGGCGATCGTCTTCTCCTCCACCGCCAGCAACGGCACGACGGGTCCCGGCGGAGGCGCTGCCGGTCTCTCGTCGGCCCAGTGGACGCTCATCGCGCTCGCGCTGGTCGCAGCCGTGGTCGCGGCGATCGTGGTGGCGACCCTCCTGGTGGTCCGCGGCCGGAAGAGCGCCTAGCGCCGCACCCACAAACAGCGTGTGAGCTTCCGGGGCAGTCTGGCGTTGTGTAACTGGTTCAGCTCCCTCATACCACCTTGGAGCGCTCGCCCGAGCGATCTCCAATCGCGGAAGTCGCTCCCCGTAAGCGACTTCTGGCGAAGGCTTCGGAAGTGGGTCTCGATCGGGTTCCATTGCGAGGCGTTGGTCGGGGTGGGAACCAAGCTAATCCTCAATCGCCGAGCCTCTCGTCGGCACGCCGGAGTCGTATGGGCCGAGAGGTTGTCCTGGATCAGGTAGATCCGGCCCCCCGAGGGATACCAGCTCCGCACGTAGCGGAGGAAGCGCACCCAGTCGGACCCGCGCTTCCTCGGACTGAGGTATCCTCGGAACGTGTGGTGATAGTAGTCGTACATTCCCATCAGATGGCGGACCCCGAGCGTACGCCGGTAGGTGGCCCGCACTCGATCGGGATGCCCTTGGGCGGCCCAGCTACGACCGCCGTACGGCTTCAGGGAGATGGGGCCCATCTCGTCGGCCGCGACGACGATTGGAGGATTGTGCTCGCGATTGGTGAGCTCTCGTAGGCGCTGCACTTTCTGACGGAACTTCGGGTCCTTGGACTCCTTCCACGTCTTGATCGCGAGGAAGCTCACCGCCTCTTCGTGGAGGATCTCACGGAGCCGCTCCTTGGAGATCGACTCCACGACCCCATCCATGACGAGAGTGTCTCGGAGACGATCGAGGGTCCACGGGCCGAAGGCATACCCGTGGTCCCTTGGGCTGGAGAGCGCCACGTCCACCATCGCGCGCCGAAGGGGAGCGGTGAACTTCGGCGGGGAGAACCCCTGCATCGAGTGAAAGACGACCTGGCAGCGACGCATCACCGTCGGGTCCCGCGTACGGTTCATCAGGCGGTGGAGCGACTCGGCCTCACCCTGCGGGATCTCACGGACGCGGAGCATCGGGAGGGCAAAGGCCCCCTCCGGGATAGTACTTGCGTCCGGTCAGAAAACCCTAGACTCGGTTTCCGGTCTCGGCACTAGACGAGGGCGACCG
>JAJZGO010000032.1 GCA_021798415.1 Thermoplasmata archaeon | reverse complement strand
TCACCTCTAGAAACGCCTCATCGGGATGTTCCCAGAGTGCCTCCGGTACACGAAGACGCAGGCGAACTTCTGGAAGGAGCTGGCCTGGAACCAGACCGTCGGTCACGCCCAGGAATGGCTCGCGCTCCACTTCGCCACCGTGGAGCCGTACGAGGGCATGCACGCGTTCGTCGACAAGCGACCCGCCCGAGTCTCCGAGCTTCGCACGAAGCTCGCGAGAGGCGAAGGCGATTACCTCCACGGCCCCCCCCTGCGGTCGTGCGGGAACTGCGGCGAAGCCGGAATGCCGACACAATTCCGCTACTGCGGCCGGTGCGGCGCGCCCCTCCCCACCGAGCCCGAGGCCGGGTCGCGCGCCCCGTCGTAGCGCGAGGAGAGGAACGACCGATGGGGGATACGGGCACCGAACCCCGCTTCCTCACAACGGCCCGGGACCGGCAGCGCGAGATGGTCGAGGAGTACTACGCGGGCCTCGCCGGTGCCGGTGGGCCGAAGAAGCCGGTCGCGTACATGCTCGTCGGCGGGAACTTGACCGAGATCGTCCGGTCGTTCGGCTACGAGGTCGTCTTCCCCGAGATCGTGGCCCTCAACTGCGCGATCAAGCACGTCTCGCTCCCCAACATCCTTCACGCGGAGTCGCAGGGATACGGCCTCGACGTGTGCGGTTACGTGAAGAACGACCTCGGCCTCCAGGAGTTGGGGGGAGAGACCCCGTTCGGCCGGATCCCCCCTCCCGATCTCCTCGTGTGCAGCTTCTCGGGCTGCTACGTGTATGTGAAGTGGTGGGAAGCGCTCGCCGAGAAGTACGGCTGCCCGCTCTTCATGCTGGACGTCCCCTACCTCCGGGACGCCACGCCCCAGCCCGAGGATATCCAATACATCGTGACCCAGCTGCACGAGCTCATCGCCCTCCTCGAGAAGGCCACGGGCCGCGCGTTCGACCCCGCGGAGCTGCGCGCGACGCTCGCGCGCTCCCGTCGCGCGGAGGAGGGGTGGGTCGACTACCTCGCCTCGGGCCGCCGACGACCGTCCCCCATCGAGGCGTATTTCGAGGCCGTGTTCTACATGTTCCCGATCAACGTCCTTCGCGGGACCGAGGTAGCGGCCGACTTCTACGCGACCGTGAACGCGGAGGTCGACGAGCGGGTGCGGTCGGGGATGTACCCGGTCCCCGACGAGAAGTTCCGGCTCGTGGTCGAAGGCGTGCCCCCGTACCCGAGCTACCGGACGTTCTGGGACTTTTTCCGGAAGTGGGGCGCGGTCTCGGTCGCGGCGACGTACCCGAAGGTCGGCGGGCTCTTCGACCGGGGCTTCCTCCACGACCCCGCGCGCCCGTTCGAGAGCATCGCCGAGTACTCGCTGGGAGCGTACGTGAACCAGTCGTGGCCGCTCCGCCGCACGCTCATCGAGGAGTATGTCCGGGACTTCGGGGCGGACGCGGTGCTCATCCACGGGATCAAGTCGTGCCGCTCGTTCACCGCCGGCCAGGGGGACCTGAGGGACCGGCTGATCCACGACCTCGGGATACCGACCCTCTACATCGAGTCGGACCACGAGGACCCGCGCTACTTCGCCCCGGCGCAGATCAAGAACCGGATGGACGCCTTCTTCGAATCGCTCGACCGGCGAAAGGGGACGACGCCGCTGCCGATGGTGAGCGGATGACGCTCGTGGCCGGAGTGGACATCGGCTCGACGACGGCGAAGTGCGCGCTGATCGAGGACGGGCGGATCGTGGGGAAGTCCCTCGCTCCGGTCGGCGTGGAGCTTGTGAAGGACGCCGAGCGCGCCCTCGAGCAGGCGCTCGCCGAGGCGCGCCGGGATCGAGGCGAGGTGCGGGTCGTGACCGGGACCGGCTACGGCCGGTTCAAGGTCACGTTCGGCCAGTTCACGGTGACGGAGATCGGCTGCCACGCGAAGGGAGCGCACTTTCTCTTCCCGGGCACGCGCCTCGTGCTCGACATCGGGGGCCAGGACACGAAGGCGATCAAGGTCGACCCGAACGGCGAGGTCGTCGACTTCGCGATGAACGACAAGTGCGCGGCGGGCACGGGGCGGTTCCTCGATGTCTGCGCCGGCGCGCTCGGCTACGATGTCAGCGAGATCGGCGCCCTGTCGCTGGGTGCCCGGCACCCGGTGAAAGTGACGAACACGTGCACGGTGTTCGCCGAGTCCGAAGTGACCAGCTACGTCGCTCGGGGCAAGGACCCGAAGGACATCCTCGCGGGCCTCTACGGCGGGATCGTGAGCCGCTCGCTCTCGCTCATGCAGCGGGTCGGCGTGGAACCGGAGGTGACGTTCACGGGCGGCGTTTCGAAAAACGAAGGGATGGTCCGCACGCTCGAACGCCGGCTCGCCCTCCGTGTCAACGTGAGCCCCCTGTCGCAGTACGTGGGCGCGGTGGGCGCCGCGCTGTACGGTCTCGAGCGGCCCACGGGGGCTCCCGCATGATCACCTGCGGCCTCGACCTCGGCGCGGGCACGATCAAGGGCGCCCTGCTCGAGGACGGGCAGCG
This sequence comes from Thermoplasmata archaeon, assembly GCA_021798415.1. Taxonomy (GTDB): domain Archaea; phylum Thermoplasmatota; class Thermoplasmata; order Lutacidiplasmatales; family UBA184; genus Lutacidiplasma. The sequence continues at coordinate 12,570 of JAJZGO010000032.1, read as the reverse complement.
GCTCCTCGCCACCGCCATCGGCCCGACCCGCGGCAATCCCGTGGACGCCGCGCACCGGGTCCTCGAGCGCATGGTCGAGGAGGTCAACGTTCTCCCCGACGAGGTCGACTACCTCTGCACGACCGGCGCCGCCCGTTACGCCTTTCCCGACCGGCACCTCCAGGTCAGCGACATCACGGCGTCGGCGAGGGGGGCCGTGTTCCTCTTGCCCGGGACACGGCACGTCGTCGACATCGGCAGCCAGTCGTCCCGCGCGATGTCCGTCTCCGAAACCGGACGGGTCGTCCGGTTCAAGATGAACGAGAAGTGCGCGGCCGGCGCGGGGCGGTTCGTCGACCGTTGCGCCAAGTACCTGCAGGTCCCGCTCGAGGAGATGGCCCCGAAGGCGCTCGCCGCCGCGCATCCGAAGATGATCTCGAGCGTCTGCGCGGTCCTGGCGGAGACCGAGATCATCAACAACGTCGCGGACGAGATCCCGCTGGCCGACATCCTGATGGGGGTCTTTCTCTCCCTCGCGCAGCGGGCGTACATCCTGATGCGGAACGTCGGGATCCAGCCCGAGGTCGCTCTCGTCGGAGGTCTCGTCCGCAGCGAGGCGATGGTCCGAGCGCTCGAACAGACCGCGAAGACGCCGGTTCTCGCCGACCCGCGGTCCCACCACGCCGCGGCGATCGGCGCGGCCCTCCTGGGCCACGCCCGCCTCCAAAAGCTCGGGGGTCGCCCCGCGTTGCTCCTGGCGGCTTCGGGGTGATCGGTGGCGGCGCGTGTCCCACCCCAGGAGGACCTCGGCGGCCCCGATGCGGCCCCTTCCCTCGAGCTCAGCGAGACGTTCGAGGAGTTCGCCGGCGCGCCCTCGATCGCGGCGCTGACGCAACTCGCCCGCGAGGTGGTCTCCGACCCGACGTACCCCACCGTCCGCGCTTGGACCCGTCGCGGCCGGGGCGCGGTGGGCTGCTTTCCGGTCTACACTCCCCAGGAGCTGGTCCACGCGATGGGGCTCCTACCGGTGTCGCTCCACGGGGGCGGAGAGAGCATCGAAATCAGCCACGCGGACGCGGCCCTCGGCTCCTTCCTCTGCTCGATCAGCAAGTCGACCCTCGAGCTCGGACTGACCGGACGCCTCGCCCCGTTTCGCGCGTTCGTCTTCCCGTACATCTGTGACGTGAGCCGGAACCTCGAGGGGATCTTCTCGCGCGCGGTCCCGGGGGCGACGACCCACATGCTCCACCTCCCCCAGAACTTCCGCTCGGAGGGAACGGTGCCGTTCCTGGTCGCCGAGTACCGCCGCCTCATCGCGAAGCTCGAGCGCGCGGGCGGCGAGCGGTACCGCCCCGAGCGGCTGGCCGACTCGATCGAACTGTTCAACCGGCAGCGAACCGAGGTGGCGCGCCTGACCGCGGTCAAGAGAGCCCAACCCGGGAAGCTCACCCTCACGGAATCGTACCTGATCCGACGGCTCGGAGGTTTGATCCCTCGAGAGGTCCACCTCCAGATCCTCGAACGGGTCCACGCCGAGCTCGCCGCCCGACCGAACCGGACCAAGGACGCGATCCGGGTCCTCCTGGTCGGGCCGTTCTGCGAGCAGCCGACCCTTGACCTCATCGAGCTGATCGAGCAGGTCGGGTGCTACGCGGTCGACGACGAGCTCCTGCAGATCTATCGCTGGTACGACCGGGTCGACCCGAACGGAGACCCCCTCGAGAACCTCGCGTCCGCGTACGTCCGGAGCACGATCGACATCGGGGTGCGTGCGACTCCCACGACCAAGGGGGAGGCGATCCTCCGAAGGGTCGAGGCGGCCGGTGCCCAGGGGGTCATCTTCCTGACGGCGAAGTTCTGCGAGCCGGCCCTCGAGGACGTCGTCCTGTACCGCCGGGCCCTCGACCGACAGAAGATACCCTACCTCCACCTCGAGTTCGAGGAGCGCTCGGCCGCGTACGAGCAGTCTCGGCTGCAGCTCGAGACGTTCGTCGAGTCCATCCTCTTCGACTGAGGCGGCGATGTCGGGCGGATCCGGAACGGTGCGGGTCGATCGGGCCGGGGCACGCGCCACCGTCGAGTGGGACCGCCCCCCGGTCAACGTCTTCGACATCGCCCTCCTGCGCGACGTGGCGACCGCGCTCCGTTCGACCCCGGTCCGCTCCGCGCACGTGGTCGTCCTCAGGGGCGCGCACCGCCGCTGGAGCGCCGGCTTCGACATCCAGGACCACTTCGCGGAGCGGGTGCGCCCGATGTTCGGCGCGTTCCGGGAGCTCCTCCGGGCGTTGTGGGAGCTCCCCGTGCCGACCCTCGGGCAGGTGGAGGGGCCGTGCCTCGGGGGCGGGCTCGAGCTCCTCTCCGCCTGCGACCTCGGCGTCGCCGCGGCGTCGGCGACGTTCGGACAACCCGAGATCCGTCTCGGGGTCTTCCCTACGCTCGCCGCCGCCGAAGCGCCCCGCACCCTCGGTCCGAAACGAGCGGCGGAGCTGCTCCTCCTCGGCGAGACCGTGACGGCCGAACGAGCCGAGACGGTCGGCCTCGTCTCTCGGGTGGTGCCGGACCCGACCGTCGATCTCGAGGTGGCTCGGACCGCCGACCGGATCGCCGGGCTCCGCCGCGAGGCGCTCGTCCTCCTCAAGGCGGCGATGCGCGAGGAGCCCGCCGACCGCTGGGCTCGCCTCGACCGTTCGGAGCGGATCTACCTCGAGGAGCTCCTGGTGCTTCCGGCGGCCGAAGAAGGGCTCCGGGCGTTCCTCGAGAAGCGGGCGCCGGTATGGCCCGCGCCGTGAGGGAGGGAGAGGTCATGCGGGCGGCCGTGTTTCGAGGCGCCGGACAGGCGCTCCGCGTGGAGGAGGTGCCGACCCCTACCCCGGGGGTCGGTGAGGCCCGCGTGGCCGTCCTCGGGTGCGGGTTCTGCCACACCGACCTCCACTACCTCGACCACGGCGTCGCGACCGCCAAGCCCCCTCCCTTGATCCTCGGTCACGAGATCGCCGGTCGGGTCGACGCGCTCGGCCCGGGAGCGGACGGGGTGGCCGTCGGGGATCCGGTCCTCGTCCCCGCCGTCCTTCCGTGCGGCCGGTGCGCGTACTGTCGGCTCGGGCGGGAGAACATCTGCCCGAAGATGCGGATGCCGGGCAACCATATCGACGGCGGGTTCGCGGAGTTCGTGGTCGTGCCGGCGAAGGACCTCGTCGCGCTCCCTCGGGAGATCGACCCGGTGCTCGGGTGCGTGATCTCGGACGCGTTGACGACCCCGTACCACGCGGTCGTGCACCGCGCGCAGGTCCGCGAAGGCGAGCGCGTAGCGGTGGTCGGCTGCGGGGGCGTCGGGATCAACGTCGTGCAGTTCGCCGCCGCGGCGGGCGCCGAAGTGCTGGCGGTCGACCTCAACGACGCGAAGCTCGAAACGGCGCGTCGGCTCGGCGCCTCGGAGACGATCCGCCCCGGACCGGCCGAGGAGTTCGGCACCGCGGTTCGACGGATCTGGAACGACGGGGCCGATGTCGCGATCGAGGCGGTCGGGACTCCGGCCACCATCGCGCTCGCGTTCGCCGCCCTCCGCCGGGGGGGCCGCCTCTGCCTGGTGGGCTACAGCAGCGTTCCGGCGGTGCTTCCCGCGCCGCGGGTCATGTTCCTCGAGTACACCATCGTCGGATCGCTCGGATGCCGGCCCGCCGACTACCCTCGGGTCGTGGACCTGGTGCGGACCGGTCGGATCCGGCTCGAACCGGTCGTCACCGGACGGGTACGGCTCGAGGAGATCGAAACGGCCGCCGACCGTCTGCGCCGGGGAGAGGGCTTCCGGTCGGTCGTCCAACCGTAACGCAGCCCCGACCCACGGCCCCCGGCGGGGTCCCCCGAGCGTCGGCTACGCGGGCGTGGCCGTGAACACGCAGCCCCGGGTCGCGTGCTTCGTCGGGTCCGGCTCCGAGACCTCCCAGCGCTGACCGAGGCGGGTCTCGAAGACGGCGCGCAGGAGCTGCGGGCAGATCACGCGACCGATCTCGGGCGAGTCGCTCGTGCACGCGAAACACCCCGAGACCCGGAGCGTGAGAGGGCGGGCTTTCACCGTCGTAAGGTGACCCATCGTGTGGGTCTCGTAGTAGACGCCGAGCGCGCGCGCGATCTCCTCGGGGGTCCGGCCGTCGACCTTCTCCGCGATCTCGCGGCCGAGCTGGCGGGCGATCGTCTCGATCAGCTCGGGAAGGTTCAGCCGGAGGTCCCGCACGCCCGACGCGCGCATGCCGAGCTTCGCGATCTCCGTGAGCCGCTGGAACGGCACCGCTTCCTTACCGGCGTGGACCGGGAGGACCGCCGACGGAGGGCTCTCGAGCTCGACGAACCGGGCCTCCGAGCGCCGTGCGGGTCCCCAGACCCGGCGATGGTAGTTCCGGGCGAGCTGGACGAACATCGGGGCCGAGGACCAGAGCGCGACCTGCTCGTCACCGGTCCGCCCGGCCCCGTCCTCGCCCGAGACGAACACGAGCGCCCCCCGCCGGTCGATGACGAGCGCCCGGTTCACGACCGGCCCGCTCGCGTGGCGCAGCTCGGCGAACGTGGCGAAGTGCTTCGCCTCGGCGAGGTTCGGAGGGTAGACCTCGCTCACGATGCGGACCTTGACCCCCCGCCCGGCGGCGTCGCGCAGCGCGCGGTCGAGGCCGTTGTCGAGGAGGCCGGCGAGCGAGCCGCCGGTCGTGGAGAGCAGGAGCTGACGTTCGGCCGTTCCGATCCGTTTGAGGAGGAACCGGCGGATCGTCTCGCGGCCCTCCAGGACCGCGAACTTGCGGGGGTCGCCGTCGTCGAGCTCGGTGCGGCTCTCCTCCCAGTCGGCGAGCACCTTCTCGCGGTCGTGCTCGAGCCGGCGCAACCGCTCGGAGGCTCCGTGGATCCACCGGTCGAGGAGAGAGTCCGGGGAGAGCGCCGCGAACCGTCGGGGCCGGCCGTTGGTCGCCTCGAGGAGCCCGTCGCGCGTGAGCTGCTTGATGAACCGGTACGCCTCGACGCGGTTGACCGCCGAGAGGCGCGCGAGCTCGCTCGCCGTCTGGGGTCCGGTGCGGCACGCAGCGAGGTAGACCCGCGCGGCCCGCCCGGGGACCCCGTGTTCGGCGAGAAGTTCGAGAAGGCCTTGAACGGGTCGGCCCACGCCGGGGGAGGGGGTGGGCCGTTAAAAGGTCGAAGGACGACCGGTGCGCCCTAGAGGGCCGCCTGGAAGTCCTCGATCGAGAGCGGGTATTCGACGTCCGCGCCCCCGGCCCTCGCCCGGATGACCTCGCGCGCGAGCAGCCAGTAGACGGTGGCGAGCGCGACCCGCCCCTTGTTGTTCGCGGGGATGACGAGGTCGACGTTGCGCGTCTCGTTGTTCACGTCGCACAGGCCGATGACGGGGATCCCGATCGACACGGCCTCGCTAAGGGCCTGCTGGTCGGTCGCGGGGTCGGTGACGACGAGGACCTTCGGCTCGAAGAACTCGGCCAGGTTCGGGTTCGTGAGGCAGCCGGGGACGAACCTTTCGGCGAACGAGACGGCACCGACCGTCTTCGCGAAGACGCGGACCGGCTTCTGGCCGTACTGCCGCTGGGAGACCGCGAGGATACGGTCCGCCGGCACCCGCGCGAGGAAGTTCGCCGCGAGCCGGATGCGTCGGTCGGTCTCACGGACATCGAGGACGTGGAGGCCGTCGAAGCGGACCTTGTACACGAACCGGCGCATCGACGCCGACTTCTGCTGGGTCCCGATGTGGACCCCCGACGTGAGGTAGGTGTCCTCGGGGATCAGCAGCTCGCCCGGCCGGATGTCCTGCGCGTCGCCCGCGACATTGCGCTCCTCGGCCAGGGTCTCGTCTTCCGCCATGGTGGAACTAGCTTACGCTGGCGCGGCCGAGCCGCAGGAGTTCATTTAGCTTTGCCACCCGCTCCCCGCCCAGGACCCCGCATTTCAGCCCCCGAGCGCCGGTGCCGAGCGCGACGTGGGCAAGCCACCCCTCGGGGACCTCCCCCGACCGGTGGGACGTGATGGTGGCGAGGCCGTTCGACCGGGCCCGATCGACGGTCGCGAGGGTGTCGGTGAGGGTCCCGACCTGGTTGACCTTGATGAGCACCGCGTTCGTCGAGCGCCGCTCGATCCCGCGGCGCAGACGCTCGTCGCGGGTCACGTAGAGGTCGTCGCCGACCACGAGGGCCTGGTTTCCGACCTGGTGCGTCAGCTCGGCAAACGCGTCGAACTCCTCCTGGTCGAACGGGTCCTCGACGTACTTGAGGCCGTACCGGTCGACCAGCTTCGCGACGAACGCGATCTGCCCCTCCGTGTCGAGCGTCTGGTCATGGTAACGGTAGCGACCGTCGACGTAGAACTCGCTCGCCGCGAGGTCGAGCCCCGGGTGGACCGAGAGGCCGGTCTCGTCCCGCACGCGGGCACACGCGTCGGCGAGGATCTCGAGCGCCTCGACGTTCGAGATCGCGGCGACCCACCCCCCCTCGTCGCCCCGCCCGAGCGCCTGCTTCGGAGAGCGGGCGTGGAGGGTCTCTCCGATCACCGAATGGACCCGGACGGCGGCCCGGACCGAGTCGTCCGGGCGATGGCAGTCCGCGAACGCGATGAACTCCTGGATGTCGGGACCCCCGATCGCGTGCCGGCCCCCGTTCATGCAGTTCCCGACGATCGCGGGGAACTGGCGTCCGTCGACCCCGGGACGGGCGACGACCTTCCAGAGGGGCCGACCGGTCTCCTTTCCGAGGGCCAGCGCCGACGCGACCGAGATCGCCGTGGCCGTGTTTCCCCCGATGCGACCGAAGTCGGCCGTCCCGTCGACCTCGTGCAGGCGGTGGTCGACGGCGCCCGGCTCGGCCGCGTCGACTCCGACCAGCGCGGGCCGGACCTGGCTCGCGAACACGCTGAGCGCTTCCGGGACCCCACCGGTCGGGAACGCGCGGACCTCGTGGGCGCCCGTGCTCGCGCCGCTCGGCGCCCCCGCACGGGCCACGGCTCCCGAGTCGAGCGTGACGGTCGCCTCGACCGTCGGGTGCGCGCGGCTGTCGTAGATCGCCGCGAGGTCGACCTTCGTGACGCGGCTCATGGGCCCTCCACGAACTCGACCAGCACGCCACCGAACGCTGCCGGGTGGGCGAATCCGACCCGACGCCCCCGGGCCCCCGGGCGTCCGGTCCGGTCGACGACCCGCTCGCCGCGACGTGCAAGATCGTCGAGCGCCCGGTCGACGCTGGGTACCCGGAACGCGACGTGGTGGAGGCCCTCCCCCCGGACCGAGAGGAACCGGGCGACCGGCGACTCGGCGTCGGTCGGCGTCAGGAGCTCGACGTGCGTATCGCCCGCCGAGAGGAACGCGACGCGCACGCGGTTCGACGGAACCTCCTCGGGGGGGGCCACGCTCGGCCCGAGGAGCGATTCCCATCGAACCCGGGCCCGGTCGAGGTCGGCGACGGCGATCCCCACGTGATCCAGCTCCATGATCTCCTACCCCTAGAACGCCCGCGCGGCGGGCTGCTCGCCGAAGATCTCCCGCCACACGTCCGCGATCTCGCCGAGCGTGGCCCCGCTCGCGACGGCCGCGAGGACGTTCGGGAGCACGTTCTCGCCCGCGCGGGTCGTCGCCGCGAGACGGGCGAGCGCGTCGGCCGACTTCTGCCGGTCGCGCCGCCGCCGCCAGTCCCGGACCCGCGCGACCTGGCGTCGCTCCTCGTTGATCGTGATCCGCTGGAACCGGGCGTGCTTTTCGCCGGGGCCGGAGAATAGGGTGAAGTCGGGGTTCCCTTCGACGAAGTCGTTGACGCCGACGACGACCTCCTCCCGGCGCTCGCGCGCGCGGGCCGTGCGGTACGCCTCGCGCGCGATCTCGGACGCGAAGAATCCCCGCTCGATCGCCGCGAGCGCCCCCCCCATGTCGTCGATCCGGGCGAGGTACGCGCGGGCGTCGGCCTCGATCCGGTCGGTGAGCGCCTCGATCTCGTAGGCGCCGCCGAGGGGATCGACGGTGTTCGTGACGCCCGACTCCTCGGCGAGGATCTGCTGGGTCCGCAACGCGAGGCGGGCCGACGACTCGGTCGGGAGACCGAGGGCCTCGTCGAGAGCGTTCGAATGGAGCGACTGCGTTCCCCCGAGCACGGCCGCGAGCGACTCGAGCGTCGTTCGGACCGCGTTGAGCTCGGGCTGCTGGGCCGTGAGGCTCGACCCCGCCGTCTGGGTGTGGAACCGCATCTGCTTCGAGCGCGCGTTGCGGGCGCCGAACGTATCGGTCACGATCCGGGCCCAGAGACGCCGGGCCGCTCGGAACTTCCCGATCTCCTCGAGGAAGTTGCGGTCCGACGAGAAGAAGAACGAGAGGCGGGGGAGGACGCGGTCGACGTCGAGTCCCCGTTCGCGCACCGCCCGCACGTAGGCGACCGCGTTGGCCAGCGTGAAGGCGACCTCCTGGGCCGCCGTCGCCCCCGCCTCGCGCATGTGGTAGCCCGAGACCGAGATGTAGTTCCACTGGGGCATCTCCCGGGTCACGAACTCGACCAGGTCGACCGTCAGGCGGAGCGACGCGGCGGGAGGGTAGATGTACGTTCCCCGGGCGACGTACTCCTTGAGGACGTCGTTCTGGACGGTACCCCCGAGACGGGCGCGCGGAACGCCGTTCTCCTCCGCGACCGTGACGAGGAGTGCGAGGAGGATGGGGGCCGTCGCGTTGATCGTCATCGACACGGTGGCCCGGTCGAGCGGGATCCCCGCGAGGAGGGTTCGCATGTCGCCGAGCGAAGCGACCGGGACGCCGCACCGCCCGACCTCCCCCTTCGCCCGCGGATGGTCGGAGTCGTACCCGTTCTGCGTCGGGAGGTCGAAGGCGACCGAGAGGCCGGTCTGGCCCCCCTTCAGGAGGAACTGGAACCGGCGGTTCGTCGCCTGGGCGCTTCCGAACCCCGAGTACTGCCGGAGCGTCCAGAGGCGGCCCCGGTACATCGTCGGTTGGATCCCGCGGGTGTAGGGCATCTCGCCGGGAAAGCCGATCCGCTCGAGGAACGCGGTCTCGGGGTCGTCCGGCGGGCCGACGAGGAACGGGATCCGTCCTTCCTCCGGTGGCCGGCCGCCCAGCGCCCGGCGAGCGTCGGCCTCCCAGCGGGCGCGACCCGCTCGGTCTCCCGTTCCCCGGGATCGGGCCATCGTCGGGGGACCGAGGGGAGGCTTTTAACGTCCGTCCCGGGGGACCACGAGCGGCCAGAGGGCGCTCAGGTCGAGCTCGGCAAAAGCGACCGGCACCGGCACCCCGAGCTCCGTGAGGATCCGGGGGTGGACCTCGCCCATCTCGGCCGCCGCCTCGCCCGCGACGCGGAGCCGGGCGGCCCGACCCGGGATCGCGCCAGCGACCTCCGCCGGTTCGCGGACGCCGGCGACGTCGAGACCGCCGAGGAGATAGTCCACCCGGGCCGCCACGTCCGCGAATCCCGCCGACTCGGATGCGATCATGAAGCTGGCCCGGTAGCGCGTCTGGCCCCCCGACTCGGCCGACGGGGCCCGGACGAGCACCGGGCCGACCTCACCGAATTGCTGGGGGTACCCGTGGCGGGTGTTCCGGTGCAGGATCTCGAGGTGCGAGAGGAAGAGCCGGTCTCGCACGTACGCGAACTCGGCGGAGACCGGGTTGCGCAGGCGGATCGGCTCGGGACCGCCGACCCGGGCGACGATCTCCGACGAGACGAAGAGAGAGGTGTGCGGCGCGGTGAGTCCCAGGCCGATCAGGCGCTCGGCGAACCGACGTCGGTAGAGCGTCTCGGCCCGCCGGCGACCGACCGTCCGGCTCGCCGGCACGACCCCGGCGTCGACGGCGACGGGAGCGGCGAGGTAGACGTCTTCCGCGACCTCGATCGGGCTGAGCAGGTCCGGTCGCCACGGAGGGGCCTCCGCCCGCCACCCCGACTCGGTCGCATGCCCGCCCAGCCGGCACCGGCCGAGTCGCCGCAACACCTCGGAGGACGCCAGGGGTTCTCCCGCCACGGCCCGAACGAGCGCGGACGGCAGGTCGATCGGGTGCGGTTCCACGGCCGCGCGACCGTCGTCGCGGCGCGCTCCCGGTCCCTCGACCGCGACCGGTGAGACCGACCACCCCCGGGCCGCGAAGACGACGAGGAGGAGCCCTACCGCCTCCCGAACGGGTCGGGACTCCCGGCCGGTGGCCTCGATCAGGAGCTCGCGGTGGCCCACGCGGGCCTCGCCCGCGGCGCGAGCGTTGAGGACCGGCGGGAGGCTCAGGACCGCGCCCGTGCGGTCGCGCAGGACAAGGCAACGGTCCCCGGCGCGGCCGAGCGCCCCGTACCGCTCGGCCATCGGGTGGTCGGCGAAGAAGCGCTCCGCGCGGACCTCGGTGTCCCCCGAAAGGGGGACGAACGCGACGTCGGCGAGAGGTTCGAGCGAGTATCGGACGGGGGGCTCGATCACGTCCCACGGGTAGATCCCGAGGCTCGCCGCGCGTCGGTCCCGACCCACCGTGGAGTGCAGGATCTCCTGCACGCGGATCGCCTCCGCGAGAGTCCCGGTGTCGAGGCCCGCATCGTCCGGAGCCCGGACGAGAGCCCCCGCGATCGCGGGACGGATCGGGTCGACCGAGCCGTCGACCCGGAACGACGGAGCTTTGGCGTGCCCCGCCGCGGGCGGGTTCTTCGGGATCCCGTGGGCGACCCCGAGGACCCCCTGGAGGTAGAGGCCGAGTCCGCCCTCGGAGAGGAGGTCGAGCCGGTCGGGGGTCACCGAGATCGTCAGCTCGTCGCCGACCGACCCCGTGACCTCGGCCTTGGAGGCGAAGAGGAGGTCCTCGAGGATCCGGTCGGTGAGCGGGGTCGGGATAAACGCCTCGAGGCGCTCGCGCGAGAGAAGGCTCTGAGGCAATCCTATCGACCCCCCTGCAGGCGGCGGAGGTCGTCGAGGAACAGGTCCCGGACGTCGTGGAGACCCAGCGAGACCATCGCAAGCCGCATGATCCCGACACCCCACGCGATCACGGGGACGTCCACACCCAGGGGGCGGGTCACTTCGGGACGGAAGAGACCGCCCGGGAAGACCTCGATCCAGCCGAGCCGGGGGTGATGGACATAGCCCTCGATCGACGGCTCGGTGAAGGGGAAGTAGCTCGGCCGTATTCTGAGCTCACGGACCCCGATGGCGCTCGCGAGCTCCCGGAAGATCCCGACCAGGTGGCGCATCGAGATCCCCTCCTCGCCCAGGATCCCCTCGCACTGCGTGAACTCGAGGTGGTGCGTCGCGTCCACCTCTTCGCGCCGGAAGTTGCGGTCGAGCGAGAACATGCGGAACGGGGGCCGCGGGTGGCCGGCCAGGAATCGGGCCGAGACCGGGGTCGTCTGGGACCGCAGGACCGGGCGCGCCGCGATGCCGGGATCGTAGCGCCCGGGCCAGCCCGGTCCGACCGCCTCGGACTCCCCCGGCATCGGGCGTCCCTCGTGGACCGCCGCCACCCGCGCGAGGAGATCCGGGGGCGGAAGGTGCCCCTCGACGTCCTCGACCGACAGCGCGTCGTGGATCGACCGGGCCGGATGGTCCTGGGGCATGAACAGGACGTCGTTGTTCCAGAACTCCGTCTCCAGGAGCGGTCCTTCCGACTGCTCGAACCCGAGGCCGACCAGGACGTCCTCGAACTCTTCGAGCCACGCGACGTACGGATGCGGCCGGGCTCCGGTGACGAACGGTACCGGCGCGCGCACGTCGTACGGACGGAACGACCGGAGGTTCCACTCCCCCGACGCGAGGAGCGAGGAGGTCAACGGTCCGAGCGTCGGTTCGCCCTCGGACGCGAGAGGCAGCCGGCGCCCTTCCTCGGACGCCGACCAGTGTTTGTGCGAGCGGCGCTCCTCGCGGACGAGACCGCGGCGCTCGAGCCCCGCCACGATCGCCTCGTCGACCTCCGGGGCGCCGTCGGCGACCTGTCCGAGGACGACCTCCTCGGGGAGGGGGACCGACGGCGCCGCGTGGGGCGCCCGGAGGCGGAACGGCAGTCCATCGGCGAGAAGTCCCCGTCGACGCAGGATCCCGATCGCTGCAGACCGCTCGTCGTCACGCAGCCCCTCGGCCGTCGCCTCTTCGGCCGTCAGGGCTCCACCGTGGCGGAGCATCGCCTCGAGGAACCGACGCTCGGGAAGCCCGCGGAGCCGCGAGTCCTCGCCCCGCGGGGTCAGCGACCGAACCGTCTGGTGCTCTTCCCCGACCTGGGCGAGGTGCTTCGACCGCAGCCGCTGGAGGGTTCCCCGGACCTGGTCGGAGGGGAGCCCGGTGAGCCGGGCGATCTCCTCCTCGTCGACCGTACCCTCCGCGACGTTCCGGAGCGCGCTGAGAACGGAGCGCTCGGGGGCCGAGAGCGAGACCGGCGTCGCGCCGAGGGACGGCTCCTCTTCCCCGCCGGCCATGGACCGCCGAGAGGGGGTCCGGATTAAGTCCTTTCGCCACCGGTGGCGGGAGGCGCGGCCAGAGGAGGCGGTTCCTCGGCCGGAACGAGAGCGGGAGGCTCCGTCGTCGTCGGGGTGGGCTCCGGCGGCCGCGGTGCGGAGGGCGGTGGCCCCGACGGCTCGGCCGGCGACGGACGCGCCGCCC
>JAJZGO010000149.1 GCA_021798415.1 Thermoplasmata archaeon | reverse complement strand
CCAGCGTCAAGGAGACGAGGTCGAGCGCCGCCTTGCTGGCGCCATAGCCGCCCCAGCCGGGGTATCCGCCCAGCGCAGCGTCGCTCGAGATGTTGACGACGGTGCCCCGCGACCGCTCGAGCGGGCCGACGAGCGCCTGGACGAACGCGAGCGCGGCGACGACGTTGACGCGGTAGACCCGCTCCATCTCGCCGAGCGGTAGCTCGAGCAGCCCCGGCCGCGGCGACGGGCCGAGCTCGCTCGCGTTGTTGACGAGGAGGTCGAGGCGGCCGAGGGAGTCGACCGCGCGGGCGCTTTCGCGTCGTGTCGCGGCATCGGCCACGTCCCCGACGATGGTCGTCACTCCCCCGCCGAGGGCGCGCAGCGACCGGGCGGTCCGCTCGAGGTCGTCGGAGCCTCGGGCGACGAGCACGAGGTCCCGAGCGGGGCCGGCGAGGAAGCCCGCCAGCGTCGCGCCGAGGCCCCGGCTCGCGCCCGTGATGACCGCGACCTTGCGCGGGCCGGGGGTCCCGCTCACGGGCGCTCCTTCTTCGCCCGAACGCAGAACCGGCAGACCGGGTCGCCGGCGACCACGCGGTGGGAGATCGCGACCCGGGCGTCGAGCAGCGATTCGAACATCCGACGTTCGGTCTCGCACGCCTCGGGATACCGCTCGGCGAGCTCGAGGATCGGGCAGTGGTGCTCGAGGAGCTCGACCGACGCCGCGTGCCGAGGACCGACCTCGGCCATGTACCCCTCCTCCGTTCGCCAGCGGGCGAGCTCGGCGACGCGGCCCGAGAGGGTCGGGGCGTCGAGCCGGGGCCTCGCGCGGTCGGCGACGTCCGCGGCGCGGGTTTGCAGGAGCTCGGTCACCGCGAGCCGCCCGAGCCGCTTCTCGATGTAGCCGAGGGCGTAGAGCGACATCTCGGTGAACCCGTGGGGGAAGAGCGATCGGGCTTGGCCCGTGAGCCGGAAGAGGACCCGGGGACGGCCCACCTTTCCGGGCGCGTACGACCGTCCCACGAGCCCGTCCGACTCGAGCCGCTGGACGTGGGCGAGGGTCGCCGCCTTCGAGATCGCGAGCTCGCGGCTCACCTCCGCGAGCGAAACGTCGGGCTGTCGCTTCAGGAGCAGAAGGATCGCGCGCTTCGGCGAGGAGTAGCCCGCGGCGGGCGCCGGTTCTCCGTCCGTCATCGTTCTCGAGGACGGCGGGGTCATTTATACACTATATCATTTACAAACTAAACGAAGTCCGGAACGGCCGGCCGTTTCGGAAGGTTCGTATCCCGGCGGGTCGATGCCGCGGCATGGCCCCATCCCCCGGCTCCGAACCGCACCCCTCGAACCCGTTCCTCGACCTGGTCGAGGCGATCGCCAACCGACAGGGAGAGGTCGACCTCCGCCTCGACCACCTCACGCTGCGGCTCCCGATGCTCAAGGAGGCGATCGAGGTGAACGGCGCGCTCTCGATCTCGATGCACCTGCGCGAGCTCACCGAAAAGGAGCGCTCGGTCCGCGCGGCCAAAGAGGTCCGGCTGCACCAGGCGTGACCCGGGGCGAGGATCCGGCGGCCGTCCTCGTCAGCTTTAATACGCATGAACACGCATAGTGTTCGGCGATGATGGACCGCGTCCAAGGACGCAGCTCCCACCCCTGCCTCGACCGTGAGTGCGGCCACCCCGAGAGCGAGCACGTCCACACGCCCGAGCTCGCGGGTCCGCTCGAGACGGTCGTTTGGTGCGCCGCCTGCCGCCGGCACGAGATCCGGCGACCGAGCCGCTGGTGGGGACTCGCGACCCACCGCTCGGCCCGGCGCAAGGCGCTCGATTTCGGCCGGCCGAGCTAGCCCGAACGTCGACGCAAGGGGTGCCTCGCGCCCTCGCGATCGGGAGACCGATCGCCCTGATCCCTCCCTCAGCGGCTCCCGGCCCTGGACCGTCGGACTGCGCGTACGGTGGCGACTGGGGCACCCGCCCGAACCTCCGACCGGGGGACCTCACCGTTGGAAGCCGTGAGACCTACCGGTCCGTAAATGGGCCGGGCCGGGCCCCTACAGGTGGAGGTGCTCGATCGCGAAGCCGATCGCGAACCCCGCGAAGCCGCTCCCGAGCCCGATGAAGACCATCCGGATCCCGCTCGTGAGGACCGATCCGACCGTCGTGCGCGCCTCGTACCAGCCGATGAGGAAGAGCGTGATGCCGCTCAGGATCACGGCCGAGACCGTCGCGTCGAAGACGCGAGTGGTCAGGAAGAAGAAGGGGAGGAGCGGGATCAGGTGGCCCATCAGGGTCGCCACCCCCACGACACCGGCGCTCTTGCGGGGCGCGTCCGCCGAGACCGGCGAAAGGTTCAGCTCGAACGCCATCATGAGGTCGAGCCAGGCCTTCGGTTTCGCCTCGATGCGCGCGAGCATCTCCTCGACCTCGGCGCCCTCGTACCCCCACTTGCGCAGGATCACCCGGACCTCCTCGCGCTCGAGTTCGGGAACCTCCGACATCTCCCGCCGTTCGCGCTCGGTCTCGCTCAGGTAGAGCTTGAGGCGGGAGTACGTCGACGTGTAGGCGACCGCGGCCATCGCGAGCGATTCGGCGGCGAGCGCCGAGAGGCCCGCGATGAGGATGAACCGGACGGGGGTCGACGCGGCGACCAGACCGAGCAGGATGCCGAGGACGTTGACGAGACCGTCCTGGCCGCCGAGGATGAAGTCGGAGAGGAGGCTCGGCCGCGGATGCTGCTCCATCTGCTGCCGCTGGGCCATCCTGCGGGACCCGCTACGTCCGACGATTATTAGGCTGCCCGTGGACCGACGCCGATACGCGACCGAGCGGTGGGAACGGTTCGCTCACCCCTCGAGCGTTGCGCCCCGAGCGAGAGCGCGCAGCTTGCGCAGCGCCACCGGGTGGGTCACGCCGTTCACCGACGCGAACGTCTCGAAGCCGCAGTCCGTGCCGCCCCAGGTGTTCGACGCGCCGACGATCCCGGCGAGCTGGTCGAGCCGCATCTTGACCGTGTCCGGCGACTCGACGATCGGGGTCTTCACGTCGATCACGCCGCCCACAAAGCCGAGGTTCGCCGGCCAGCCGTGCTCCCGGACGTACCGTCCGAGGATCCGCAGGTCCCCCTGGTGGTGGGGGTTCGCGAACTCGCCGACCAGGGCGCCGACCTTGAGCCGCACGAGCTCGGGCAGGACCCGCGAGAAGTCGGCGTCGCTCTCGTGCGAAGCGGCGTAGTTGCCGTAGCAGTAGTGGACCCGGATCCGTTCCCGCGGCAGTCCCTCGACCGCCCGGTTGATCGCGTCGACGTGGTGCGAGAGCGCGGCGTAGAAGTCGACCCCCCAGTCGACCGCGGTCTGCTTGCCCATCGCGAGGTCGGGGGCGTCGACCTGCAGGACTGTTCCCGGAACGTCCAGGATCGCCCGATACTCCTTGCGCAACTCTTTCGACAGGGCGTCGAGGTAGTCGAGGTGGGTCGGGTACACGGCGGGGTTGTTGGGGTAGAAGATCGTGATGACGCCCGGCGAGGGGGACGGGAGGAAGACGCTCGGCGCCCCCTCCTCCTTCGCG
>JAJZGO010000148.1 GCA_021798415.1 Thermoplasmata archaeon | reverse complement strand
GATCTCGGCGTGAGCACCGACGACTGCCCCGACCAGAAATCGTTCGCCCGGAAGTACGGGTTGACGTTCCCGCTGATCGCGGACGCGTCGAAGTCGGTCGCCTCCGCCTACGGCGTCCTCGGGCCGCAGGGCGTCGCGCGGCGCGTCTCGTTCCACCTTGACGCGGCCGGCAAGGTCCTCGAGGTCGTCGACGGCTCGCCCGACCACCACGTCGGGCGCGCCCGCGCGCGGTTCCTCTAGGGAGCGCCCGACCCGTCGCCCGCGTCCGCGGGCGGTGGGGCGCCAGGGGCGGTCGGGGGAGGCATCCCCGGCGTCCGACGCCGGCCGAAGACGCTCCAGACCCGCTCGCCGAGAAGCTGGAGCGAGGCGGGTACGAGGTACGTCCGCACGATCATCGCGTCCAGGATGACCGCGACCGCGACCGAGAACCCGATCGCGCGGATCAGGGTGAACGACCCGACGAGGAGGGCGGCGAACGCGCTCGCGAGGATGATCGCGGCGGCCGTGATGATCCCGCCGGTGCGCGCGACCGCCTCGACCGCGGCGTCGCCCGACGCCCGGCCCTTGAGGCGCTCCTCCCGGACCCGGGTGAGCAGGAAGATGTTGTAGTCGATCCCGAGGCCGAGGACCAGGATGATCAGGAGCGTCTGCACGTAGAAGAAGAGCGGGAAGCCGAGGACGAGGTCGAAGACGAGGTAGCTCACGGCCCACGCCCACGTGATCGAGAGCCCGATCGTCGCGACCGCCATGAGCGCGATGATCGCGGAACGGAGCACCGCGAGCAGGACGACGACGAGTCCGATGGTGACGGCGAGGATGAGGAAGAGGGTCGCGGTCGCGGTCTGCGCCGAGAGGTCGTGGATCACCGGCGCCCCGCCGCCGTACGCGGTCGCGACGATCCCCGGGTGGCTCGCCGCGTACGCCGCGAACCCGCTCTCGACCGCTTGGACCGCCGTCACGGCCCCGCCCGAGAGGCCGGTCGAGAAGGGAACGAGGTCGATCAGGACGGTCCGGCCGTCGGTCCCGACGAAGCCCGGGAGGACGCCGAGGAGGTTCGCCTGCGTGGCGGCGGGCAGCCGGGAGAGGTTCTGCCATTCGGCGAGCGGTGCGCCGTACGGGCCGACGAGCGACGGGACGGCGACGATCCCGGGCGTCGCGTTCGCGACGCCCGTCAGGGCCGCGACGTCGGCGAACTCGCTCGAGTTCGTCGCGTTCCCGACGACGAGAGGCGACGCGAAGGTGACGAGCGCGAACGACGGCACCGCAAAGCCGTTCCCGAACTGGAGGCCGAGCTCCGCGAGGCCCTGGGTGGCGGCGTGCCCACCGGGGAGCTGCGCGTAGAAGTCGTAGGAGAGCGGGGCCGTGAGCGCGACCGCGACGAGCGGGATCGAGACGAGGAGGATGACCGCGACGACCGTGCGGGGACGGCGCTGCGTCGCGCGGCCGACCCGATAGAAGTACGTCGACTCGTTCTCGAGACGGCTTCCGACGCGACGGGCATGCCGCTCGAACCGCTCGCCGTGCGTCGGCCAGAAGATCCGCGGGCCGAGGAGCTTCAGGAACGCCGGGACCATCGTGAGCGAGACGAGCATGGTCACGAGGATCGCGAGCGAGAGGACGCGCCCCCACTGCTCGAGGAGTGCGACGCCGCTGAACGCGAGCGCGAGGGTCGCGATGATCGCGGTCGAGCCGCTCGTCGCCACCGATTGGCCGGCCCAACTGAGCGACGCGGCGATCGCCTCGTCGGACGACCGGCCGTGGATGAGCTCCTCGCGGTACCGCGCGACCAGGAAGATCGAGTAGTCGGTCCCGACCCCGAGCACGAAGACCTCCTCGAGGGTGATCGAGGTCGTGTCGACGTGCCCGACGAGCGTGCCGATCAGGACGGTCCCCCCGAGTCCGAGGACGAGCGCGATCCCGAGCGCGGCGAACGTGAGGACCGGGGTGAGCGGCGACCGGAAGTAGAGCATGGCGATCGCGAGGAGCAGCCCGACCGTGAGCGGGAGGACGAGCGCGATCGAGGAGTTCACCGAGGTCTGCGTGAGGAGGTCGAGGGGGGCGGGCCCGGTCTGGACGTAGGAGATCCCCCCGCTCGGGTCGAGCGCGGTGACGACTCCGGGCACGAGGGCGTCGATCCGGTTGAGGTCGGCGTAGACCGGCTGCCCTCCGCCCGAGTCCGTGTAGGAGTCGGGGCGAGTGAAATCGACCGAGACGATCGACGCCGTCCCCGCCGGATTCACGTACGACGCCCGGATCCCGAAGGGGACGGGGAGCGGCTCGGTCGCGAGCGTCGCGTTCGCGACGGTCGCGTTCGCGTACGACGACGCGGCGGCGGGGCCGACGACGAGGCCCGGGAACGCGTCCCAGACGGTGCGCAGGAACGCGGGCACGGTCCCGGTTTCGGGGCCGAGGACGCCGACGGCGACCGCCTGGACGGCCGGCCACGCCGTCGAGTTCTCGACGCCGAGGCCGGCGAGGGTCGCGGCGGCGACCGGCTGCGCGGCCGCCGGGAAGAGGACGGGAAGGAGCGGCGCCTCGCCCGTCCTCGCGGACGCGTCGGTGCACGCCACCAGCGAGGAGAGGTTCGCCCAGCATCGGGATATGTTGTTGAACTCGGGGTAGAACGCGGCGAGGACGGTCGTCGCCGCCGGGTTCCCGAGGCTCGCGTTCGTCGCCGCGTAGGCCGGAGCGCTCGCGTTCTGGGGGGAGGTGCCGCCGGCGACGAGCGACTCGAAGGTCGCGAGAAAGAGCGCGGGAGGGCCCCAGACGAGGGCCGCCGAGCTGTTGACGGCGCTCGTGAGCGACGGGGACGCGCTCTCGGCGCCCGCGAGCACCCCCGACGCGATGCGGACCTGCCCCGCGAGGTAGAGGGCGTACTCGGAGTAGACGGTCGAGACGCCCGCGACGTCGACGAGCGATCGGTCGGCGGCGATCGCGGCGGCGACGCCGGTGACCACCGATTGGCCCGTCCGGTTCGTGAGGTCCGGTCCGTAGAAGAGGAGGATCGTCGACGAGCCTCCGGACGCGTTCGGGAAGTAGCGGGCGAGCTCCGCGCTCGCTTGCGCGCTCGGGGCGTTGGTCGGGAGGTCGGTCGTCGAGTTCGTCGTGACCGACCCGAGCCGCGAGAGGAACGGGAGCGTGAGGAGGAGGAGCACGACCCAGAAGAGGATCGGATACCACGGATGGCGCGTGATGCCTCGGGCGAGGCCCGCGAAGAGGTGCGCGCCGCGGGCCCCGTGCGTTCGGGTCCCCGCGCTCATCGGTCGGACGAGGGGGTCGGCGAGATAACCCTAGCGCCCGGTATCGGCGGCGCGGCCGGCGGGGCGGGCCTTCTTGCCCCAGAGCGGGGGGAACCGCCCGGGGTCGACGAAGACCCGCGTCTCCCCGACGACCCACCCGTGGCGGACCGACGCGATCGCGCGCGACTCGTGCTGGGCGACGCCGGTCGCGACGAGCTCCCCCGTTCGGGTGACGAGCGCGACGCGCGCCCCCCGCTCGAACGGACGGGGGATCGATAGGACGCCGCCGCTAGCGAGCCCGGCGCCGTGGGCGAGCGCGCTC
>JAJZGO010000147.1 GCA_021798415.1 Thermoplasmata archaeon | reverse complement strand
GACGATGCCGAGGACGAGGTATACGACGCTCGTCCCGAGGTCGCTGAGGCTCCAGAGGCCCAGCTGCTGCGCGAGGAGGACCGCAACGATCCCGAGAACCGCGCCCGCGGCCGCCCCGTGGCTGGTCGCGCTCACGGTGCTCCTCCTCCCGGAGGGGGAGAACCCGCCCCGTTCGGGCCGGTCTCCGCGCCCGCCGGCTCCTCCGGCGGCTGGGGGCCGGTCGGCTTTGCCGTCTTCGGGAGCGCGGCTTGCCGTCCCGAACGCGCGACGTTGTAGACCTCGTAGATGCCGAGGATGATGAGGAGGAGGGGGAGGGCCGCGAGGATCCCGTACGGGGCGTTCGCATGGACGAAGAAATCCTCGCTGAAGACGGTCGTACCGTTCGTCGCAAGGAGGCTCGCGGTCAGGCCGAAAAGGCCCTCGAGGACGTAGGCGATCACTCCGGGCGTCCAGTTCATGACGAAGCTCCCGGAACTCCCCGCGACCCCCCCGACCGTCGTGACGTCCCGGGTCGCGAGCGGGAACCCGAAGTAGAACATCTGGAGTCGCGCGTCGTTCAGCGACAGCGCGTGGCCCACCGGCCCCGACCAGTTGTAGCGCAGGCCGATCGGCTGGGTGAGGTCGACCGAGAACGCCGACGAGGCGGAACCGCCCGAACAAACGTTCGCGCCGTTCCACGTGACCGTGGCGTTCACGCCGTACTTCGCGCTCACGTTCGAGCAGCCAATCGCCGCGCCCCGCGCCGAGCCGGAGGCGAGCACCCCGACCGTAGCGAAGAGCACTACGACGACGAGCAGCACCGCGAGCGGGGCCGCCCGTCGGTGGGCCCGTTCGCCGGACGTTCGCGCGGTCGCCATATCCGCGACGGGACGACCGTCCGCGGATATCTAATCACGGTAACCCTTCGTTAGCCGTTCGACCGCTCTCCCCGAGGGAAGTGGCCGACCCCGAAGCGGCGGGAGCCCGCCTACGCGGGAGGGTCGGACCGACCGAAGCGGCGGACGATCCGCTCGAGGTCGGCCGGCCGCAAGAGGTCCGGGCTCACGTGCGTCCAGACCCGGACGTCGTGCTCCTTCGCGACCCGGTCGAACTCGGCCAGTCGGTCGACCACGGCGTCCACCCCGTGGACCCGGACCAGGTACTCGAGGCCTTCGACGAAGACGACCGTCCGGCCTTCCTCGGTGATCGTTCGCGTCAGGGACGCGAAGACCCCGGAGAGGTCGTTCGGTTTGAGGGTCCGTCCCCGCCCGAGGTTCGTGAGCCAGTAGACATCGACGGGCCGGCGGCCGACCTGCGCCGAAATGCGCTCTGGCGACTCTCGCACGAGGCAGAGTCCGAGGTGCCCGGCGGCGGTCGCGTCGAGGAACGGTTGGAGGGAGTTTAGGATCGAGCTGCCCACCTCGAGCTCCACGCCGGCCATGGGCGGCACGGGAACCGCTTCCCGCGCCGGCTCGATCGGGAGCAGGGCCGGGAGCGCGACGGGAGTGTCGTCAGGGGAGCCCGGTGGGGAGGTCGAACCGACTGGAGCTGGAGGCTCCCGGATCGCGGCTGGCTCGGGAGCGGCCGGAGGCTCCGGTGGCGGGGCCTGCGGCGGAAGCGGGCCCGGCTCGCCGGACGTCGGAGTTGGCGGCTCCGCCTCGGGGGCCAACGGGATCACGGACTCGGGCGCAGGGGGACCGGCCGGGGCCGCGTCGCCCCCGACCGGAGCGACCGGTTCGGCGTCGGGGGCGTCCGTGGTCGAGGCGTCTCCCACGGACCCGATAGCGGACGTGGGATCGGCTTCGGGCCCGCTGCGAGCGGGCGCGGTGGGCTCGTCCGCCCCTGTCGGCGGCTCGGGCGCAAGGGGGGTCGAGACCTGATCGAACTCGGTCCCCCCGGGCGGTTCGGCCGCCTTTTCCGGCGTCTCCGGCGGGGCTCCGTCAACTCGGGCGCCGGCCGCCGTTGGGGCTTCGAGGTGCAGCGAAGGTACCTCGGGTGCCCCGACCGTTTCGGCTCCATGGGGTGCCTCGCCGTTGACGGACGGAGTGTCGGGCGACGGAGGGATCGGGATTGCCTCGGCGGACCCGAGGCCGGGCTCGTCCGTTGGAGGTTGCTGAGGGAAAGGAGCGTCCGCCGGGACGAGCGCGAGGGGGCGGTCCCGGGGGTCCGAGGGAACGAGGGGGGACGACGCAGGGACGGGCACGAGCGAGGTCGTGGGGGGTTGATCCCCGGTCTCCCCCACGGACCCAGGTGGGAGAACGATGGATGCGGGGGGCCCGGCCATCGATGGGGGGCTCGCCGCGGGGAGCTCGGGCGAGTCGGGCGAATCGACCGAGGCGACCGGCGAAGTCACGGCCAACGTAGGGGACCGGGTCTCCCCGGTCGCAGGAACGGCCGCCGAGAGATCGAGCGTCGCCGGCCCGACCGGCGGCGCCGCCGACGCCCGGGCCCGTTCCCGAAGCGACGCAGCGACGGGCGCCGGTCGGGACACGGCGGGGAGAGACGGGGTGTTGCCGAGTCGGGCGAAGAGGCGTTCGACCACCGCCGGGCCGAAGCCCGGCAGGGCGGAGAGGTCCTCGAACGGAATGCCGCGGAACTGTTCGACACGCCGTAGACCCTTGTCCCAGGCCACCGCGACCTTGGTCGGACCGAGCACCGGGACGCCGAGGACGGCGTCCAGCTCCTGGTTGAGCGCTCGGATCGCCTGCTCCCGGGAGACGACCTCCTCGGCCGCGTAATCGACCTCGACCGGAACTCCCCCCACCGGAACGAACCCGCTCGGGAACCGACGGCGGTGCTGTCGGGACGCCCGAACTTTCGTGCGGCGTGGGCGGCTCGTGAGACCGGGGACGTCGACCCACCAGTGGGCTCCCGTTTTCGTGCGTCCGGTGATCCGCCCGGAGGGGGCGGGCTCCTCGATCCGATCGTTCACCCGGACCTCCGCGAGCCCGAGGTAGGCCGCGATCGGACCGGCGGCAGCGCTCAGTTCGGCGGCGAGCGGGTCCGAGGTCGCGACGACCGCGACCGAGGGCACCGACCCGGACGCCCGTCCGCGCCTTAGGCGTCGGTCGACCCGGCGCACCAGCCAGAACGCGTCGGGCGAGAGGGGAGGCGGGCCCGTCGAGGGGCGGCCGGCGACGGGGCATTCCACGTACATCTCGCCGGGGCCCCACGGCGACGGGACGACGCGCTCGGGCAAGCTCTCGGAGTAGGAGACCATCGATGGCGTGAGCGTGCGCGGCAGGCCCTGGATGACGACGGAGAGGTCGGCGCCGCCGCCCGGGTCGCGGACCCGACGTGGGGGCATGCGCCGGAGGAGGTGGGCGATCTGCGAGGCCTGCGAACCGTAGACCCGTTGGATCTCGGACTCGTTCGGCCGGACCTGACGCTGGCGTCCCGTCCACACTTCCGACGGGGACCCGATGACGACCTTGGTGACGTTCCCAAGCCGCTCGAGCAACGGGCGATCGTCGCGCAACTTCGTCCCGAGGTCGTCCGTGCCGACGACCAGCGCCACCGAAGGGATCGGCGCGTCGTGGGGGAGCCCGTTCGCCCGACGGAACGCGCGAAGCGCCGCAAGAACCGACCG
>JAJZGO010000031.1 GCA_021798415.1 Thermoplasmata archaeon | reverse complement strand
GTCCAAGCGTTGCGACGCCGGGGGTGGGGCGACTGGACCGCGGTCGCGCTCGCCTCGCCCGTGTCGGCGGGTCGGCTCGCCGCGCGAACCCGCGGGACTCGCGCGGAGCCGGTCGGCGTCTGGAGCGTCTCGGCGGGCACCGTCACGGTCCACCGGGAGGCCCGGCCGTGGGCGGGGGATTCGTCCGCCGACCCGTTCGCCGACCTCCGCGCGCGTTTTCGCCGGCTCCTCGACGCGCTAGAGTCCGGTGAGCGCCCGCAAGCGGTCCGGTGGGACGACGTCCTTCACGAGGTGCGACGGGCCTCGGGCGGACGGGGCTTTCGCGAGTGGCGCCTCGACGAAACGGCTCCTCCGGGCCGTTAGGGACCGCCGGGAAACCGACGACCCGCTTCGGTCGTCTCGCGGCTCCCGGAAGACGTTGCCCTCGTTCGGATCGGTCCCTTCCTCGCGGGCCCCGGGCGGTCGGTCGCCGCGGCCGAAGCGACGGGGAGCCTACGCCGGCACCCGGGCGGGTCCGATCGAGCGGACGATCGCCGCCGGGTCGAACGCGGCGGCGAACGCCTTCCCGCGAGCGCTCACCTCGCGGCAGAGAGCCGGGTCGGCGAGGAGCTCGGCGAGCGCCGAGGCAACGTCCCCCGCGTCGTCGCTCACCGCCCGGCGGACCGCCGGGCCGGGGTCGACGGGGAACGTGACCGACGGCGCGACGATCGGGGCGACCCCCGCGCGCATCGCGAAGACGACGCCCGGGTCGAAGCCGGGGGACCTCCGCGTGAAGAGCGCCACGTCGGCCGCGACGAACCCCGCGGCGAACGCCGACGCCGCGCGCGACGGCGTCACGACGACGCCCGGCTCGGCCAGGCTCGCTGCGCCGACGAGGACGAGCCGGGCCCCGGGAAAGAACGAGCGGACGCGGCGGAACGCTTCGCGCACGAGCTCGAAGCCGGACGGTTCGGGGCGCGGGTCGGGGGCCGCCGCGACCGCGACCGGAACGTCGGGCGGGATCCCGAACGCGGCGCGGGCCTCCTCGCGCGAGGCGATCGCCGGTAGGAGCGGCACGGGGGGGACCGTCGGCCGCAGGCGGCCCTCGGCGATCCCGTACTCGCGGGCGAGCGTGGAGCCGAGCTCGGGTCGGTCGCAGAAGAGCGCGTCGGGCTCCTCGAGCGCCATCCGCTCGAGCCGGCGCACGGCGCGTCGGTCCCTCCAGGCGTCGACCCGGTCCGCGAAGCCCGCGACCGGGCGGGCCCCCCGCTCGGCGTCGAACTCGTGGAGAGCGATCGACCGGACGAACGACGCGAGGTACGGACGGTCTCGGCCGAGCCCGAGGGGCCCGAGGCCGCTCGGGTCGCGGACGACGATCTCGGCGTCGGGCCGGAGCGTCCGACCGGCAGCGGCCGCGAAGTCGGCCGCCTCGATGAGCGCACCGGGGCGCCGAAGGGGCACGGCGATCGGGGTCGCGGTCGTCCCCGGTGGAGGGGCGTCGCCCGTCGGGCCCGCCGGGTAGAGGACGTTCACCCGGTCCCCGCGGGCGGCGAACGCGCGGGCGAGCGCCCAGGCCGCCGAGTCGGGGTCGTACGGGTCGAACGGAGGGGGACCGGTGGCGACCAGGTCGACCGTCGGGGCCGCCATCTCGGGGCGGGGAGCCGCCGAACGCCAAAAACGTTCCGGCGGACGCGACCGTTCACGCCGAGAGGCCGAGATCGCGGGCGAACGAGTGGCCCGAGAGCTCGGGCGGCGTCTCGAGCCCCATGCCGTCCAGGATCGTCGGCGTCACGTCGAGCAAGCTGATCGGCCGGGTCCCGGTGCCGCGGACCACCCCGTCGCCCGCGCCGATGAGGATCCCGTCCATCCGGTGCGTCCCCGACCCGTAGAAGAACTCCGGGCGGTCGCGGATCAGGGGACGCGGGTAGCTGAAGTCCATGCGGGGCTCGGTCTCCATCCGGTCGACGCGGATCAGGAGCGCCGGCGCCCGGGGGGCCGCGGCGCCGCGGTAGATGTCGCCCGGGCCGAAGACCTCGATGTGGGCGTCCGGGAACGCCTCGAGGCGCTCGCGGATCTGCCGGACGATCTCCGCCCGTCGCTCGGGGGTCAGGTCGGGGTTGTACGGGTTGAGGTAGATCCCTTCGGGCGTCGGGTAGGAGAAGGCGAGGGTCCGGGTCCAGTCGATGCGGGCCGCGACGTCCTCGAACGACGCGCGGCCACCGAGGAGCGTCGCGAGCTCGTCGTGGCGGCCGTCCCGGAGGAACTCCGCGACGACCCGGCTCAAGCGGCGCGCGAGCGAGAACCGCTGGCCCAGGAAGACGAGGCGGGAGAGGAAGCGGCGCCGGGCGAGGTCGTGGCCGTCCCGGAAGACGAGGAACTTCTCGTCCGCGAGCCAGCGGTTCGTGAAGAAGTCCGAACGGATCGCGCCGTGGCCGTGGTCGGAGATGACGAGAGTCACCGCGGGCCCCCCGCCGGAGCGGAACGCCGTGTCGACCTCGGCGCAGGCCCGGTCGACGGCCCGCCAGAAGCCGAGAAGGTCGGGGGGGATCTCCGAGACCGGCCGGCTGAGCTCGGCCCAGTGCTGGTGCTCGACGCGGTCGGTCTCGCGGAAGAGGGCGAACAGGAATCCGGGTCGGTGCGCCCGGGCGAGCCTCGCGGCGATGCGTCCGCGCTGCTCGACCGCGCGGGTCGCCTGCGCCATCCACGCGGCGCGGTCCGGCTCGCGGTAGACCGGCAGCTCGCCCGGGTACGCTTCGCCGAGCTCGCCCTCGATCTCCTCGCGCAGCGAGCGAGGGTAGGTGGTGGCGTCGTCGCAGAACATCCCGGGGACGATGAACCCGTGGAGGGGGTATGGCGGTGCCATCGGGAAGTTGAGCACCCCGACCTTCACACCGAGCCGCGAGAGGCGGTCCCAGACCGCCTCGGCGGGCCGGAACGTCTGGACGAGCTTCGAGCGTCCGGGCCCGCCGTCGGGCTCGGAGAACCCGAAGATCCCGAGCTCGCCCGGGTCCTTGCCGGTCGCGAACGAGTACCATGCCGGGATCGTCTTCGCCGGGTAGACGGAGCGCAGCGGGGCCCGGAACCCCCGTCCGACGAGCGACCGGAGGAACGGGAGCTCCCCGGCCGCCATCAACGGGTCGAGGAGATCGAACGTCCCCCCGTCGAGACCGAGAACGAGAAAGCGACGGTGACGCGGATCCATACCTCTCCCAAGAACCAACGGCGGCTGGGGCGAACGACCCGAATGGCCGTATAAAAAACCTCGTCTACCCCCGGCGGAACGACACGGCGCCGGGCCTAGAGAACCCGGATCGCCTCGAGATTGAACGGCGCCCGGGACTCGAGATTGAACCGCTTGTGGAGGCTCGACGCGAGGTCGAGGATCTTCGACTCCTCGCCGTGGTTCAGGATGATCCGCTGCGGCCGCGGGTCGAGCGTCGCGACGTAGTTCATCAGCTGCACCCGGTCGGAGTGGCCCGAGAACCCTTCGATGGTCGCGAGGTCGAGCTTGACGGGGACGCTCACCTGGCGGGAGCCGTCGAGGAACGTCGCGTCCGACATGCCGCGTTGCAGCCGACGACCGAACGTGCCGTCCGCCTGGTACCCCACGAACAGGAGGCCGTTCTTCTCGTCGTGCCCCCAGGCGCGGAAGTACTCCATCACCGGACCGCCGCTCATCATCCCCGACGTGGCGAGGATGATGCAGGGGTCCTTCGAGTCGAGGATGCCGAGGCGCATCTGGGAGGAGTCGACCCGGTGGAAGACGTCGGACAGGAACGGGTTGTCGCCTTGCTGGAAGATCTGCGTGCGCAACTGGCTGTTGAGGAACTCGGGGTAGGCGGTGTGGATCGCGGTCGCCTCGAAGATCATCCCATCGAGGTAGACCGGCACGCGCGGGATCTTCCCCTCGCGCATCTTCTCCTCGAGGACGAGCATCACCTCTTGCGACCGGCCGACCGCGAAGACCGGGACGATGAGCTTCCCGCCCCGCGACAGGATGCGCGTCGCGAGCGCGCTGAACGCCTCGGTCGCCTGCTGGCGGCTCGGCTGGACGTCGCGGAACCCGCCGTACGTCGATTCGAGCACGAGGGTCTCGAGCCGGGGGAAGCGGTTGGTCGCGGGATTGAACAGCCAGCTCCTCTCGAACTTGATGTCGCCCGAGTAGGCGAGGTTGTGGTCGCCTTCCCCCAGGTGGAAGTGGCAGATCGACGATCCGAGAATGTGTCCGGCGTTGTGGAGCGTGAGCCGGACGTCGGGGGCGATGTCGGTCGTCTCGCCCCAGCGCAACGGGACCGTCCGGGTGACGAGGTCGCGGACGTGCGACGAGTCGTAGAGGCCGCGACGGGCTTCCTGGTTGACGACCTTGATCGCGTCGAGGAGCATGAGGGTCATGAGGTCGCGTGTCGGCGCGGTCGAGTAGATCGGCCCCTTGTAGCCGTACTTGAGGAGCACGGGAACGAGGCCACAGTGGTCGAGGTGCGCGTGCGTCACCACGACCGCGTCGAGCGAATCGAGCGGAAGGAGCTCGGGCGCGTTGAAGTACGGCGTTCGGTCCGACCCCGGGTCGATCCCGCAGTCGATGAGGATCTTCGAGTTCTGGGTCGTGAGCAGGTGGGCGCTGCGCCCGACCTCGCGATAGCCACCGAGCGCGGTCGAGCGGGCCCAGAGCTTCTCGGGCAGCGGGTCGCGGGCGATGCGGATGCCGACCTTCTTGAGGAACGACCGACGGTCGTCGAACGAGTTGCGCAGGTGGATGCGGACCTCCTCGACGGTCTTCGACGGGATCGGCGGCGTCCGTACGACGGTCGGCATCCACCCGATGCGACGCTTGAGGTCGTTCAGGACCGCCCCGCCCCGTCCGATCGCCGCGCCGGGGTTCGCCGCCTCGATCGTGACCTCGCCGGTCTCGGGCTCGAAGAAGAGCTGGTTGATCTCGGCCTCGGCCGGGATCAGCTCCCGGACGAGCTTCTCCGCTTCCTTCGGGTCGATCAGCGTCTCGGGGTCGGACCGGACGACGACCCGCCGGTGAAGTCGCTGGGCGATCTGGCGCAGGTAATCGCCGCTCGAGAGGAAGGCGTCGAGCTGCTTCGTGTAGAGGACGATGTGCGGGCCTTCCAGCTCGATGTCGGTGACCTCGATGGCTTCGGGAAGCACCTCTTTCAGCGCTTCCCGGGTTTGGTCGACGAGAGAGTCGAAACTCATTCTGCCATGGAAAAGGTTGGGGCGGCGCGCCCCCGGCGCGTCCCGGTCCTACGGTAGCAGGGGAGGCAACGGTATCTTAAGGGCTTTCAGGCGCTTATTAATTTCGTCCTCGGTCAGTTCGCGGTAGTCCTTGGCCGTAATGACGTTGACGAGGTAGCCGTCCCCGCTCGCGCTGTCGCGCTTCATCGCCGCGGTGAGCCCCCGCAGCGCGAGGTCGACCGCGTCGGCGGTGGACATGTCGCGCGAGTACCCCTCCTCGAGGAGACCGTAGGCGAACGACGACCCGGATCCGACCGAGACGAACCGGTCCTCGATGCATCCCCCGGCGGGGTCGACCGAGAAGACGTGCCCGCCCTTCGCGTCCACGCCCCCGAGGATGAGCCAGGCGTAGTAGGGGTAGTAGCGGTTCCCGCTCAGGATGTTGGCGAGCAGCGTCGCCGCACCCTCCGCGCTGAGGGGGGCGCTGCGCCGGAGTCGGTAGAGCGAGACCTCCGCCTTCAGGTAGCGGGCGAGGACCTGGGCGTCGCCGACCAGGCCCGCGATCGTGATCCCGATGTTCTGGTCGATCTTGAACAGCTTCTGGGTCTGCTTGTTCGAGATGAAGTTGCCGGCCGTGGCGCGGCGCTCGGTCGCGAGGACGACCCCGTCCTTGCAGACGATGCCGATCGTCGTGGTCCCTTTCAACAGGCGCTCCTCATCGACGGCACTGACCACGCTCTGCATCGTTCGACCTCCGAGTAACCGGAACGCCAACGCTGGACCCGAGGGCTCTATATAACGGCTCACGCGGCGGTTACCGCGAGACCACGAAGACACCCCGCCGCCCGCGGTCCCGGCCGCGCGACCGGGCCGTCGAACGCCGGCCGGCCACGACACCGATTAAAACCTTCTCCGCTACGGGAGCCCGATCGTCCATGATACGGCACGAGGTCGTCGTGGTGGGGGCCGGCCTCGCCGGACAGCGGGCGGCGCTCGCGGCCGTCGAGGCGGGACGGGACGTCGCGGTCGTCTCGAAGCTCCATCCGTTGCGTTCGCATTCGGGCGCCGCGCAGGGCGGGATCAACGCCGCGGTCGGCGCCGAGGACTCGGTCGACACCCACATCTACGACACCGTGAAGGGATCGGACTACCTCGGCGACCAGGACGCGATCGAGTTCTTCTGCCGAGAGGCCGGCCCGACGGTCGTCGAGATGGAGCACTTCGGCACGATCTTCAGCCGGGCCCCCGACGGCTCGCTCGCGCGGCGGGCGTTCGGGGGCGCCGGGTTCCCGCGCACGATCTACGCCGCCGACCGAACGGGGCTCGCGCTCCTCCAGGGGCTCTGGGAGCGTCTCGGGACCGAGGAGTTCACCCTCTACTCGGAGTGGGACCTCACCGAGCTCCTCGTCCGCGACGGGAGCGTCCAGGGCCTCGTCGCCTTCGACCGCCGTCGCGGAGAGTTCGAGATGATCGGGGCGAAGTCGGTCGTGCTCGCGACCGGACCGGCGGGCCGGATCTACGGGCACACGACGAACGCGCACAGCTGCACGGGGGACGGCCTCGCGGCCGCGTACGACGCGGGCGCGTATCTCAAGGACATGGAGTTCGTCCAGTTCCACCCGACCGCCCTGCTCGAGTCGAGCATCTTGATCACCGAGGGCGCCCGCGGCGAGGGCGGCTACCTCCGCAACTCGGCCGGCGAGCGGTTCATGTCGAGGTACGCGCCCCACGTGCTCGAGCTCGCCTCCCGGGACGTCGTCTCGCGGGCGATCGTCACCGAGGTCCTCGCCGGCCGGGGGTTCCACGGCCCGTACGGCGACTACGTTCACCTCGAGCTGATGCACCTCGGGAAGGAGAAGGTCGAGAGCCGACTCCAGGAGATCTGCGACTACTCGAGGCACTTTGCCGGCATCGACCCGGTCACGGAGCCGATCCCCGTCTACCCGGCCCAGCACTACATGATGGGCGGGATCGGCACGAACTCCCGCGGGGAGACGAACCTTCCCGGGCTCTACGCCGCGGGGGAGGCGGCGTGCGTGTCGATCCACGGGGCGAACCGGCTCGGGGGGAACTCGCTCCTCGAGACCCTCGTCTTCGGCAAGCAGGCGGGCCTCGCCGCCGCCGAGCACGCGGAGAGGGCGACCGCCCCGGCCCTGGACGCGGCCGACCTCGACCGCTCGGTCGCGCCGATCCGGGCTTGGTCGAGCCGGTCGGACGGCGAGGACCCGTCGACCCTGCGAACGGAGATGCAGCGGACGATGGACCGGTACGTGGGCATCTACCGCAACGAGGCCGACCTCCTCGAGGGCCTCCGCCAGGTCCGGGCGCTCCGGGCCCGGTTCGAACGCGTGCGCGTGGTCGACCGGTCGCGGGTCTTCAACCTGAACCTCACCGACGCGGTCGAGACGGGCCACATGCTCGAGCTCGCGGAGACGATCGTGGTGGGGGCGTACGCCCGCACCGAGAGCCGCGGGGCCCACTCCCGAACCGATTATCCGAAGCGGGACGATGCGCGGTGGATGCGGCACACGCTCGCGAAGAGGGCCGCGGACGGCCCCCAGCTGTCGTACTCGCCGGTCGCGTACACTCGGTGGGAGCCGAAGGAGCGGGTGTACTGATGGCCGAGACGACGGTCTCCGCGACCTTCGACGTCTACCGATTCGACCCCGCGGTCGACCGCGCCGCGCGCTACCAGCGCTACACGCTCGACCTCGCCCCGCACACCCCCGTCCTCACGGCGCTGCTCCGGATCCGGGCCGAGGTCGACCCCACGCTGTCGCTGCGCTACTCGTGCCGGAGCGCGATCTGCGGGTCGTGCGCGATGCAGGTGAACTCGAAGAGCCGGCTCGCCTGCGAGACCCAGATCGGCCCCGAGATCGCCCGCCACGGGCGCATCGTCGTGGAGCCCATGCACAACCAGCCGGTGCTGCGCGACCTGGTCGTCGACCAGACGCCGTTCTGGCGCGAGTACGAGCGCGTCGAGCCGCACCTCAAGCTCGACCCCGCTCGCCCGATGCCCGCCGACCGGCCGACCTCGATGACGCCCGAGCAGGTCGAGCGGTTCAAGGAGACCCCCCGGTGCATCGCGTGCGCCGCGTGCTACTCCTCCTGCCCGGCGGTCGAGGCCGACCCGGAGTTCCCCGGCCCGATGGCCCTCGCGAAGCTCTACCGCTACGTGGTCGATCCGCGGGATACCGCGACGCGCGAGCGCCTCGTCGGGATCCAGGCGGGCGGCCTCTGGCTCTGTCTGAGGTGTCACCTGTGCACGGACGCCTGTCCGAAGGACGTCCGCCCGTCGGAGCGGATCCGCGACTTGAAGGAGCTCGCGATCGCGGCCCAGGGCGCGACCGAGCACGGCTCCCGCCACGCGGTCGGCTTCAAGGAGAGCATACGGGACGCGGGCCTTCTCAACGAGATGCAGCTCGTGCGGCGGACCTACGGGCCCCTCGGCCTCTTCGGCCAGCTCGGCCAGGGCCTGCGCATCTGGCGCAAGAAGCCCGAAGTGGTCCGTCGGCCTCACCGCATCGAGAAGGCCGAGGAGATCGAGAAGATCTACGCCGCGCTCGACACGGGGACGGAGGCTCCGAAATGAAGTTCGCGTACTACCCGGGGTGCGTCGCCCAGGAGTCGGGCAAGGAGCTCGACCTCGCGACCCGCTGGGTCTGCCGGGCCCTCGGGATCGAGCTCGTGGAGTTCCCGAGCTTCTCGTGCTGCGGGTCGGGGTTCGTCGACGAGGCGAACGAGGTCCTGAACGTCGCGATCAACGCCCGCAACCTCGCGATCGCCGAGCGCGCCGGGCTCAACCTGCTCACGATCTGCTCGACGTGCCAGGGGATGTTGACTCTCGCGAACCACCGCATGACGGACCCGAAGGTCCGCGCGCGCGTGGACGGCGCGCTGAAGCCCCTCGGCATCGAGTACCGCGGAACGGTCCGCGTCACGCACCTCTTGCGCGTCCTCGTGGAGGAGGTCGGACTCCCCGCGATCCGGGCGAAGGTCCGCCGACCGCTCGCCGGCCTCAAGGTCGGGGCGTTCTACGGCTGCCACCTTCTGCGGCCCACGGACGAGATGGGCGGGGAGGACGGCGAGGAACCCCACTCGTTCGAGGATTTGCTCTCGGCGATCGGGGCGGACCCCGTCTACTACCGTGGCCGCGTGATGTGCTGCGGCTTCCCCGTCCAGTTCGTGAAGGAGGCCACCGCGAGCCGCATCGCGGGTCGCCAGATCCAGGACGCGAAGGCGCACGGCGCGCACGCGATGGCGACCCCGTGCCCGCTCTGCCACATCACGCTCGACGCCTACCAGAACAAGGCGGAGAAGGCCGTCGGGGCCCGCCTCGACATGCCCGTCTTCCACCTTCCCCAGCTGGTCGGATTGGCGCTGGGGGCGACCCCCGAGGAGCTCGGCCTGTCGCGCCACCTCGTGCCGACCGAGGCGGCGGTCGCGCGCGTCCGACCCTCCGGCGCGTGAACGACCGCGCCGAGGGCCGACGCGGCGGAGCGGGGGAGGGCCCGGTCTCCCGCCCGACCCCTAGGCCCCGCGCGTCGGCTCGGGACCGGGGTCGGCGCCGAGCGTCCGCGCGCCCTCCCCCTTCGTGACGTAGACGTGGAGCCGGTCGCACACCGACCGGAAGTACGTGCCCTCCGTCCCGGGCCGGTAGGCGTCGGCGAGCTCGCGGGCGATCTCCTCGTCCGAGAGCGCCGGGTCGACCGCCGGGGTGAAGGCGCACCCGAAGACCAAAAAGCGTCGCCCCTCGAGGTCGAAGCGGTCGGACTCCGACGCGCCGCAGAACGGACAGCTGAGCACGCCCGAGCGAGGCGCGCGGACGGTTAATCGTTGGCGGACGTCGCGCTCAGTCGATGTACCCGAGCGAGCGCAGGCGCTCGCGCAGGTGGCGCTCGTCCTCCTCGCTGAACCCGGGCTCCCCCGGCTCTTCGAGCAGACGGGCGAGGACGAAGCTCACGAACGCGTCGACCGACTCGAACGCCGACGAGCGGATGCGCGCCTCGAGGCCCCGCGCGACCTCCTCGGGGATCCGGACCGTGCGGGCCGGCTCGGGATCGGGCGTCACGGACGGGAGGTCGGACCGTCGAAGGTAGATAGATTCTTCGTGACGCGGGGACCGGAGCGGCTCACTCCCACTCGATCGTCGCGGGAGGCTTGTCGGTCACGTCGTACAGGACCCGGACGACCTCGCCCGCGAGCTCGCGCGTCACCCGCTCGGAGATCCGGTTGAGGACCGCCCGGGGAACGTCCGTCGAGGTTGCGGTCATCGCGTCGATCGAATCGACGACCCGGACGCTCACCGCTTCCCCGTAGACCCGGTTGTCGCCCGTCACGCCGACCGTGCGGACGGGGAGGAGGACCGCGAAGTACTGCCACGGTCGCGTCATTCGTCCGTCGGCGACCGCGCGGTCGACCTCCTCGGTGACGATCGCGTTCGCGACCCGAGCGCGGCGGACCCGCTCCGGCGTCACGACGCCGTTCACCCGTACCGCGAGGCCGGGCCCGGGGAACGGCTGCCGGTCCGAGTCGGGGACCCCGAGGTACCGCGCGACCGCCCGGACCTCGTCCTTGTAGAGGTCGCGCAGCGGTTCGACGATCGTGAGCCGGACGTCGGCGGGGATCCCGCCGACGTTGTGGTGGGTCTTGATCGTGTCGCGGAGCGCGCCCCCGCTCTCGATCCAGTCGGGGGCGATCGTCCCCTGGACGAGGTGGTCGGCGCCGACCCGTTTCGCCTTCTCCTCGAAGAGGCGCACGAACGCGGCCCCGATCCGCCGGCGCTTCTCCTCGGGGTCGGTGACCCCCTCGAGCGAAGCGAAGAACCGGTCGGCCGCGGCCGCGAGCTCGAACGAGAGGTGGCTCGACCGGAAGATCTCGCCGACCGCTTCGACCTCCCCCGCCCGCAGGAGCCCCGTGTCGACGAAGATCGCGTGCGACCGCTCTCCGAGGGCCCGCTCCGCGAGGAGCGCGGCGACGGTCGAGTCGATCCCGCCCGAGGCGGCGACGATCGCGTGGCCGGGGACGGCCGCCCGGAGGGTCGCGACGGCCTCGTCGACGAAGCGGGCCGGGTCGGTCACGCCGGACCTCCCGCCGTCCCGGTCGGCTCCTCGCGCCACTTCGCGCGGTAGCGCTCGAGCGCGTGGACGAGCTCGGGGTAGCGGAGGGCGAGGATCTCCGTGGCGAGGAGGGCCGCGTTCTCCGCGGCATCGAGGCCGACCGAGGCGACCGGGATGCCGGGCGGCATCTGGACGACCGAGAGGAGGCTGTCGAGGCCGAGGCCGCGGTGGAGCGGGACCCCGATCACCGGCTTGAGCGTTCGCGCGGCCACGACCCCGGGCAGGGCGGCCGAAAGGCCGGCCA
Organism: Thermoplasmata archaeon; assembly: GCA_021798415.1. Lineage (GTDB taxonomy): Archaea > Thermoplasmatota > Thermoplasmata > Lutacidiplasmatales > UBA184 > Lutacidiplasma. The sequence continues at coordinate 3,907 of JAJZGO010000031.1, read as the reverse complement.
TCGCGACGAAGACGTCCGTGTCCGGGTCGCGGACCAGTCGGTCGACCTTGTCGGGGTTGCGGTGCGCCGAGGCGACGTGGACCTCGCAGGGGACCCCGAGGTCGCTCAGCCGGGCGCGGACCTTCTCCGCGATCTCGAGATCGGACTTGCTGCCCACCAGCACGGTGACCTTCATGCCGGGCGGGGACGGGCCTCGCCGCTATATCTCTCTCCCGGCCCCGGAGGTCCGTCCGACACGACCGCGTCGCCCCGACCCCACCCATACGGCCCGCCGTCGCCCGCCCGAAACGTTGAAATCTCGGCGGGCCGAGTCGCGTCGGAGGGAACCTTCTTGGGACGTCTTCCGTCGGTCCACCGGCGGCGCGGACCCGGGCGTCCGGTCTCGCGTCGGCTCCGACCTTCTCGACGGCGCCCCCGACGGCATCGGTGCGCGGTGCCGCGGGACTCCCCCGAGCCGGTGGACCACCGAGCGAGGCCCCGCGGTCCTCGAGCGGGCGGGTCCCGGGTGAGCCGACCGTGGCGCTGAAGCTCCACCGCGACGGACGGTTCCGCCGCTGGCTCGGGGCGCGCTTCGGGGGCGACGAGGCGCTCGGCGACCGGCTCTGGCGTCGGTTCCTCCACCTCTTCGGCGCGGCGGCGCTATTGTACTACCCGCTCCCCAACGGCTTCTTCGTGGTCGTCCCGAAGGTCGACGTCCTCCTCGCCGCGCTCGCCGCGGTCCTCGTGGTCGAGCTCCTGCGCCACACGGCGGGGCTCTCGCTGCCCACGATCCGGCCGTACGAGGCCCACCGGATCGGTAGCTACGCGGTCTACGCGATCGCGCTCGTCGGTGCGGTTTTGTTCTTCCCGGTCCCGATCGCGGCGGCGGTCGTCCTCGGAACCGCGATCGTCGACCCGCTCGCGGGCGAAGTGCGCGCGCTCGTCCGCCCCCGCGGGCTCTATCCGGGGGTCCCGCTCGTCGCCTACGCCCTGCTCGCGTTCGTCGGGTTGCGGCTCGTCGGCGGCTGGCCGCTCGCGCTCTCGGCCGGCCTCGCGGTCCTCGCCGCCCCGGTCGCGATCGCGGTCGAGTACCCGAAGATCCCCTGGTCCGACGACGACCTCGCGATGACGTTCGTGCCGGCGCTCGTGCTCTACGCGGTCGGGGTCGTGGTCCTCGGTCTCCCGGGGTAGGCGGGCCGGGGACCCCCGCCTAGACGATCGGGGTCAGCACCGCGTGGGGGGCGCCCTTCTCGGGGTCGTGGCTGATCGCGTGGAGCGTCGTGCGCGGCCGGATCCCGTAGATGCACGGGGCGTTGTCGATGTTGATGATCCGGAAGTACGTGTCCATCATGTTCAGGATCTCGCTCGAGATCAGGAGGCCCGGCTTCAGAAGCCCGATCCCGAGATTCCCGACGTGCTTCGTCCGCGAAACGCCCTGGTAGTACAGCCGGATCGCGACCTGGTCGCCCATCAGGCTCTCGAACGTGTCGAAGGCGGTGTACTCGAGGAACGGCTTGCGGTCGGGGCCGGCGACCGCTTTCTCGGCCGTGACCATCGCCCGCATCGCCTCGTCCCGGCCGAACCGGGCCATCGGGAGGATGTACGGCTCCTCGGTCTCGTTCGCGCTGTAGTCGGGGACCCGCACCCGCGTGTCGAACTGGTTCGCGGGCGTGTGGCGGATGAGCGTCTCGCGCAGCTCCTCGGGGGACTCGCCCGCGGCGAGGACCGCGATGATCCCGCGCCCTTGGGAGAGGAAGTTGAGGAACGTCGGCGTGAAGAGCGTGTAGTAGTCGTTGATCCCGACGTTGACGTCGACCTCGAAGGCGTTGAAGCTGCCCCGGCGCAGCCCGCCGCCGAGAAGCTTGTCGAAGTCGGGGATCCCCGTCGAGTAGAAACGCTCCGGATCGGGCACCGGCTTCCACGGTCCGCTCCCCGTCGCGAGGTTCCCGTTCGGGCCGATGCCGAGCGCGGAGAACCGCCCGCCGTCGAGCGTCACCGCGTAGCGCGCCCGTCCGATGTTCGTTGCCCGGAGCTTCTCGAGGCGCAGGTGGCGCACGCGGCGCTCGTCGAGCTCCTCCCGCTGGATCGAGATGAGGCCGTCGACGAGGTACTCGATGCCGCCCGCCTCGGGCTTCTCGAGGATCATCACGACGTCGGTGCTGGACGCCTCGACCAGGTCCTTTTGCAGCGCCATCACGAACTCTTCCATCTCGAGTCCGTACTTGTGGGTCACACCCTCGAGGGAGTCGATGACGAGGAGCGACTTCTCCGGCAGCGCGCGCTCGATCCGGTTGTAGACGTTCTCGACCTCGGGCATCGGGCTCCGCTTGAGGAGCGCCTGGAGGTGCGTGCGGTCGACGCGCGTCGGCGGTCCCCGTTCCTGGCCGAAGCTTCCGAGAACCTCCCGGCCGGCGCGGACCTTGCGCTGCTCCGACTCGGGCATCTCGGCCTCGGGCGCCTTGCGGCCCGGGCCGATCGCGTCGAGGAACAGCTTCGCGGCGTCGAGGATCCGCGTGCGCATCTCGGTCGTCCGGAGCCACGGGAACTGGCGGTAGAGCGCCTCGTCGCCCACGCGCGTCGACAGGTAGTACGAGCGCGTCGGCTGCCCGATCCGTTCGAGCAGCTCGAGCCCGAACGTCGTCTTTCCCGTTCCCGCACCGCCCTTGACGATGAGAGATCGCCCGCCCTTCCCGCTGAGGAAGAGGACGACCTCGGGCGGCACTCCGCCGACCGTGCTTCCCTCGCTTGCGCTCATGTTAGACCCGTGGCGCACGGCCGGACCGAGGGTCCCGGAGCCCAACGAACCATTCCGTGTCCCGTGCCTTCATGGGCACCTACGGAAAGTAAAGGTTTCGCATCATTGGGCGGCCCGCCGGGGCGACCCGGCCGTCGAGCGAACTAGGGTCCGGCGTCGGCTCTCGGGCACGGACGGCCCGCGCGCGCGGGGCCCGAATCGGGACCGTTCGCCCGCTCCGCTCGCCCCGGCGCCCGTCGGGGCCGGGTCCGTCCCGCGCGCGGTCCGCTCGGAACGGCTAGGCCGGCACGGCGCGTCGCGCCGCGTCACGGGCGAGTTCGAGGGCCGAGCGCAACGGCGCCCCCGGTTCTCCGACCGCGGTCGCCGCCGCGGGGTTCCCGCCGCCCTTGCCGGCGAACGCCGCCTTCGCTTCCCCGACGATCGCGACGGCGGAGACGCCGGGGGCGGTCGACCCCACGAACAGCGTTCCCCGTCCGTCGCGCTCCGCCGCGAGGATCGTGACCCGGTCCTTTTCCCGGCTCAAGAGCCGCGAGAGCTCCATCATCTCGTAGCGGTCGAGGTCGACCGCGGCCGCCACGATCGTGATCGTCCCGACCGTCCCCGTCGCCGTCGGGTCGCGGAGGAGCCGCTCGGCGGTCCCCCCGAGGTCCTCCCGGCGCCGTTCGCGACTCGACCGTCGCGTCTCCTCGATCTCCCCGAGGAGGCGGTCGATCCCTTCCGGCAGCTGGGCGACCGGGACCCCGAGCCGTCGGGACGCCTCGCGCAGGATCGCCTCGTGCTCTTCGCGGACCTCGAGCGCGCGCTCCCCGCTCGCGTAGATGAGCCTCAGGACCCCGTCCTGGATCCGCTCCACGCCGAGGATCGCGATCGCCCCGACCTCGCTCGTGTGGGTGCAATGCGTGCCGCCGCACGCTTCGACGTCGAACCCCTCGACCTCGACGATCCTCAGCTCGCGGCCGGGAACCGCCCCGCCCTGGTAGAGCGTGAACCCGAACCGCCGCTCGGCCTCGCCGCGCGACTCGAAGTAGCTCTTGACCGGGCGGTCCTCGCGCACGATCTGATTGACGCGACGGTCGACCGCCCGCAGCTCCTCCGGCGAGAGGGGCCGGTAGTGCGTGACGTCGATGCGGGCCGACTCGGTCGACTTGTACGCCCCGGCCTGCCAGACGTGCG
>JAJZGO010000146.1 GCA_021798415.1 Thermoplasmata archaeon | reverse complement strand
CGACGCACGCTCGAGGCCCCGTCCCGGGCCGCTCGCATGTCCTCTGAAGGGGGTCGAGCGGCGTGGATCCACGGACTGCTCCGGGGGAATGCGTCTATCGGAGGCCGTGCCCCGCGGGGGTCGGAGCGCCGGTGTTCGTGGCGTGCTCCTCCAAGAAGGTGGACCCCGAGCGGTTCAGGAGCGCGGGCGGAACCGGCGCGGCCGACGCCCGGGGCGTCGAACGTACCGTCCGAGCAGCCAGCCCGCCCCGCACGCGACCGCGATGCCCGCGGCCGCCGCGAGGTAGTAGCCCACCGGTACGCTCCAGCCGCTCGCGGGCCCCGATCGCGTCATCGCCACCGGCAGGAGGGTGAAGTTCACGTCCGTCGCCGTCGGCCCGATGATCGACACGTCCGTCACGGCGGAGACGAAGCCGCCCGCCACCACGGTGACGCTGTAGGTGCCGTTCGGTAGGATCGCGGAGTAGCCGCCGGTCGTGTTCGTCAGGACACGGACGACGTACGACCCGTTCGCGAAGAAGAGGGTGGCGTTCGACACGGGGCCGCTTCCGTTCGTGTTCCGCACGATGCCATCCGCCGGGTACGTCGGAAGGTCACTGGCGACGAGCTCGAGGGTGAGGGCGGCGATCGCGGTACCGTTCACCTGGACTTCGTCGGTGAGCGGCGCGAAGCCCGTGGCCGTCGCGGTGAGCGAGTAGCTCGCGTTCGGTAGGTCGAACCGGTAGCTTCCGTTCGAGCTGGCCGCGACCGCGATCGAACCGGCGGTCGAGTTCGCGAACACCTCGGCTTCGGGGACCGGGGTCCCGTTCGGGTACGCCAGCACGAGCCCGCTGACCGAGTACGTCGTCGGGGCGGGGAGGGACGGGGCGAGGCGGAGATCGAGGCCCGGAACCGCTCGGCCCGAGACGGTCAGGTTCTCCGTCAGCCGACCGAATCCGCCCGCGACCGCGGTCACCGCGTAGGTCCCGTTCGACAGCTCGAACGAGTACGCTCCCGTCGGGGACGTGGTCGCGGAGACCGAGGCAGAACTGTTGTTCGCGAACACCGTCGCGCCGCCGACCGAGCCGTTGGTCCTTTGGTCGAGCACGGTCCCGTTCACCAGGTAAGTGGCGGGCGGGCCCCGGGGCACGGGCGAGAGGACGAGAGAGACCCCCGAGACCGCCTGACCCGAGACCACCACGCTGACCGTGGAGGGGAGATATCCCGGCGACGTCGCCGTCAGCTGGTAGGTGCCGTTGTCGAGAGGTAGGGAAAACGCCCCCAGGGCGCTGGCGGTCGTCGAGTTATGGACCGAGGAACCGTTCGCGTAGACGGTCGCCCCGGCGATCGGTCCGGAGGTCGAGTTCGTGACCGACCCCGAGACCGCGTAGCTCGCCGGGGGGGCCGAGGTGACGTTGAAGAGAGTCTTCATCGCCGGGAAGGCCGACGTCCCGTCGTTATGGCCGGTACTGGGGAGCGCGAGGAGCCACTCGGTGGTGGACAGGAGGTTGTAATGGCTCGAGTTCAGCCCGTAGACCCCGCGTCCGATAGTGTAGGGGCTCACCGCCGCGAAGAAGACGGGGCCGCCCACGAGGCCGCTGTACCCGGAGTTCGGGCTCTGCCCGTACGACTCATCCCAGACGACGAAGATCACCGAGGAGGCGAACCACGGCTGGGCCATGAGCTTCGGCACGAACTGCGAGAGCCACGTGTCCCCGTAGGTGGCCGACGTCCGGTGGCCGTCATCGGTGTAGTTCGGCGAGATCCAGGTGTACGCCGGCGGGGCGCTCGCGTACGGGAAGTCCTTGATGAGGTTCGGGGTCGCGAGCACGTGGCTCGCGCAGACGTTGGAGATGTCCGAGAAGTACGCGAACGGGTCGTGGTGCACGACGTACGCCCCGCTGTTCGACGTCTCGCAGTTCGAGCTCGCACTCTCCATGTACGCGAGCCACGAGACGTTCTTGGAGTCCATCAGGTAGGCCACGTTGCTGGCCGAGTAGGTGGTGTAGGCATCGGTGCCGCACTGCAGGGGCTCGCCGGCGGTGAGCGCGAGGTAGTTCGGTGCGGAGGGGTGACAGACCGCGTAGTACCCCGTGCTGGGAGAGGAGGTGAAGGGATCTCCGCCCCAGGCGTACTTGTTCGCGAGTTGCGTCTCGTACGGCACTTTGCCGTAGATCTGGTCGACGCCCTCGTTCTCCATCATGATGGTGATGACGTGCCGGATCGGGGTCGGCAACGAGGGGGAGCTCACCGGCAGGCTGCCGCCCCCGGAGGGCGGGGCGACCGTCGGGGACCCGGAGGCGTTTCCGCCCGGGGCGCTCGCCAAGAAGGCGGGCACGAGAAGCAGGACGGCGAGCAGAGCGAGAGCGGCCATGAGGCCGCCCCGCCCGGCTCTCCTGCCTCGGGGGTCGGTCGTTCGAGGTCGTTGGTGGGCCATCGTGTAAGGGAGCAATGGGAGGATGCGACCACGCATCCATACGTATTGTGAACATTCGTTATTGGCGATTATATATCTATCTTCCGTACGAACTTTGTTCCGACCCTGAGTTTCCCCTCTTTTGGGCCTGCTGGGTTGGGATCCGCGCCCGAGGGCGTCCTCGCGGGTCGCCGGTGGACGGCTTGTCTCGCCACCGGTCCGTCCGGCCCGAGCGGACGCGTCGTCGGGCAAGGATTAAGTCGCGGTCGGGGGTCGTGCCACTCGTGCTCCTTCTCTCCGGCGAGGCCGTACGCCGCTCCCGGTTCCCGGGTCTACGTACGTGGGCTATTCCCGGTTCCCAAGACGAGAACGGGCTCGCCTGCCCTACGGCCGGGGGAACGAGCCGGAAGCCATGAACGAGGATCCCGCCGAGAATCCAGGAGGAGGTCCGCCTCCGTTGCTTTCCGTGGTCCTCGCCACGCTGAACGAGCGCGCGAACCTCCCCGCCCTGTTCGATCGTCTCGGCTCGCTGGCTCTCCCGTCGACGGAGTTTCTCATCGTGGACGACGGGAGCACGGACGGAACGCGCGAGTACGTGGCCGAACGCGCCGCCCGCGACGCCCGGTTCCGATTGCTCGTCCACGAGGGCAAGCAGACCACGCTACGGGCCCAATGCCAGGGGATCGACGAGGCCCGGGGGGAGTACCTCGTCATCATGGATGCCGACCTGCAGCATCCACCCGAGACGATCCCGGGAATCCTGCGAGGTCTCGAAGCCGGCGCGTCGCTCGTTGTTGCGAGCCGGTACTCTCCCGGCGGATCGCCGGGCCCTCGGGCTCCGGTGAGGTTCGTTCTCTCCCACGGCGCGGAGTGGCTCGCGAAACTGTTGCTGCCGTCCGCGCGTCCGGTGTCGGACCCGGTCTCGGGTTTCTTCGGTTTCCGCCGGACCCTCTGGCGACCGCTCGACCCTCGGTTCCGGGGGTACAAGCTCCTCCTCTTCGTTCTCGTGATGGCCGACCGACAGCGGGTAAGCGAGGTGGGGTTCCGATTCGAACCCCGAGCGAGCGGGTCCAGCAAGCTCACCCAGGGCTTCGGGTTCATCCGCATCTTCCTGGTCGAGCTGTTCCACGCCCGGCAGTTCACGGCCAGTCTCCGGAGGGCGAGCTCCCGCTCGGGTCTCTCGGCGGCCTCCCTCGTCCATCCCCGTGAGTGAACTCGGTCCCGAATGGG
>JAJZGO010000145.1 GCA_021798415.1 Thermoplasmata archaeon | reverse complement strand
GGGAGCTTGACGCTCTCGGGACGGGGAGCGCTCCGCCCGCCCGCGTGCCGGCCCTCGGTCGGTGAGGGAGCGATGAGCGGGAGGGCCTCCTCTTGGGTGGGTGCCGGAGTATTGCTCGTCCTCTTGACCGCATTCGTGAGCGGGGTCTCCACGTTCGTGAACGTCTACGCCGTGGCCGGGACGAGCTCCGATGCCTTCGTCACGGTCCGGAACATCGCGGTCGCCGCCGCGCTCGCCCCCGTCGCCCTCGTGGCGACGCGGACGCTCCGCGCGCCCGCCCTGCGACCCGTCGACTGGGGCCGACTGGTGGTCATCGGGCTCGTCGGGGGAGCGGTGCCGTTCCTCCTCTTCTTCCACGGGCTCGCCCTCGCGACGGCGCAGGGCGGAGCGACGACGGCGGCGTTCGGCTATCGGACTCTCTTCGTCTTCGCCTCGGTCTTCGCGGTCGTCGGGCTGCGCGAGCGTCTGCACGGGCGCTTCCTGGCCGCGGTCGCGCTCGTCCTCGTCGGGAACGTCCTCCTCCTCGGCCTCACCTCGGCGATCCTCACCGACGGAACGGCCTACGTCCTCGGGGCGACGGCCCTCTGGGCGGCCGAGTACACGCTCTCCAAGCGGGCGCTCTCCGACCTCCCGTCCGCCACCGTCGCGCTCGGCCGCATGGGGTTCGGTGCGGCGTTCCTGGCGGGGTACCTTACGCTCACGACCGGGTGGGGAACGGTCGCGACGTTCTCGAGCACCCAGTGGGCGTGGGTCGGGATCAGCGCCACGTTCCTCGCCGCCTTCGTCGCGAGCTTCTACCCGGGGCTCAAGCGGGTCGGCGTGAGCGACGCGACCGCGATCCTCGCGCTCGGGTTCCCGGTGACGTGGCTCCTGAGCGTCCTCGTCCGCGGCTCCGCGTTCACCGTGGGCGAGGCCCTCGGGGCCCTCGCGGTCGTGGTCGGAGTGGGGGTCGCGGTCGGCTTCACCGAGCTGCGCGACGCCGTTCGGTTCGTCCGGGCCCGGGTGCGGCCGGACGCCTCCTCGGTGTGAGATGGACGGGGTCGCCCTCTGCGCCCGGTTCAGCCTCGCCACGAACCGTCTCGAGTACTGCGGCCCGAGCGACGCCGAACCGGCGCTCTACGGCGCGATCACCCGCGGCGCCGACCTCGCGGCCGCCCGGGGGAGCCTCGAGCGGTTCGAGGCGCTCTTTCCGTACCTCGCCGCGATCGGCGGACGCCACGGCCTCGACCCGTTCGACGAGCGGGTCGTCGAGGCGTACTGGATCGGCAACGACCTCCTCGACGCCTTCGCTCCGGAGGACTTCCGGACCCTCCTCGACGCGCTCGTCCGTCGCGGCCTCCCTCGGTCGACCGCCGACCGGCTGGCCGCGCACCTGCCGGCTCGTCCGGTCTTCCACCACGCCTTCCACGTGGCGTTCGTCGGCGTCGGCGAAGTCACCGGCCACGTCGCGACCACGCTCGCGAACATGGAAGCGTGCCGGCCCGCGGCGGCACGGGTCGTCGGCGTCGACGCCTCCTATCTCGAGCTCGAGCGGCGCCCGCTCGCCCTCGCCGGCGGTCGCCTCGCGCTCGCCGCCCCGGTGCGCGAGCGCCGACGGTTCGACCCCGCGATCCTGCCCCGCGTCGGGACCGGCGACACGGTCGCGGTCCATTGGGGCCACCCGGCGGTCGTGCTGACACCCGCGCAGGCGGGTTCGCTCGTCCGCTACACCGCACGCTCGCTCGACGCGGCGAACGACGCCCTGCCGGGCCTTCGTGCGCTCGAGGATGTCCCTCGGGAACCCGCCTAGGTCGGCGGGACCGCGGCGACGGCCGCCCCCCGGGGGGCCGCTCGCGCTCAGAACGCCATGCGACGCACGAACGGCACCGCGACCGCGAGCAGCCCACCGGCGACCAGTCCTACACCGGTCAGGGCTTCGAGGGTGCCGAGGGAGAAGCGCTCGGAGAGGGTCCCCACGAGGAGGACCGCGAGCGAGCCCGCGACGCCCGTGAAGAGGTAGAGGTTCGCGGTGAGCCGCCCGAGGAGCTCCGACGGGAACGACCCCTGGACCCAGCCGTACTTCGCGGTGTAGCGGACGGAGAGAGCCCCCCCGACGACCGCGAGCAGTCCCGCGAGGAGGAGCGGCGAGGGGCCGAACCCGTCGAGCGCGAGGAGGGCGGCGCCCGCCACGACGGGGGTAAGGACGAGGATGAGGCCGACCCGGCGCCGGGGGTTCAGGTGACCGACCGCGACCCCGGCGAAGGAGCCTCCGAGGGCGTACGCCGTCACGAGCGGCCCGTAGACGGCCGCCGGGTCGGTGAACCGCTGGTAGGCGACGGCGGTGATCAGGAGCGGGGGGACCGCGCCGAAGAACCCGACGACGACCTCGACGCCCGCCAGCGCCCGCATCGAGCGGCCCGCGCGGCCCCGGAACGCGTCCCATCCCCGGCGGAACGTCTCGACGAACGGGGTCCGGGGCGCCCGCTCGACCCGTAGGGTGAGCGGGAGGGTGGCGACCAGGGCGCCGAGGAGCAGGACCGCGTAAGCGCTCGCGCCCCCGGACGGACCGATCAGGTAGAGGAGCGCCCCCCCACCGGCGTACCCGCCGACCTGGGCACCGACCGAAACGACGTTCGAAAAGCCGTTCGCGACGAACAATTGGCGCTTCTCGAGGACGATCCGCGGGGCGATCATGAAGACCGCCCAGACGAAGTCCCAGAGGACCGCGAGCAGGAGGACGAGGCCGAGCAGGAGCGGTACGGTGAGCGTGCCGCTCCTAAGGGCGAGGGCGAGCGCGACCGCCGCCGCGACCTGGATCGGGTAGCAGACGAGGAGGACCGTGCGCTTGTCGCGGGCCCGGTCGACGAGCGGGGCGATGAGGAACGTCGCGGTGTAGACGCCGTACTCGACGAAGAGGACGGTTCCCGCCACGAGGAGGTTCCCCGTGAGCCCGTAGGCGAGGTAGAGCACGGCGACGGAGTAGACCGCGTACCCGGCGCCGGCCAGCGTTCCCGAGGTCTCGAGCAGGAGGAAGCGACGGTTCCCGAAGAGCTCTCGCCAGCCCCCCCGCCGGTACTCGCCCGCCTCGTCCGACCGTGCGGGGCCGGCCGGCTCCCGGAGCACCGACGACGAGGCGCCCCCCGACTCCACTTCCCCTACCTCCACGACCGCAGCGAGCCCCCGCAAGCCGCGTCCCCTCGCCGTCGGCCCGGGATCGGGCGGAGGCGGACGCTCATCGACCGCGGAGGGCCGGCCTCACTAAAGAACGAGGGGGTTCACAAATCGAACCGGGGCCGGGCGTCCGGAGCGCTCGCGCCCCGGGTCGGGAGCGCCCAGCCGCCCTCCTCCGCGTTCGACCCGCCCGCGGCGGCCGCAACTCCTATACGGGCCATCGGAGTGGCCGCGTTCGTGGTCGACGTCCACGAGACTCCCGCCGTGCCGCCGATGGACCCGGGGGGCGACGAACGCCTCGGATACTACCTCGCGGGCGGTCTCTTGCTCTTCCTCGGCTGGGGCCTCGGCGTCGCCGCGAACCTCCTCCTCCATGCGGCGGCGGGCACGGCGGGCATGAACGTCGGCTGGGTGCGCCTCACCGCGACGCTCGGGAGCTACGCGTGGGCGGCCCTCGCCTTCGGCGCCTTCACCGGCGCGGTCGGCGTCGTTCTCGTCGCGCTCGCGACCCGCAGCGTCCGGGGGCCGATCGTGCTGCCCGGGTACGACTACTGAACCCGCCCGGGGGCTCGGGCCCCTCGGCGGAGGG
>JAJZGO010000030.1 GCA_021798415.1 Thermoplasmata archaeon | reverse complement strand
CCGCCCTGTCGGGACACGCGGTTCCGGTCCGACCCGGGGGGGCGCTCTCCGGCCGTAGTCGGGTACGGCGCACGGCCCGCCACTCGGGTCGGGGGATGGCCTTCCGCCTCCGGGTCCGCCGTGGGACGACGGGTTAGAGGGTCGCGTTTATGCCACCCGAGCACGTCCGACGGGACGTGATCGCCCTGGGCAAAGGGGCGGTGGTCTCGAAGACCCCGTTCCGACTCACGTTCGCCGGCGGCGGCACCGACCTCCCCGAGTTCTACCGGGAGCACGGCCCGGGCGCCTGCGTGGCGGGGGCGATGAACAAGGGGATCTACGTGATGGTGGTCGAGAACTTCAACCCGGACGAGATCCGGGTGAGCTACCGTATCACCGAGGATGCGAAGCGCAGCATCGACGATATCTCCCACGGCGCGATCCGGGAGGCGCTGCGCCTCCTCAAGATCCCGAGCGGGGTGCAGGTGATCACCGCGACGCAGATGCCCTCGCGCGGAACCGGCATCGGCTCGAGCAGCAGTTGCGCGGTCGGCACCCTCAACGCCCTGCACGCCTGGAAGGGCGAGCGGGTCGGCCCGCGGCAGCTCGCCAAGGAGGCCGTGCGGATCGAACGGGAGATCCTCCGGGAACCCGGCGGCGTCCAGGACCAGTACTGCGCGGCGTACGGGGGGCTCAACCTCATCCAGATCGCGCGGGACGGCGGGGTCTCGGTCCACAACCTCGGCATCGACCACGACGGGTTCGAGCTCCTGAACCGGCACCTGATGCTGTTCTTCACGGGCATCGAGCGTCGCGCCGCGGACATCCACATCCAGCAGATCGGCCAGATCGACGACTACCTCGATTCGTACCGGAAGATGCGGGCCCTCGCCCTCGAGACCGCACGGGCCCTCGAGAACCTCGACTTTCCCGAGGTCGGGCGTCTGATGGACGAGAACTGGCAGCTCAAGCGGCAGCTTTCGGACGGGATCAGCACGACCACGATCGACAAGGTCTACGCCGTGGCGAAGGAGAACGGCGCCCTGGGAGGGAAGCTTCTCGGTGCCGGTGGAGGGGGGTTCCTCTTCTTCCTGGTCGCCCCCGAGCGTCAGAAGGAGGTTCGGCGCGCGATGGAGGCGCTCGGACTTCTCCCGAAGGCGGCCGGCTTCGAGATCTCGGGCAGCACGATCGTGCACCAGGAGTGAGTCGGAACCGCCCGCCCCGGCGGGACGGGGCGTGGGGGATCCGGCCTCTTCCGGCCCCGCCCGCTCGCACGGCCGCCCGGGCTCGGGCGATCGCGGCCGGGGCGGGGGCGGCGGGCTTCGGCCCGACCATGGCACCGGCGCGAGGTCGCGGCAAGGGCGGCCCCGGCCACCCGACCGGCCCGGGTTGCGGCACGGCGCGATCGACCGGGGGCCCCGCGCGTATCCTTTGGGGGCTCGGAACCGCTATATCGAGTGCCTCGACTTCGAACCCGGCGCCGCATGTCGTCCCTCTCCCCCCCCACGGTACCCGATGCCCCACCCCCGACGGACGCGGGCGCCCCGACCTCGAGGCGCCGGCGGCTCCGGCGGAGCGGGCCGTCCGAGAGCAGCCTCAACCTGCGGCTCTCCGCGGTGCTCGTTTCCCTCCTTCTCCTCGGAGGGGTCCTGCTCTACGAACTCGAGCGCAGCCACCCCCAGAACCGAGGGACGACGGTCTTGCCCGTGCCGTCGCTCAACCTCCCCAGCCCGATCCGGCACGTGATCGTCATCTTCCTCGAGAACCAGCCCGGCTCGCTCGTCCTCCAGAACGGAACGTTCGAGCGGTACCTTGCCGAGAAGTACTCGTTCGCCGATCGGTTCCACGGCATCAGCGCGAATTCGATCGCGGACTACATGTACGCCACGAGCGGGGCCGATTCCGGGAGCGTGATCTCGATCCCCCAGCTGGTCGACCGTGCGGGCGAGACCTGGGCGGGCTACATGGAGAGCATGCCCGCTCCGTGCGACCTGCAGAGCTCGGGCCTGTACTACATCGACCACAATCCGTTCATCTTCTACAACTACGTCACGGGGAACATCCTGCCCGGGTACTGCGCGGCGCACGTGCAGGGCCTCGGGGGCTGGAACGCCTCGGTCGCCGCCGGGACCCTCCCGAACTACGTGTTCATCACGCCCAACATGAACGACGACGCGCACAACACCTCGATCTCCTACGCGGACCTCTGGCTGCACGGATTCCTGAGCCCGTTCCTCAATTCCTCCCTCTTCGCGAGCAGCGTGGTCTTCGTCACGTACGACTCGAACGCGAGCGAGGGCGGGATCCCCGCGAACGGCAACGGACGGGTCTACTTCGTCGCGATCAGCCCGTACGCCCATCTCGGCTACACCTCGCAGATCACCTACAACGACTTCAACCTCCTCACGACGACCGAGTGGCTGCTCGGGCTCGGCCACACCAACCACAACGACAACTGGGCGATCGAACCCCCGATGACCGACCTCTTCGACTTCGCGCCGACGTACGCGGTCGAGGGTACCGTGACGTTCCAGAACGCCCCGATCGTCGGCGCTTTCGTGAACGGGAGCGGCTACGCGGTCCCGACCGACCCCGCCGGTGCCTATGCTCTCACGCTGCCGAACGGAACGTATGCGATGAGCGCCGCCCGACCGGACGGGTCGTGCGCGAGCCCGCCCACGACGTTCACCGTAGCGGGCTCGAACTCGACCGTCAACTTCGCCCTGGCGTGCTAGCCGCGAGCGGTCGGGCCATCGCGAAGCCCCCGGCGCTGCCGTCCGCCGGTCCGGCCGAACTCCACGACCCGCCCCGGGCCGCCGCTCCCGTGGACAGCGCGATCGGCCCGGCGGCCGGAGCGGGGGCACCGAGGGCGTGGGAGGCGGCCGTCGGCAACGCGGGGACGGCCCTCCAGGCGAGGAGGCCATCGGGGGGCACGAACCACGTGTCCGTCGTGCCGATCATGGGGGAGGTCGCGACCGGAGCGGAGGTCGAGTTCGACCAGGTCACGGCGGCGCCGGACGGGGCGTACCCCACGAGCCCGGTGAGGTTCGCCCGGACGGCCCACGTCGCGTTCGCGTTCACGAAGACCACGACGGAGGGAGCGCTCGCGCTCCCGCCGAGCCCCACCGCGTAGAGCCCACCCAGGGTCGACGAGAGGGTGGTCGGCTCCCAGGTGGCGGGGAGCGGGTTCAACAGGGAGGCGACCAGGGTGTAGGTCGGCTGGACGGCTCCGTTCGACGAAAGCCAGGCTCCCGGGTACGACCCTTGCGCCGCCCAGTACGCGAGGCCCCCGGACCCCGATTCGATCGCCTGGACGAGCTCGGCCGCCTCGAAAGTGACCCAGGGGAACCCGGCCGAAGTGTTGGCCGTCGCGCCGGAGGCGACGCCGGCTTCCTCGATCAGGACCTGCAGCCTGCAGCTCGCGCAGGTCGCGGCGACCGTGGCCTCGGCCGCGGCGACCCGGCTCGGGATCCCGTTCGAGTTGTTGAGGTCGCCAAAGAGCTCCGCGAGCCCTACCCCGGTGAGGTTCGCGGCGATCGGGTAGACGTGGATCGCGACGGCGCTCAGGTTCGGTCCGTTCGCCTGCACGGTGGCCTGGACCCACGACTCCTCCCCGAATCCCCCCACCCCCACCCCCGGCAGGCCGATGATCGGGGTCGTGGGGTCGACGGAGCGGATCGCGGAGATGTAGCTCGCCACCTCCTGCGCGTACTGCGTCGGGTCCGTCCCGAGGGTCTGCCCCGGGGCCCAGTCGGCCCACGCGACCCCGAAGTGCGTCCAGAGGTCGGGCTCGTTCCCCACCTCCCAGTACGCCGGGCGGAAGGCGAGCGTCTGGACGAAGTAGCCGACCTCCTGGGACGCGAACGACGGGTTGTCGATCTCCCCCGGCAGCGTGACGATCGCCGAACAGCTCACGCTCTTGCACCACGCCACGAACTCGGCGGCGGTGGTCGCCGGCGGCAACGGCGCGCCCGGGCCCCCGTAGACGAGGCCGGTACCGTTGAGGGCGAGAGGGTCGAGGCGGTCGCCCAGGTCTCCGCCGGGCCATCGGACGAGGTGGACGCCCGACGCCGCGACCGCCGAGCCCTGAGCCCCCTGCATCGCGAACGTGGCGCGGAGGTTGATGCCGAGGAAGTCCGCGCCGAGGGTCCGGGGGATGGCGCCGGCCGTGGGGGTCAGCTCGGCGGTCGTCGTCGGGTAGGAAGGGGTCGCCGGTCGCCGGGGGTTGGTGTAGTAGCCCCACGTCACGAGCGCTCCCGAGATCACGATCGCCACCACGAGGAGGGCGATGACGGTGCGCGAGCGGTCGAGCCGCACGTGCGAGCATGCGCCTGCTTCGTTATTAGAGGTGGCCTCGGCGACCGGGCCCGGACCCGGCGGCCCCTCGCCGCGCCGAAGGACCACCGGGCCGGCTCTCGGCTCCTCGGTGCGCGGACCGTCGTCGCCCGAGCGGGTCGGTCAGGCTTGTGCGGAGACGAAGAGCCGGCGCAGCCACGGGATCGGCCGGCCGAGGACCCGCTCGACGCCCGAGAGGAGCAGAAGGTCCCCCGGGTCGACCGCCCGGGTCCCGAGGACCGCCCCCACGAACAGGGCGGCTCCGAGGAAGTAGAGCGGGACGACCGCCCAGAACGGGAGGAAGACGAGGTTCGCGGCGGCGAAGATCGGGACCCCGGCCGCGAGCGCGACCGCGAGCGGCCGGTAGAACGTGCTCCGCCAGACGGTGATCCTGTGCTCGCGGTAGAGCACGAGCGCCCCCGTGAGCGGGTAGGCGGCCCGAGCAACGGACCAGGCGACCGCTGCGCCCACCGCACCGTAGGTCGGGATGAGCGCGACGCTGAGGATGAGATTCAGGGCGGCCGATATCCCGGTCGTGAGGAGCAGCGTGCGGCCCGCCCCGAGGCCGGCCATCGTGGCGTTCACCGGTCCGACCGCGACGGAGAGGAACACGCCGACCGAGAGGATGACGAGCGGCAGGCTCGCGTCGACGAACGGTCGCCCGAAGACCGCGCGGATCGAGAGGGACGGGTCGAGCACGAAAAGGAGGAACAACGGGAGCGTGACCGTGACGACCCAACGATTCAGCGCGACGAAGACCCGGCGGATCGTATCGAACTGACCGTCGCGGTGGAGCCCGGCGACGACCGGGAGGAAGATGAAGGTCGTGACCCCGTTGGCGAGAAGGAAGACGCGCGCGAGGGTCATCGCGGCCGAATAGAGCCCGACGGTGGTCGCCGGGTAGTGGGCGGCGAGATACAGGGTGTCGAAGTAGGCGGTCACGTACGCGAGCGAGTTCACGCCCCACAGCGAGATGGCGAGGTGCCAGAACCGGCTGCGGGGCAACCGACGGGGCCACGAGAAGCCGGGGAGATGCCGGGGCAGCCGGACGATCGTGTACGCTCCGAGCGCCACGGTCGTGATCATCCAGGACGCCGTGTAGGCCAGTACGAGTCCGTTGAACCCCGAGTTGGCGAAGAGGGCGATCAGAAGGACCCCGACGAACAGGGCCGGGTTCGCGATCAGGACGAAGGCGGCGTTCGGGAGGACGTTCTGGAATCCCTGGTGGATCGAGGCGAGGACCGCGGCGACGATGTTGAACCCGACCGAGAGCGCGAGGATCTCGAAGACCGGCACGAGCGCCGGGTCGTGGAACAGGGACGCGAAGAACCCCGCGTCGAAGTACATCGCCGCGCTCGTGATCGCTCCGAGGGCGATCGCGACGAGGATCGTCCCACCGACGATCGCTTGCCGCTCTTCGGGGTCGGACTCGAACGAGAGCTCACGGGCCAACGCCTGCTGGAACCCGAGGAGGGAGACCGTCGAAAGAAGACCGACGAGGGAGACCCCGACGTTGAACTCTCCCCAGTGCGCCTGGGTATACGTCCGGGCGATGACCACCCGCGAGATGAACGTGAACACGTAGAAGCTGAGGGTACCGACGAGTCCGATCGTCGTCCCCTTCGCGATCGACCGCACGGAGCGGGCGAACGGGTCCGGGCCGTTGCTCGACGGGCCGACGGTCGGACCCCCTCGGGCCAATGGCCCCTCGTCCATCAGTCGTACCCCCAGCTGCGCAGGCGACGGTCGACCTCGGGGTCGCGTCGGCCCTGGACGTCCGCGCTCGCCCGGGCCGCCCCGACCGCCTTCTCCGCGTACGAGACCAGCGCGTCCGGTGTCGGGACGTCGGCCCCGTCGAGGTCGAGAGGCCGCCCCGCGTCGTCGAGGGAGCAACTCCCCTGCGGTCCGAAGACCCGGATCGCCCGGTGGTAGCTCGAGACCGGCGCCGAGAGCAGAAAGCCGCGCGGCGGGTGGGGCGGCGGACCTTCGTAGAACGCGGACGCGGGACCGCGCCGGTCCACGCTCCCCGCCAGGATCCGGTCGAGCGGGTCGCCGCTGCCCTCGACCCCGCGGGCGACGACGAGGTCGAACAGGTGGCGGAGGTCGATCCACGCATCGTTCCGGGGCGGAGCGAGCGTCGCCCGACCGCCCCGGAACTCCAGGTACGCCGCCGGGATCCGCACGAGCTCGTCGTAGAGGAAGAACGCGTGCCCGAACGCCCCGCGATGCTCCCCGAGGGCCTGTCCGTGGTCGCTCGTCACCAGTACGGCCGCATCGTCCAGCACGCCCGCCGCCCGGAGGGTCTTGAAAAGTTGCTCGAGCGCCCCGTCCAGCCGACGCCCGGCGTCCCGGTACGGCTGCATCATCTCGAGGCCCTCGCCCCAACGGGCGAGCGCCTGGGTGTGCCGCGCGAGATTGACCGAGGGAAGGTACGTGAGGTCGAGGCCCGGCCGCACGCGGCCCCGGGGCGTCGGGTAGGGCTCGTGCATCTCCATCAGGTTGACGAACAAGTGGAGGGGAGCCGTCGAGGTCCGTGACTTGAGGTGCTGGCGGACCGACCGGACGACCTGCTCACCGGAGTAGAGCGGTCGGACGACGCGGTGGGCGGCGGTCCCGCCGAACTGAAGCATCCGGTCGAGGAGACGGCCCGGCCCGGTAGGCGCCCCAGCGGCCATCCGACCGATGCGGTCGAAGAGGAACTGCTCGTAGCCGACGACCTGGATCCCCTGGAGCACGAGCGTCGAGAGCCAGGTCGGGAGCCCGGGGTTGAACTCGTCGTACCCGCGGGCCGTGCCGACCTCGGGGGCGACCAGCCAGTTCGCCGAGAACGCCACGCTCTCCCCGCCCCGGCGACGCCAAAGCTCGGCGAGGAACGGGGCGCTCGGTACGTCGGCGCTCCGGGAGGCGATGTGGAAGTGCGTCTGCCAGGGGTCCGTCCCCGAAAGCAGGCTGACATGGGACGGCGGCGTCCAGCACGAGCTCGCGATCGCGTTCGGGAACTCGACCCCTTCCGCGAAGAGCCGGCGGAGGAACGGCATCGCGGTCCCGTCCTCGAGGCCCGGGAACCACCGTTCGTGCCGGAGCGTGTCGAGAACGATGACCACGAGGTTCTTCGGCATTCGTTCCCGGAAGGTTATCCGGCGGCGGGGGAGGGCAGATAATCCTTGCGCATCCTTGAGGGCGCCGCCCCGTGGCTCGCGGCCGGGTCGAGAGGGGGGCCCACTCGCGTCCGGCCGCACGCGAGCCGGGCCCGGACATCGGGCGGGGAGGACGTCATCGAAGGGGGGCCCGCGGGCGCCGTCACTCGTACCCCCAGGAGCGCATCTGGTCGTCGAGCGCGGCTTCGACCACGGGTGCCGAGCCCCGGGTCCGCTGTCGCTCCGCCTCGAGGCGCTCGTACGGCCCGAAGACCTTCTCCCGGATCGCCTTCGCCTCCGGACCGACATGTCGTACGGGCGGCTCCACGTCCGGGTCGACCGGGTAGTGCCACTCGTCGACCTCGCCCGTGACGAGGTCGAGGACGAACTTCGACTCGTCGAGATAGGCCGCCACGAGGCGGTGGTTCCACGGGAGGTCCAGCCTCACGCCGCGCAGGGACCGGTTCTGGTCGGAGGCGGGTCCGCCCTCGAAATAGACGACGCCGGTCTCCCGGCTCTGCGGGACGAACGGGAACGGGGCCCGGCCCTCTCGGTCGAACGGGACGCGACCGCTCGCCGCCGCCCGCAGCCAGCCCGAGACTTCGGTCAGGCTGACCCAGGCGTCGACCGAGCGTGGCAACGTCATCCCGCGGGGAGGCGCCACGACGGTCGGCACCCGCGTGATCGATTCCGTGGCCCCACACCCGTGGTAGACGTTCCCTCCCTCGCCGAACGACTGGCCGTGGTCGGAGGCGACGATCGTCAGGGTCCGGTCGAGCTCCCCGACCTCCCCGAGCGCGTCCAGGAGCTTCCCGAACTTCGCGTCCGCCCGGCGGAGCGTCTCCCGGTACGCCCTCTCGAGCGCCGACCAGGGCATTCGGCGCTGGAGCTCGGGGATGGCGAGGAGGTAGTACCGACCGGTACGAGCGTACCACCGGTGCCAGAACGAGAGGCCGGGGATCCCGTCGATCTCGGGGTACGGTTCGTGGCAGTCCACGAGGTTGACGAACGCGAAGAATGGCCGACCTCGGTCGCGAGTCTCGACCCAGCGACGGAACTCCCGCGGGACGAGGTCGGTGGTCCGCTCGGCCTTGAAGGCGACCTCCGAGGGAAAGTTGAGGGCGTTGACGGGGAAAACGAGCGGGGGGATCGCACGAACCGCATCGCGCAGCGAGGAGGAGTAGAGGACCTTGCGGCGGCCGAAAAGCCGGTGGAACGGGCTCCGGTCGTCGTTCGACGCCATGATCCGGGTCGCCTTCTGGACCTCGAACCCCTCCTCGAGCCCGTACCCCGAGACCAGGTGGAGCTGCTCGGTGAACAGCCCCGTCGCATACCCTCGCCGGTTCAGCCAGGAGGCGACGGTCTCGAAGGGGGGAGCCCCCTTCACGAACGAACGGAGACCGTGCGAACTCGGGTAGGTGCCCGTGAAGAACGACATGTGGGCCGGAATCGTCCAGTTCGCGGGAGCGATCATCCGGTGGAACACGGTCGCGCCGCCCCCTACGAGGCGGTCGATCACCGGAGTCTCGGCCGGCTGCTCGGCCCCGGCGGCCCGTACGCTTTGGGCGCGGGCCGCGTCGATGATGACAAAGAGGAGGTTCGGGCGGCCCGTCGAGGCGGGAGACTTCGATTCCATGGGGTTCCGTCGGGTCCTCCGGAGGACCGCGGAGCCAGAGTATCCCGACCTCGGTGTCTTATGGCTTTGCCATCCCGCGACCGGACGGGCCGCGGGCCTTCCGAACGACCTCTCGGCTCGACCGGGCGCTGGCGGCGGCCTGGGGTTCGCGCCCGACGGGTGGGACGGGGTCCCGCCCTGCCCGCCGTCCTTCGACGGAGAAAGGTCTAAGAGTCTCCTTCTCGGCTCTCAGAGCGGATACGTATAAATGCTCCATTGGCTCGCGCTACGTGCGGGACCCCCCGCACGAGGATACCACTATGACCATTGAGGCTCCCCGGGAGCCTGCGCGCGCTCTTTCGCCGACTGCCCACCCGCGTTTCACGGCCCCGCGGACGCCCCTCCGACGGTGGGCCACGGTCGCCCTCGTGGCCTCGTTCCTCCTGTCGGCACTCCTCGCTTTCGCGATCGTTCCCGCTCCGTCGTCGGGCGGATCCGCCTTCCTCTCTACCGCCGCGAGCAGCCAGTACAACGTCACGTTCACCGAGAAGGGGCTCCCTTCGGGCACCAACTGGACCGCCGTCCTCGCCGGAACCCACCACCACTCGGTCACCAATCAGATCAGCGTGCCCCAGGGCAACGGCACGTACAACTGGTCGATCCCCGCTCTGCCGGGATGGGCACCGAACAACGGTTCGGGAACCCTCAAGGTCGTCGGCTTCCCCGTCTTCATCAATGTCACCTTCCTCCGTGCCTGGAACGTCACGATCGCCGAGACCGGCCTTCCGGCCGCGACCGCTTGGACGATCCAGCTCAACGGGACCAACCGCACCACCACGGGCCCCTCGCTCGGCTACATCCTCTCGAACGGAACGTACGTGTTCAACGTCCGCACGCCCTTGGCCGGGGCGACGGGGGTCCAGTACGTGGCCGCGGTCGGGACGTACACGGTCACCGTGAAGGGGGCCTCGATCAACCGCACCGATGCGTTCACGACCCAGTTCTTCCTCACGACCGCTGCGAGCCCGGTCAACGGGGGCGCCGTCACCCCGGTGAGCGGCTGGTACGCGAACCAGACCCACGTTCTGCTCGGCGAGACGACGAACGCCGGCAACCGGTTCCTCGGCTGGACGGGGACGGGTCCGGGCAACTATACCGGCGCCTCGACCGCGCCCACGATCATCATGGCCGCGCCGATCTCGGAGGTCGGGGACTTCGCCCGGGTCTACAATGTGACGTTCACCGAAAGCGGGCTCGTCACGGGCAGCTCGTGGTCCGTGACGCTCGGAGGGACGCCCCAGAGCTCGACGAGCTCCACGATCGTCTTCGTCGAGCCGAATGGGTCCTACACCTTCACCGTCACCGGGCCCGCGGGGTACGTCGCCTCGCCCTCGAGCGGAACGGTCCTTGTCTCGGGCGCCCCGGTCGCCCAAGCGATCGCCTGGTCGCAGAAGGCCTTCGGCGTGACGTTCACGGAGTCCGGGCTTGCGGCGGGGACCTCGTGGTCCGTGACCCTCAACGGGGTCACGAACTCCTCCACGACGCCGGTGATCGGCTTCCTCGAGCCGAACGGGACCTACTCCTTCGTCGTGGGGTCGGTCAACGGATACTCGACCTCGAGCCCCAGCGGAACGGTCACGGTGGCCGACCGGGCCCAGCAGGTCAGCATCGCGTGGTCCCCGGTCACCTACACGGTGACGTTCGCCGAGAGCGGTCTCGCCGCCGGGACGTCCTGGTCCGTCACCCTGAACGGGACGGTCCAGAGCGGCACGACCTCGACGCTCGTCTTCTCCCTCGGCAACGGCAAGTACGCGTTCTCCGTGGCTCCCCTCTCCGGCTACCGGGTAGCCCCGGCCGGTGGCTCGGTGCTCGTCAACGGCACCAACCAGACCCTACCGGTCACTTGGTCGCGGCTCTACACCCTGTCGGTCGCGGAGACGGGCCTTCCGTCCGGGACGACCTGGTCCGCGACGATCGCCGGAACGCTCGAGAGCGGCGCGACGCCCGTGCTCTCCGCGTCCCTGCCGGACGGGAGCTACTTCGTGAACTTGACGAACCTCCCCGGCTACCGGGCGAGCGCCTACCACATCCCGGTACAGGTCGCGGGGTCGAACGTCACCGTGTCCGTGACCTGGCAGGTGGCCACGTACGCGCTGACGTTCGCGGAGACGGGGCTGCCGAACGGGACCGCGTGGTCGGTCACGGTGGGCGGCTCGGTACTTTCGTCGACCGGTACCACGATCGTCTTCACCGAAGCGAACGGGAGCGTCCCCTTCTCGGTCTCCGCCCCTTCGGGGTACTCCGCCTCCCCGAAGAGCGGGAACGCGACGATCGCCGGTTCCACCGTCACCGAGTCGATCGCCTTTGCCTCGACCGGGTCCGGGTCGACGATCGCGGGTATCCCGGCACTCGAGTTCTACGTCCTCTTGGGCGCGATCGCGCTGGTCGTGATCGGTGCGCTGGCCGCGATCCTCGTACGCGGACGGCGCGCAAAGCCGAAGCCGAAAGAGTGAACTCGGGGTCGGGGACCGACCGGCCCCGGCCGCGCGTCACCGCATCCGCGAGTGGCGGGAGCCCTCCGGCTCGGCGCGGTCCGCGTTCGAGGGGAGCGGGGGGAAGCCACCCCCGCAGGCTCCCGGTCGGGTCCTCGAAGGCAACCACCGGACGACCTCGGCGCACGGCCCCCTAGTCGCTCAGAGGGAGGACGCCGTCGCGCGCCCGGCCGGTGCCGGCCCCCGCCACAAGCCTTTTGGGCACGTCCTCGGCTCGAACCTCCACGGAGTCCCGCGTGGTCGCCCCCTCCACCCCCCTGCCGCCCTACCGCATGTTCCTCGACTTCGACGGAACGCTCGTCGAGCCCAACGTGGCCGTCGAGCTCGTCGGGCGGTTTGCCCCCGACGGCTCGCGGGTCGCGCGCGAGGTCGACGAGGAGCTCCACCAGGGAAAGATCACCCTCCGCGAAGCGTGGGAGCGACAAGCCGCGCTCCTCCCGTGGTCGCAGGTCGGAGCGATGACCGACTACGTCGTTCGGGAGATCCCGCTGCGGATCGGGGCCCGGGAGCTGCTCGACGTCCTGCGCGACCACGCCGTGCCGGTGGTCGTGCTGTCGGGCGGGCTCGACTTCTACATCCGCGCGATCCTCGAGCGCGAGCGCCTCGACCTTCGGTTCCTGTCGGACACCGCGGTGCCCACGGGCAACGGCGGACTGCGGGTCGAGCATCCCCACGGTCACCCGGTCTGCCGCCAGTGCGGCATCTGCAAGGCCCAGGCGATCGAGGGCCCCGTCCCGCCGGCCGAGCGGACGATCTTCGTGGGCGACGGGAGCACCGACCGGTTCGCGGCGGAGGTCGCCGATGTCGTCTTCGCCCGCCGTCGGCTCCTGCGCTACTGCGAGACCCAGGGGATCCCCTGCTACCCGTTCGAGGACTTCCGGCCGGTGGTCCGGCAGGTCCGGGCGTGGCTCGAAGGGGACGAGGCGCCGCCGCCGCGTCGGAGCCGAGGGCTCGTCGACTCCCTCTGCCCGATCTCGCGGTCGGTCTTCGCGCCCCCGACCTGAAGGGCCGCGCACCGGCCCCGGACCGACCGCGCGCCCGCGCGCGTCGGCACCTTTATGCGACCGAGAATGCGTATTAATGCGCACGGATGCGCGCCCGCCTTCTGGCCGCGACCCCCTTTGCTCGCCGACGGCCCGCCGGCCCGGGGGTCGCGCTCGCCGTCGTCCTCGGGCTCGTCGTCCTCGCGGTCGTCGGCGGCCTTTCGGGCGGAGCGCCCGCGGCCTCCCCTCCCCTCTTCGCCTCCGTGTCGGCCGGCTCGCTTTCCATCGGCTGGAACTCGAGCGTCGTCAACCTCTCGGCGGGGGTCTTCGGGAGCGACGTAAGGGTCTACGACGCGGTGGGGTCGAGCCAGGCCGCGGAGTGGGCGGCCACACCGCTCTCGTACGCCGTGTGGCCGGGCGGAGCGGTCGCGGACGCGTACAACTACACGACCAACACGATCACGAACGGGGGCGGAGGGACGTTCGTCCCGCCGCAGGACGAGTCGCAGTTCGTCCGCTGGTGCCGTTCGGTGAACTGCCGGGCGATCTTCCAGGTCCCCGCCGAGATCGACTCGCCGGCCACCGCGGCCGACTACGTCGCGTACACCGAGTGGACCCTCGGGTTCCATCCCGCGTACTGGGAGATCGGCAACGAGCCCGGACTCTGGCGGCACTTCGGCATCCCCTGGTCAAAGTGGGGGTCGAGCGCCTCGGTGAGCGCTACGGCGGCCGAGTACGCGCAGGTCGTGCGCACCTACACGCTCGCGATGCGCGCCGTCGACCCGACCGTCCGGATCGTCGGTCTGCCGGGGACCGGCCTCGGGGGCAGCCAAGACACCACCTGGCTCACCGACACGGTCGCCGTGAACGGGCCGAACCTGAGCGCCGTCGCGATCCACGTCTACTCCGCCGGCAGCGGCGGCTCGGGATCCGCGACGCTGGCGGGATTCTTCGGGAGCCTCTACGGCAAGGGAACCCTCGTCGCCCGTATCCCGGCCGACCGACAGGCCGTGGCGGCCGCCTGCCGCTCGTGCGGACCGATACCGATCTTCGTCACCGAGCTCGGCTCGGGGATCTCGGGCGGGATCTGGGACACCTACATGTCGAGCTACCCCGAGGTCCCGTACATGGCCGCGACGCTGATCCAGGGGATCACGCTCGGGGTCGAGAACCTCGACATGTTCTGCTTCGAGGGGTCGTACCCGGGTTCCCTCTATACGGGCGCGGGCGCCGCGTTGCCGGTCGACCGACTCTACAGCCAGGTCCTGACCGGCCTCGGGTCGACCGCGGTCCGGACGACCCTCTCGAACGCCCTCCCCGGCGTCTTCGCGACCGCGGCCCGATCGGCGAACGGCTCGATCGCCGCCCTGCTGGTCGTCAACGCGAACACCTCGAACTCCGAGACCCTCGACCTCTCGGGGTCGGCCTTCCCCCTCGCAAGTCCCGCGACCGTTCTCGACTGGAACGCGTCGGCGTCCTCCCCGTCCGTCCGGACCTCCGACGCAGGGTCGCCTTCCGCCCTGTCGATACCGCCGATGAGCCTCGTGCTCCTCCGAGCGCCGTTCTCGACTTCGTCCCCGCCGCCACCCCCGCCTCCGCCTCCCCCTCCCCCTCCGCCCCCTCCGCCGCCCGCGCAGTACACGGCCACGTTCGCCGAGACGGGCCTCGGGACCCACACCGCCTGGTCGATCTCCATCGCGAACGCCACGCTCGCTTCGGTCAACCAGAGCTCGACCGTCTCGCTCGAGAACGGCACCTACCCGTTCGTCGTGGGGGTCCCGAGCGGGTACGAGGCGACGCCCTCTTCGGGCCAGGTCATGATCGCAGGGGCGAACGCTTCGGTGCCGGTCCGCTTCACGGCGGCGCCGTCCGGAAACTCCTCGGGGTCGAACAACTCGACCGGCCCGCCGCCCGCCGGGCCGCCTCCCCCGACGACCACCGACGTCCGGTTCACCGAGACGGGCCTTCCCTTCGGGGTCCGATGGTGGGTCACCCTGAGCGGCAACGTCTCGCTCAACGCCTCGACGTCGGGCGACACGATCTCGTTCAACCTCACCAACGGGACCTACCGGTATGTCCTCGCTACCGGAGCCGGCTACGTCCCCGTGGTCTCGGGCGGTGTCTTCGAGCTCCCCGGCGCCCCGACGACGCTCGCGACGAGCTTCCGGGCGACGTCGCCCGGCCCGGGTTCCCCGTCCGCCTCGACGGCGGGGCCGTTCCCGCTCCTCGGACCCGACCTGTGGCTCCTCGCCGGGTTGGGCCTGGTCGTTCTCGTCGCGGTCGAGTCGGTAGCGGTCGCGAGAGTCGCGAGGCGGCTGCGTCGCGCGCGGTCGCGCGTAGGGCGCGTTCCCCCTCGTCGGCGGACGCCCCCGCGGACCCTACGGTGAGGACGGCGACCGTCCCTCGCGCGCGCAAGCTCCTTTGTCAGGCGGGGTCGCACCAGAGGTCCCCGCCGCCCCCGTCGTACGTGAACGCGCTGACGAGGTCGCTGACGAGCTTCGCGCCCCGCTCGAGCAGTTCGCGGGCGCGCTCCTCCGATCGGCTCCCCGCCGTGATCCGGCACGACGGCTCGGAACCGGCGGGCCCCACGAGAACCCACCCGTCGTCGTAGAACGCCTTGACCGCATCGGCGTCGACCACGCGCTTGGCTTCCCCGGCGAGCGTTCGTTGGACCCTCTGCATCACGGAGGTCCTCGATTCGAGGGGGAGCGGTACTTCCCGCGAAACGGTCGCCTCCGTCGGTAACCGATCGACCAGCACGGAGAGCGGGGCGCCGCTCGCGAGGAGGAGCTCGACCATCCGAACCGCGCTCATCGGGCCGTCGGGGGCGCAGAGGTGTTCCGGCCAGCAGTACTCGCCGGCCTCGTTGCCGCCGAACTTCGCGTCGAGCCGGCGGACCTCGGAGATCATCGCCCGGTCTCCCGGGGCGGCGAACCGGAGGTCCCCGCCCCGTTGGGCCACGACCGTCTCGAGCGCGCTCGAGGAGGTGAGGCTCGCGACGACCCGCGCGTGCGGGTGGCGATCCAGAGCAAAGCCCGCAAGGAGCGCGAGGGCCGCGGCGCCCGGTACCGGGCGACCCGTCTCGTCGACGAACGCGACACGGTCCGAGTCGCCGTCGTGGGCGATGCCGAGGAGGGCGCCCGTCGCCACCACCGCCCGAGCGAGGTCGGCGAGCCGGCCACGCTCCCCTTCGGGGGCCGGTCCGATCGGGGCCGGGTCGCTCAAGGCGTTCAGCGTCGTGAGCTGGCAGCCGAGCTGAGAGAGGAGCTGGGGGGTCGCGAGGGCGCTCGTGCCGTGGTCGCAGTCGAGGGCCACTCGGGGTCGGGCCGACCGCATCGGGCCCGCATCTACCTGCGCGACGATCGATCCGAGGTACCGTGCGACCCCTTTCCCGTCGTTCCGCAGCGAACCGCCGCCATGGCCCGGCGCGGCTATCGGGGGAGATCGATGGAGACGGCGCTCGACCTCGCGCACCTCCTCGGGTGGGAGGTCGTCGCCGCCCGGGCCGATGAGGCGTATCCGCGCGGATCGA
>JAJZGO010000144.1 GCA_021798415.1 Thermoplasmata archaeon | reverse complement strand
CGTACGGACATGGACTCCCTTGACCCCGCTCCACCCGCGGCGAAGTTCAAGAGCGCTCGGTTGGTTCCGTGAACGTGAGCACCCCCGCCCGGCCGGGTTCGAGGACCGACCGGGGAGCCGAGAGGCTTCTCCGCGCGCTCGCCGCGGTCGGCGCCGACCGGCGTCACGGGGCCCGGGGCCTCGCCGGCACGACCCTCGCCGCGATCGCCCGGACGCTCGCGGCGTGGGAGCGCCTCCCGCCGGACGACCCCCGACGTTATTGTCGTGCGATCGCACGGGCGCTCGGAACCAGCCAGCCGGCGATGGGCCCCTTCCAACAGTGGTCCCTCGAGTGGGCACGGATCGCTCGGACGGTTCCCTCCGAGCGCCTCGTCCGGTCGTTGAGGAAGTGGGCGCGCGAGCGGGCCGCGCGATGGCGAGACGAACCGAACCGCATCGCGGCCACGGTCCGGAGGCTCTTCCCCCCGGACGCGCGGGTCGTCACGATCAGCCGCAGCGACTCCGTGCGGCGCGCCCTCGAGTCGTTGCCGCGTGGGCGTCGTCCGGCGGAGGTCATCGCGCTCGAGAGCCGACCCGGCGGAGAGGGGGGCGCGTTCGCCCGGGACCTGCGCCGGTCGGGCGTGCGGGCGCAGGTCGTTCCCGACCTCGCGGGACGGCGGGCGGCGGGTCGGGCCGACCTCGTCCTTCTCGGCGCCGACGCCGTCTACGCGGACGGCAGCGTGGTCCACAAGGTCGGGACCCGTCCGCTTGCCCTCGCCGCCCGGCATGCCGGCGTGGCGGTCGTGGTCGTCGTCGGGACCCTCAAGGGTGTCGAACGACGGCGGCCCTCCCGCCCCCTCGGCCCCCTCTTCGACCGGACCCCGGCGCGTCTCGTCTCGGCCTACTGGACGGATCGAGGGGCGTTCCCGGGCGGTCAGTGGTCCCGGGCGGTCCGGACCGGACCGCAAGAGGTATCTTCTCCTCGTAGGGAGCGCTCGCGCCGATGACCGCGACCCGGCCCCCACCGGTGGACCGCCTTCTGCGTGTCGGGCCCGAGGCGTTCGACGGCCGGCGCCTTTTGCGCCCGGGAGTCTGGGCGGTCGCGTTCCTCGCCGACTGGTGCCCGTACTGCCGTCAGTTCGCCCCCGATTTCGCCGAGCTGGCCGGCCCGGGCCGCGAGCTCGCGGTCGCCGACCTCTCGGACGACGACGGCCCGCTCTGGGAGCGTTTCGAGGTCGAGATCGTGCCGTCCGTGATCGTGTTTCGGGACGGCGAGGCGGTGTTACGCATTGACGGACGACCGATGGAGGGACTCCGCTCGGAGGACCTCCAGCGGGTCGACCGCGTGCTCGGCGGGACCTGAGCGCGACCACGGCAACGTTTTTGCCCGTGCCGGGTTCGACGGCTCGTGTCCGATTCCGCGGTACCCCGGCACGACGCGAAGCCCGTCGCCGTGGTCACGGGAGGTGGCACGGGACTGGGCCGGGCGATCGGCGCTGCGCTCGCCCAGGACGGGTACAACCTCTGCATCGCGAGCCGCTCCGCGGAGCACCTGGCCGACGGGGGAGCCGAGTTGAGGGGACGGGGCGCGAGGGTCCTCGAGGTCCCCACCGACGTTCGGCATCCCGATCAGGTCGACCGGCTGATCGAAGCCGTCCGCTCCGAGTACGGCCGGCTCGACGTTCTCGTCAACAACGCCGCCGGGAACTTCCTCTCCCCGGCGGAGCGGATCTCCCCCAACGGGTGGCGCGCCGTCGTGGGCATCGTGCTGGACGGGACGTTCTTCTGCTCGAGAGCCGCGTTCCCGCTGCTTCGGGCGTCGCCGGCCCCGGCGGTCGTGAACATCGTCGCGTCGTACGCCTGGATGGCCGGGCCCGGAACCGCCCACTCGGCCGCGGCGAAGGCGGGGGTCCTCGCGCTGACCCGCACGCTCGCGGTCGAGTGGGCGCGCTTCGGCATCCGGGTGAACGCGGTCGCCCCGGGTCCGGTCCGGACCGAGGGCACCGACCGACAGCTCTGGCAGAACGACGCGGTCGTCCAGGCGGTCACGCGCGGGGTGCCCCTCGGCCGGTTCGGGACCCCGGAAGAGGTCGCGGAGGCGGTGCGGTTCCTCGCGGGACCGCGTGCGAGCTACATCACCGGCCAGGTCCTCGCCGTGGACGGAGGACAGTGGCTCGGCAAGGGAGTGATGGACCTGCTCGAGGCGATCCCTCCGCCCGAGACGCCTCACCGCTGAGAGTCGACCGTCGACGGCCGGTCGGCCGCCGGGCGGGGGACGGGGCCGTTACGAAGCGGCTCATCGAGAACGCCCACCTCTGAAGTGGGGGATGGATCGATGGCATCCAGGGCGGTCTCGGCGCGAGGGAAACGCGAACCGAACCGTGTTCGGTGATGAGCAGAGCGGGGCCAGCCCCCGACGGGGTGGGGGCCGGCGTTGCGGGTAAGGCGTTGCGCGAAGGGCGCGTACACCGCGACATGGCAGCCCCGTCGATCTCCGAAGAAGTCCGGCTCGGCCGGCGCTCCCGATAGGGGAGAGGCCCGAGGCACTTGGGCTCGGGAACGTGGCCCCTCGACATGGCCCACGGACCCGGCGGAACGAAGCCGAAGACGGCGGACCCAACGGGAACCCTCAGGGGGAACCCCACGGTTTCCACCGTCGGAGGATGTCAGATGTGTTTGAGCAGGCCGTCGGTCCCGTTGCGGACGATCGTCATCGCATGACGTACGACGGCCGCGGCCGAAATGGGGGCGGCATCGGTCCACGTGGTCACCGTCACGTCCAGCGTGACGACCGGGGCGGACCCGTCGGCGACGACGATCCCGTGGCGCGTGCCCGGAGGCAGGAACAGGGAGTCCCCTTCCTGGAGGTCGCGCTCTTGGTCCTCGACCAGGAACCGACCCCGGCCCGAGAGGACCACCGCGAGCTCAGCGAACGTGTGGGAATGCGGTTCGAAGCGGGTGCCCGGAGCCATCCGGTAGAGGACGATGGTGGTGCCGGCCCCCTCCACCATCGGGCGCATCTGGACGCCGTTCCCCGCGGCGACCCACCTCGCGGGGGGCTCGTCGCGGACCGGGGAGACCCGTTCTCTCACGGCGGAGCGAGGAACCGGAGACTAAAAAGCCACGTACCGGAGCGGCGATTGAGGTTTCCCGCGACGGAACGTAGCACGCGGGGCGCGAGGACCCCCCTCCCTGCGCGAGCCTTTGAATCCTCGCCCCTTGCCCCCGCTATGGTCCCCCAAACCGCGTCCGTCCGCCCACGCCGCCTGACGATCGTCCTCGCGGACTGGTGCCCCCACTGCGTCCCCCTTTCGGACCGTAACGTCCGGCGGCTCGCCCGGGCCTTGAAGGTCCCGGTCCGACGGCTCGACATCGACCGACGGGCCGAGGGACGCATCGCGGATGCGGTCGTGCAGAAGTACGGCGACGCGTCCCCCGACTACCTGATCCCTCAGGTGTTCGTCGAGTGGTCGGACGGACGGGTCGAGCACCTCCTCACGGGGTTCTCCGAAGAGGTGGCGCGGACCGCCCGGGCCTGGAAGGACCTGTTCGCGAGCGACTGGCTCCGCTCGCTTACCGCGGCGGAGGGACCGTGAGCCGGGCGGGGGGAGCGGCCCCGCTGCCGCTGGCGGTGCGCCGGGCGCTCGCGCCCGCAACGCCACGATGCTACCGGCACTGCACGGCACCGGTCGGCGCGCGTCGGATCCGGTCGACGCTGCCCGGCACGGTCACGGTCTACGCGTGCCCCGGCGGGGCCGTCAGCGTCACTACGTACGCGGAGTGGT
>JAJZGO010000143.1 GCA_021798415.1 Thermoplasmata archaeon | reverse complement strand
CGTCGAACTTGTCGTCGGAGCGGTAGAGGGCGCTCCCGCACCGCTTGCACGAGTAGGTGCCGGGGGCGAACTCGTGCTCGTACGCCCCCGAGAACGGCGCTTCCGTTCCCTTGCGAACGATGACCGCTTCCTCGCGGGCGGTGAGTTTGCGCCACGGAGAGGCCGCGGACGGTTCCATGGCGGAGCATCGGCGCGGCCGTAGATAAGCACGGGAGCCGGCTTCCGTCGCGACCGGTCCCCTCGCGGCGCCGGCGACCCACGGCGGTCAGAGGAACTCGGGAAGGTGCTCGGAGATGTAGCGGGCGACCTTGCGCCGCCCGGCCACGATGGCCTGGCGCAGGTCGTACTGGCGGGGTTCGTGCAGCACGACGTCGAACGACCGCGCCGAGTCCGCGACGAACGTGACCCCTTTCGACTCCGCGAGTGCCCGGTAGCCGGCCCCGCGAACCCGGTCGAGGCTCTCGAGGCTGCGGCGACTGACGACGAGCGGGCCCGACTCGGCCAGCGAAAGGATCTGGTCGTGGTGCTGGAAGATGTTCGAGTCGACCGACGTCGGACGCACGGCGAGAAGGTCCGGATACTCGACGTCGGGCGTGCAGACGATCCCCGCGCCGGTGTAGCGCGTGCCGGTCACGACCTCGACCTTCCGACCGGCCAGGGCACGATCGTAGAAGCGGACCAGCGGGAGGAACTCCCGACGCTTGGCCTCGTCCAGTATCGCGAGCAGTTGACCTCCGACGCTCTCGGCCCGCTCGTAGAGCGTGACGCGCAGACCCCGGGACGATGCGGCGAGCGCGGCCTCGAGGCCCTGGACGCCTCCTCCGACGACCACGACCTCGCCGCGGAGGGGCCGCCCGGGTCGGGCGAGACCCTCGTAGCCGACGTCCGGGTTCACCGTGCACCGCACCTCGCCCCACGCGAGGTCGCGGCACGCCTGGTTGCAGCGGATGCACGGCCGAAGCTCCCGCCGTCTCCCGAGCACGGCCGCCGCGAACGAAGGGTCGGCGAGCATGCCCCGCGCGACCGAGACGAAGTCCGCGATCTCGAGCGCCCCCTCGACGTCCCGGGCGTCGACGACGGAGCCGACGACCATCGTCGTGAGGCTCGGCCGCCGGGGCAGGCGGTGCGCCACGTGAAGACGCGGCGAGTAGAACGCGGCGGAGCTTCCCGGTGGCGCGAACCGCCCGGCCGAGAAGTGCACGTAGTCGAGGCCCTCGATGGCTTCGGCGACCGAGAGGCCGTACTCGGGCCCGTAGCCGTCGGCCTCGTCCTCGTAGAGGCTGAGGCGAAGTCCGATCGGGAGCCCGACCTCACCGCGGACCGCCCGCACGACCTCCCGGGCGAACGTGAGCCGGCCGTCGAACGATCCGCCGTAGCGGTCCTCGCGGTGGTTGAGCGCGGGAGCGATCGTCTGGTGGATGAGGTAGCCGTGGGCTCCGTGGATCTCGAGGCCGTCGAACCCGGCCCGCTCCCCGAGCCGGGCCGCGCGAACGAAATCGTCGACGACGGATTCGAAATCGGTCGGGGTCATCTCGCGGGGTGCGGGCCCGGGGTAGTCGAGGAGCGACGGGGCGATCGGGCCCTCCGGGTTCGTGTCGAGCCCTGCGCGTCCTCCGCAGTGGACGAGCTGGAGGAAGATCCGGCTCCCCTCGTCGTGGACGCGTTCGGTGAGGCGTCGGAGCTTCGGGACGAAGTCGGGGTGGTACGCCCCGAGCTCGTTGCGGGAGCCTCGGGCGTTGCGGCCGTTGACGAACGCATACTCCGTGATGAGCAGGCCGGCGCCCCCTCGCGCGCGCGCCGCGAGGTAGGCGATGTGGGTCTCGTTCGTCGAGCCGTCCGGGTTGGCGAGGTTGGAGATCATCGGCGCCATCACGATGCGGTTCGGAACGGTAAGGGACCCGATCCGGCCCGGCTGGTCGGCGCGCATCCGGCGGGTTCCTGACGCCGGCAGATATAATCTATCCTCGCGCGGCGGTCGGGTCGGACTCCCCGGCTACTGGGAGATCCGTTCGAGCCGTCGTCCGGCCGCGCGCGGTCCCAGGAGGGCGATCGTCCCGGCGGCGAGGCCCGTGAGGCCGACCGTCGCGAACCCCGCGAAGAACGACGTCGCCGCGATCAGCGCCGGCAGGCCGAGGGCTCCGACCACGCCGCCCAGGTGGCCGAGCCCGTCGCTCCACGCGAACCCCGAGGTCCGTGCCCTCGTCGGGAAGCTCTCGGCCGTGTAGGTGTAGGCGACCTGGAGGTACATGCCGAGCGAGAGGGAGGCCAGGAACGAACCGAGCGTGAGCACGAGGCCACTGGCCAGGGTACCGATGAGGAGCATACCGATGAACCAGACGCCGGTGGCGACGACGAGGAGACGGTGCCGTTCGACCCGGTCGGCGGCCGCGAGCATGAGGAGGGCTCCGACGGGATAGCCCACCGCGCCGACCGCGAGGTAGAGGATCGAGCTCCCGACCGCGATCCCGTGCGCCGCGTAGAGCGTTGCCGCGTCCCCGAGGAAGGCGTAGTTGCCGACGTACCACAGGAACCACATCGCGACGAACACCGCGAGGCGGGAGGCGTACGGGGGGCGGAACAGGTAGCGCGTGGGGAATCGGCCGCGCTCGAGGCTGACCTCGCCCGGCCGCGGCTCCGCGAGCTCTTCGCCGCGGGCGCGGGCGATCGCCTCCATCCGCCGGACGATCGCGTCCGCCTCGTCGGGCCGACCGCGCATCACGAGCCAGCGGGGCGATTCGGGGAGCCGGCTCTGGAACGCGAGGCCGACGACCGCCACGGCCCCGCCGATGACGAAGAGCAACCGCCAGCCGACCTCGAACGTGGGCACGAGCGCGAGCGCGACGAACGGCGTGACCGCCTGGCCCAGGATGCCGATGAGGAACGTGAGGACCGAGATCCGGCCCCGTCGGGCCGCCGGCGCGAGCTCCCCCACGTAGGTCGAGACGAGGTTGAGGCCCGCCCCGACCCCGACCCCGGTTACGAATCGCCAAAGCGAGAGCGTGAAGAGGTCGGTCGCCGCCGCGTCCCCGAACGAGCCGAGAGCGACCAGCGCGAACGCCACGAGCAGCATCCTCAGTCGGCCGTGCCGGTCGGAGAACGTCCCGATGACGAACGAACCGAGGATGTAGCCCAGCAGGCCCACGGCGAGCGCGACGAAGAGGCCCTCGTCGCCCGTGAGGTGCATCTGGACCGCGATCGCGGGAAGCCCGAACCCGATGTCGGTGATGTCGTAAAAGACGAAGAAGTAACCCAGCCCTACGATCGCGAGATAGGAATACGGCAACGACCACTCCGGGATGCGGTCGAGGCGGGCCAGGACCTCCGCCCCCCGGCGAGCCCCCTCCGCTGGCCCGGTGCCGGCGAAAGGCGCGGCCGGAGAGGTACCCTTCGGTGCGTCGGCCCTCGCTCGGGACCCGAAAGGCGGCACAGACGGACGAACGATGGCGTGCGCATGAAGGTCCCCCCCCCACCCAGGCCTCTCGAGGGGGACCCCCGCAGCTCGGCTGCGGGCCGCGAGGGAGTGGAACGCAGGGGTCGGTGTGCCAAACGCTCGCACGGTTCCGTGGAGTTTAAGCCGTAGAGGGGAATGGTTTACGCGACCGCGGAGGCTTCCGCGGACGAACGATGACCGCGGCCGACTCACGGTACCTTAGGATCGAGGTCCCCGAGGAACGTCCCGAGAACCGCGTCGTGGACTTCCGGGAGGTCCTTCACTCCTACACCCGGGAAGAGGCGATGCTCGAGGCGCAGCGGTGCTTGCAGTGCGCGCTGCCGTTCTGCGTCGAGGCGTGCCCGATCACCC